>DAOUDX010000216.1:0-2336 GCA_034430835.1 Anaerolineae bacterium
ATCGTTCCTTCGCAGCCAAGCAGTCACAGCGAAAGCAGGCCGAAATCACGTGATCTGTGCAGGACTTTGCAGGGAAATTCAAATCTTCAAGCGTAAGTCGAACATCTGTGCTCACAATTTGGGAGATGCACCCGTGTGTTATTCAGTCACACGAAGATAGAAGATAGCTACCCAGTCGGTATCCAACTCACGTCCCCGCGCGCAGGGTCGTGTGGCTCCATTGTGCCATACGCTCCTCCCTCCCTCCCTCCCTCCCGCAGCCACAGAACTACCCGCAGCATCTTCGGGTCAGAAGGCCTGGATTCCACGACAGCGTGCAGGATACGTTGCGGGTGATGAGGACGTTCAGCGCGCGAGATGGAATCGATGCCGCCGTGCCAGGACAGATGTCGCAGCTTCTCGAAGAGGTGCTGGAGTCCCACGCGTATAATGCTACTCCGCTTGCGGCGAAAGTCAAATCCGCCGCGCCCACGGAACGCCACCACAGAGGACCGCGAACTACGCCCCGGCTTCCTCTCGCAGCGCCTGCACGAATGCCTCGAAGGCGGACCGGCCGTACAAACAGAAGACGACCCGCTTCAAGCCCGTCCTCCCCTCCAGGTACCCGATGGCGGCCCGCAGCATCACCCGCGCCGCCTCCTCCATCGGACAGCCGAAGATGCCGGTGCTGATGGCCGGCAGGGCCACGGACTCAAGGTCGTGCTCGTCCGCCGTCTGCGAGGCGGCGCGCATGGCCCAGGCCAGCAGTTGCGCCGAGCGGGCCGTGTCGTCATACACCGGCCCCACGGCGTGAATCACGTACCGGGCCCTGAGGTTCGCGCCGGAGGTGATGGCCGCGCTGCCCGTGGGCACGCGCCTGTGCAGGTGCACTCAGGCATCGCTGTAGCAGCGGGCACGGTCTGGAGACCGGCCCGAGCTGTGGAACGTCGGTGGAGGGACCGACGGAGACCACCCGTGCGAGTGGCTACAGCCGGGGAGTAAGGGGCCTCCCGTGGGCACCAGCGACGCGCCGGGTAGCTCCACGGGAGGCCAAGCGGGCGCTCAGTAGCTCCGCAGCACCAGCGGCAGGTAGACCGCCTGCGGCCAATACAGCCGCCCGTAGATGTGAGAGGGCACCGAGGACGAGCTTTTTGAGTACGCGATGAGGCAGCCTGGGACGTCACAGGCTACTGCCGGCTCACTTGCGCACCAAGACGGCGTGGCAAAGACGTCCACCGGGGCCGTGAGGGTCCCAGAGCTGCGCAGCCGGGCCACGATGCTACACCTGCCGGTCGTCTGGCTCCCCCAACCGGGCTGCCAGATCTGCGATCTCCCGCTGCAGCCGCCGCTGGCGCGCCCAGATGGAAAAGACCAGCGCGAATGTCAGCGCCCAGAAGACCATGTAGGCAGATGCGAGATAAACCAGGTTGTTGGACATACGAGCCTCCAGGTTAGTTGGTTGGTTGGCGGGCGCGGAGAAGGGCCAGGGCGTCACTGGAACGCTCCAATCGTATCCGCTGCCGCAGCAACGTTGCGTACAGCAGCGTGAAAGCCAGCAGGGAAACCACCAGTGTGTGGCTCATCCGTGGCGTGAAGGCCATCCCCTCGCCGCCCGTCAGGATGTCCGGGTGGATCGTGCGCCACCAGCGGATGGCGAACCACGAGAGCGGCACCGTGGCGAAGGCGACGATCCCGTAGACGGCAGCGAAGCGCGCCCTCCGCTCTGGGCTCTCGACCGACGCGCGCAGCATCTGGTAGGCGACGTAAACGAGCAACTGCACCGCAGAGATGGTCAAGCGGGGCTCCCAGGTCCAATAGACGCCCCAGACCGGCCGCGCCCAAAGAGCGCCGGTGATGACCGTCATGGTGATAAACGTCAGCCCGATCTCGACCGAAGAAAGCGCCAGGATGTCCCAGCGCCGTTCGCCCCGCACCAGGTACCCGATCCCTGCCAGGAAAGTGACGCAGAAGGCGAAAAAGCCCACCCAAGCCGAAGCGACGTGAAAGTAAAAGATGCGCTGCACGTCCCCCATCGTGGCCTCGCGGGGGGCGTACAGGAAGACCATCCCCAGCGCGGCCATCAGCGCCGCAGCGCCAGCCGAAGCCAGAACGAGCCCCAAGACACCGCGTTTCTCTCCCATCCTTACTCCTCCACCACATAGCCAAAGGTCAACAGCGAAACAGCCACGACGACCAGATCGTAGACCACCAGCAGCCGCAGCCCCCCGCCGACCTCGCCCAGGCTCGCTCCCTCCACCAACCCGCTGGTGGCCTGGACGGCAGCGATGAGCAGTGGGATGGCCAGCGGCAGGAGCAACACGGGCAGCATCACCTCTCGCGCCCGTGTGTTGACGGCG
>DAOUDX010000217.1:0-1549 GCA_034430835.1 Anaerolineae bacterium
TCGCCAGTCGCGGTGCCCTACGGCCGCGGGCCAGCTCATTGGCGTGCTCCTGCTGGCCTTAGGGACCGCAGTGGGAATGTTAACCCAAGAAGGGATCAGCGCGCTGTCCAGTCGGGAGAGAACCATGAGGAGGTGACGTTATGGGAGTCAAGCGAGGGATTGAGATTGGACTTGGCGGCCTCGGCAGTCTCACAATGGCTGCTATTGGAGGCTTGTCGGGCCGCTTCTGTTTGGGCCGGCGCCGGGCCGACCAGGTGTGGGCCGCTAGCCGTTATCCCAAACTCAGGGACATCGGTGCCGTGAGGCGCCTAACCATCCTGCCTCTTATTGACTGGTACACCGCCAGCGACGACCTCGTCGGTGAGCCGGGCGTCTCGTACCTTATCCGCGCCGACGAGACGACGATCCTCTTCGATGTGGGCTTCAACGAACGCGGGGAGCACCCTTCCCCATTACTGCGCAATATGGCCACTCTGGGCGTGGACATCGCTGACATTGATGCGCTGGTCATCTCCCACGCGCACGGGGACCACCTGGGGGGCATGTCCCGCCAGATGCGGCGCACGTTTGCCATCTCCAGCCAGCCAATCGACCTGAAGGGAATTCCTGCCTACGTGCCGGTGCCGCTGTCCAACCCTACGGCGCGTGTGGTCGTCGTGGATGGACCACGCGTCGTCGCCCCCGGTGTGGCCAGCATGGGACCCATCCCTCGCCAGCTGTTCTTCTTTGGCTGGACGCCGGAACAGCCGTTGGCAGTCAACGTAGAAGGCAAGGGCATTGTCCTCGTCAGCGGCTGTGGCCATCCTACGCTGCAGTGCATCGTTGACCGGGCGGAAATGCTGTTCCACGAGCCGATCTATGGCGTCGTCGGTGGGCTGCACTACCCCGTGACGGCGTCTCGGGCGGTGGAGTTTGGGTTGCCGGTGCAGCGTATCCTGGGCACGGGGAAATGGCCCTGGGACCCGATAAACCGGCGGGAAGTGGCGGCGGCCATCGCCTATCTGCAACGCCGCCATCCGCAGTTGGTTGCGCTCTCGGCGCATGACAGTTGCGACTGGAGTCTCGATGCCTTTCGGAAGGCCTTCGGCGAGACATATCAAGACCTGCTCGTGGGCAAGGAGATACTCGTGCAGTAGATGGAAGGGAGAACTCACATGCTGAAAACCGATGTAGAACATCCAGCAAGACCCGCCAGTTTTCTGATCGCGTTGGGCGTTTTGCGGGCCTACATCAGGAATGCCCTGAGCTTCTTGGCGGGCACGGTGCTTACTCTTCCCCGTTTCAAGAGGCGCCTGCCTCGTGACCTACCGAAGGAATTTGTAGAGGTCGTGGCTCTTCAGACGTGGTTTTGCATGCGGCTGAAAGCCCGGGGCGGGAAGGAGAGAGCGCTTGGGATCATCCGAGCCGTCGTTCTGTCCGCCGGGCTGGCCATCCAGCAGGCCAACTTGCGAGCTGTGGAGGCGCCTCGCACTTTCGCAAGCCTGATCTCCCACGAACTACACATTAACAAAGAGGGCCCGACCCGCTGGAATCGGCTAGAAATCTGCGA
>DAOUDX010000218.1:0-3429 GCA_034430835.1 Anaerolineae bacterium
TGGCGCGCCCCACTGGGGCCGAAAAAACGGGCCTAAGATGTGCTTTTCGCCCCACTTACGGTGTGCAGAATGGCGAAATCCCGGGGTTACGCCCCACCGCCCTCAGTTTCAACCAATTATCGAACAGTCACCCGAATTCGCAAGTCTTGCCAACACCCCCTTAGCATGCTATAATGCGCCCCATTCTGGGGGGAAATCAAATGGATACACAGATCACCTTCAACATCGCTCAGATTATCATCAGCATCGCGCTGACTATCTTTATCCTCCTGCAGATTAAGAGCAGTGGGCTAGGGAGCATGTTCGGTGGGTCAGACAGCAGCATCTATCGAACGCGGCGCGGTGTAGAACGCATCCTGTTCAATATCACAATCGGCCTTTCGATTGCATTCTTCGTCATCACCATCCTCAACGTGATAGTCAGCTAGCCTTGTGACACACAGGGGCACGAAGGACGCTTCTGGGATCGGAGCGCCCTCAAACCTTTTCGACCCAAAGACCACGACCACAGGCAAGGTCCTCAGAGCGTGACCCATCATATCCGCTGGCAGATTCTCCTTATTCTCCTCGGTGTCGTACTGGTAGGCATCCTATTGGCCTACCTGGCTATCAACTACACCACCGTGCTCCGCCCCGGCGACGGTGGGACATATGTCGAGGGCATCGCGGGATTCCCCCATTACCTGAACCCTCTCTTGGTCACCCCAGGCGACGTCGATTCCGACCTCTGCGCCCTGCTGTTCAGCGGCCTGACGCGCCTGAACGCGCACGGGGAAGTGGAGCCTGACCTGGCTCAGTGGGACGAACCCACACTTGACGGTCTAACGTACACTTTCCACCTGCGCCGTGATGCCTATTGGCACGACGGCATACCTGTAACCGCCGCCGACGTCGTTTTCACCATCGGCTTGCTGCAAGATCCCAGTTTCCGAGGCCCACCCGAGTTGGGAGCCAGCGTGTGGCGAACCGTCACCGTGCAGAAGCTAAACAACTTCACGGTGCGCTTCACACTGGCCGAGCCTTACGCACCGTTCCTCGACTACACCACTTTCGGGATTCTGCCGGCCCATCTGCTAGAAGGCACAAGCGCTGCCGACCTGCCGACTGCGACTTTCAATCTCCAGCCCGTCGGAAGCGGCCCTTTCCAACTGGAAGGGATCGACATCGAAGACGGGATAATCACTTCTATGGTACTGAAGCCGTTCGCCAGATACTATGGCCCCCGGGCTCATCTGGATCGCGTACAGTTTCACTTCTATCCCAGTTACCAGACCGCCCTCAATGCCTACGAAGAAGGAAAAGTGAAGGGAGTCAGCAGGATACCGGCCGACGAGTTGCCGCGCGCCAGCACCTTTCCAAGTCTCAACTTGTTCTCGGCGCAGACTGCCGAGTACGGGATCGTGTTCCTCAATCTGAACCGCGACGACCTGCCGTTCTTTCAGGAGACAGAGGTGCGACAAGCCCTGCTGTATGCACTGAACAGACAGCTGATCATCGACGAGATACTGGGAGGACAGGCACTGATCGCCGATAGCCCGATGATCCCCGGCACCTGGGCGTACTACGATGACATTCCACGGTACGAATACGATCCAAAGAAAGCCGAAACGCTGCTGGGCGAAGCGGGATGGAGAACATCCTCCCAAAGGAATCCCATACGGCGAAAGAGTGGAAAACCCCTGTCGTTCACACTGCTTACGTCCAGCGAACCAGAACGTTTGGGAATCGCACAGATGCTGGCCGAGCAATGGGCAGCCGTCGGGGCGCAGGTCACAGTGGAGACCGCTTCGCCTGTAGAGGTGCGCGAGGCGCTGGAGAGTCGCAGCTTTGATGCGATCCTCGTTCACATGGCCATCCCTGGCGATCCCGACCCCTATCCTCTTTGGCACCAGGAGCAGATCAATGGCGGGCAAAACTATGCCGGCTTCAATCACCGCCACACCAGCGAGATCATCGAACGAGCGCGCATCACGACTGACCGCGAGACGCGCCGGCAACTGTACCATGAATTCCAAGAGATCTTTGCCCAGGAAGTGCCGTCTCTGCTGCTCTACGTGCCGGTCTACACGTATGGCGTGGATGAAGGCATTCACGCCGTACAGGTCGGACCGCTCGTGTATCCATCCGATCGCTTTCGCACCATCCCTGACTGGTGGATCGTGCCACGCCGCGTCTTTGTGAGTGAGTCGGAAGCCGGCAACCCTTGACAACGTGGGCGTTTAATGTAGAATACGCCTCGCTCAACTAGAATGCCGAAGTGGCGGAACTGGCAGACGCGCACGGTTCAGGGCCGTGTGGGCTTACGCTCGTGTGGGTTCAACTCCCACCTTCGGCACCTTCTTCCAGCGGCAAGGCACGCGCCGCTTTTTGCTTTGTACGCTTGACGACAGACTCGAAACGGGGTATCATAGACTCGGTCATAGGCCCGTTTCAGCTAGCCGCTGCACGCCAAGAAGCACCATATGCCGCTACTCAAGCTCAACCGTAGCCAACTCGCCACCATCGTCGCCATCATCGCCGTGCTCGCAGCCGTGGGCATCATTGTGTGGGGATTCGCCCAGCAACTGGCGCTCGCACGGCAATTGTATGCCGAGGAGAAACATCTGGAGCAAGCAGTAGCAACCGAGCAGGCCCATCACGAAGAGTTGACCGCACGGCTGGAATACGTCAAGTCCGACGAGTACGTGGAGTACTGGGCACGCACCGAGGCACGCATGGCCAAACCGGGAGAGATGGCAGTCGTGCTGGTCGATAACAGCGACGAAGAACCAGTAGCAGAGACAGAGCCCGCACCTTCTCCGGAGCCTGAAGAGCGATCGTTCTGGACCGAACTCTGGGAACTGGTCTTTGGCCCGACAACCCCTTGACGCAACCTATCGGTTATTGTATAATGCGCCCGCGTTCTCGAACGCGCCGCATCGTAGGATGCGCACATTGCGGGGTAGAGCAGAGGCAGCTCGTCGGGCTCATAACCCGGAGGTCCCAGGTTCGAATCCTGGCCCCGCTACTGAAATAGGATTGGAACTAACGACCCATAGGTTATTAGTTCCAATCCTTTCTCGGTCATCGAAAAGGTACCCGAGTGGGTGCCATTTTCGTGTTCTTGGTGTGACTGTCAGATTGAAGCTCATAACCCCCAGGTCGTTGGTTCGAATCTTGTTCCGTCCACCTATGCCCCTACTCTCGTTAGCGTCTCGTCGGATGAAGGTTTTCGGCCAGGACAGGCTCATGCCGGCAAAGGGGCGAATCTCTGCCTCGTGGCGATTGGGACGACCGAGCTTACTCATAGTACAACTCCAATAGTGTTCAATTGTTTCACGAAGAGCCCTCCGCAGTAGCAGCACCAGCGAGGGCAAGTTGGGCAAGTGCATCGCGCTGCCCCTGTTCGTAGCCTAGTTGATACAGGCGCTCGTGCATCTGAAAGCGCAA
>DAOUDX010000219.1:0-23876 GCA_034430835.1 Anaerolineae bacterium
ATCCCCCCCAATGGGGGGGAAACAGGAGGGGAGGGCGGCAACACGGTGATGGTCGCCAGTTCCACCGTCGTTCCGCCGGCGGAGAGGGTCAACTCGGGCCGCCCGCCGCTCAGGTCGGAATAGCCCAGGCGGAGCGGGTACTCGCCCGGCGGTAAGTCGAAAGGAACCGGTATCTCGTACTTTTCCACGATGATCTCGTCGGGCTGCCACCAGGGTGTGTTCAGCCGGCTGTCGGTCGTCCAGCGCGCCTCGACCGGCCCCAGTTGGGCGTAGGGCATCCAATATTCATTCTCCCCCATCTGCTCCGTGACACTTTGGTAGAGCACCAACTCCAACGGCTCGCCCGCACGCACGCCTTTCCCTCCATCCTCCCCCTCCGAAGGGAGATAAAGGTCGTAGCCCAGGATGTGGACCCTGCCATCGGCCCACATGTCGAGAGGGTGGGTAGGCGCGACGTCGGTCACGGGCGGGGCGACGATGCGATAGAAGGGGCCATCGGGGACGAGACGGAAACCTTCGTCGCGCAGAGCGGGCCGGTAGCCTACAACGTAGATCGGTCCCTCCTCAATGTCCTCCCACACGTTCCGCACCCAGGTCGGTCCGTCGGCCGAGTTGACGAAGACGAGCTTCACGTCCGTCTCGTCCAGCGGCTTCCCCTCGGCGTAGATGCGGACGAAGAGCGGCGTCAACCGCTCCCAGTCGGTGAGCAGCACTGCTCCCTCGCCGCGTCCGGCGAAGCGCTCGTAGACGGCGGAGACATAGTCCTCGGCAGCGGTGAAATCGCGCAGGGAGATGGAGCGTTGGAGGTTGAGGATGGCTTGGGAAATGGGAAGTGCTAGTACGAGAAAACAGCCAGTGGCGAACAGCCAACGACGAAGGACGAACGACGAAGGACGAACCAGCGGATTCAGGATCTCGGACAGGGCCAGGACGCCGAGGCCGGCGACGACGGCCAGGGCGGCGAATGGGTTGAGCAAGTAGGCCATCGTATCCTGGTAAAAGTTCATCGTGAAGAACAGGTGCAGGGCCAGGAACAGGCCGAGCAGGGCAGCGAGCTTGGGGGCGCGGCGAATCAGGGCAATCAGCCCTAGCACGATCAGAGCGATGATGGGCAGGGAGAATTGAAGCCGCAACAGGGTCCAAAAAACCAGCGCCCGGTCGGGCTGATCGGCCAGGCCAAACTGGGAAAAGTTGACCCGCAGCCCCTTGGCCGTGGTATGGCGCACGAACCCCTCCCACGTGTTCATGTCGGTGGGCTGGAAGCCGGGGGGCAGGTTGGGACTGCGCAGCGGGTAGTAAAGGAGCGGCAACAACCCCAGAAGCAGACAGCCGATGAGCACCAGCAGGAGCCGCCAGCGGCGCAGAACGTTAGGTCGGGCCAACAGCACGAAAACGGCATAGGCGGGTGCCCCCATTAGGGTGATGGGGTGGTGGGTAGCCGAAAGGCCGAAGACGAAGGCAAGGGCCATCAGCCAGCGATCATTTCGGGTGCGCCACCAACGGGCCAACAGCCACAGGTGGGTGGCCGTGAGCGCGGCGCTGACGATGTGGGCGTTGGAGTGAATGGCGTGCTGCCACAGGTCGGGGGCGACGGCGAGGCACAGCGCGGCGAAGAGAGGAGGTAGGAAGGGTACAGGTTTCTTAGAGAATAGATATTGGAGATCGTGGACGGTCAGGTAAGCAGCCGTGACTACCCAGGCCCCGGCAGCAGCCGCCAGCAGATTGGTGCGGTAGGCGATGGAGCCGACGGGAACGAGCGTCTGCCAGAGCTTGGCCAGGAGCGTGTAGAAGGCGTAGCCCGGCGGGTGAGCGATGGCCAAAATGGCAGGGACGAACTGATACTCGGATGGGTCGCCGAAGAGCACGCCTGGGGCGGCGGTGGCGGCGTAGAGGGCGAAGGCGAGGAGGAAAACGATGTAAGGCATCAGACGGGATAGGAAGTGGCCAGTTGGTTGGTTGGTTAGTCGGTCGGCCGGCTGGTTGGTGATCATAGGCGGCCTCCTCCTCGTTCTCAAGAGGAAGGCTGGTATTATAACACCGTACCAAATCACCTGCAACCGGAGCGCGACAACAAATTGCGCCTACGCCAGAACCGCCATGCAGGCCAGCCGCTCGTCGCCGTCCGGTGCATCGGCCATTCAGCTCTCCCATTCGGCCAGCGGCACGGCCTGGTCTCGATTGCAGTGCAGGAATGGGTCTTCCGCACACAGCGAGCCATAGCAGACCTCGGCGGCGGCCTTGCATCCACCCTGGCAGATGTCGCGCAGCACACAAGGCGCGCCCGTTCCGTGCGCGTCGCAAAACTCGGGCACGGCCTCGACAAAGGGCGCCAGCCGTTCGGGGGTGATGATGTCGGCAAAGGACTCCTCCAGCAGATTACCCAGCACCGTGGGCGTGTGGTTGCAGGGGCGCACGTTGCCCAGCGGATCGAGGGTGTAGTAGGCGCGCTCGGTGCCGGCGGCGCAGAAGCCAAAGGTGAGGTTGGGGTACTTGCGGTGGTCGATCAGTCAGGGCGGCATGGCGATGGAGCAGGAGATGGGAAAGTTGAACTCCTTCGAAGCGGCGTTGGCGACCTCCAGCGCCGCGTTCATCTCGTCGGCGCCGGGCAGCAACTCCTCCAGATGCTCACGCCCGCGCCCGCCGGGGTTGAAGCGGTTGAGCATCATCCCCCGCGAGCCGAAGGCAAAGGCCAGCTTGATGGTCTCGTACAGGTCAGGGAGATTGAGCCGCGTGGCGACGAAAACGGCGACGAACCGCCCCCAGTGGTAGCGGATGTGGGCCATCGCCGCCAGCGCCGCGTCAAAGGCACCGGAGGAGCCGGAGAGGCGGTCGTGCACCTCGCGGCGGCGGCCCAGCAGCGGCAGCTCGAACAGCCCCACGCCCCGGTCGAGCAGATCGACGACGGTGGTCTCGTCCAGCAGATGGCCGTTGCTGATGAGGGTGACGCGCACGTTCCGCTGGCGCAGCAGGTCGAGGATGTGCCTCAGGTCCTCGCGCAGCAGCGGCTCGCCGCCGGTGAGGGTGACGTGGTCGCAAAGCGTTTCGTCGAGCGCCTTGTTCAGCAGCGCCAGCGTCCGAGCGGTATCGAGCTCGCCGCGGGGATAGGCTGAAGGGCTGCCGCAAGCATCGGGCAGCCAGACGTTGTAGCAGTGCAAGCAGGCGTGGTTGCAGCGCTGGGTGGCTTCGAAGATGAGGGTCTGGAGGCGAGGGCGGGGAGGGGTCACTCGGTCTCCCCCAGAAGTAGATCCACAAGAAAGCCGACTGCCTCGACAACCTCTGGGTTGGTTTCGAACCCACTAGCCTCAAGCTGCTCCAAAATATCCTCCTCTGTCTCCCAATCACCCTTGGATTGCAGCGCAGCTACAGCGTCGAAAAAAGCTATGTCGCGTGCAATAGCAGCTTGGGCATTCGCAAACAGCATCTGGCGACATTTCGCCACTTTCAGCCATCTCGCTCAGAATCTCGGCTTGCCGCAGCAAGTTTCCCCTGACCTCCATTGATTTCATCCCAAGTGGACTTGGCAAGTAACAGCTTGGGCCTGCCAATACGGAGGTAAGCGAAGGTCGGCGCAAGGCATCGTAAGCGCCTTCTTCAAAGGCCATCTGCACCTCGTCTGCCACAGTTGCATTTATTTCGCCCGCAGCGACCAACTCGTTGAGAGCAGCGCGGTGATTTGCTGTCATCTTACGCATTGCCCGGTTGCCCCGCTCCCAATCCTCTAGCACTTCCGACGACAACCAATCGAACCCTAACCAGCAACTGCATAGGCGCTCCCGCGGGGAAGCGATTCCACTTCCAGGAGGGCAACAGCCAGCAGCGACGAGCGACGCCAGCATGATGCCAAGTTCCCTGATGAATTCGCGACGGGTTGGGGTCATTGCGCACCTCCCGTTGTGGTACGGAGTTACTCCTCCAGCAACAACTCGACCAAAAACCGCGCCGCCTCGGCTGCCTCGGGGGTGATCTCCAGCTCAAGCTCGTCAAAGGTGGGGAAATCATAGTCCTCACCTGCGGCCCCCATCAACTCCTCGTACAGCCCCCGCTCTTCCTCAGGGGAGAGATTCAGGAACGCGATATCCCGCTCGACGGCGGCCTGGGCCTGCGCCACAATATTCTGATCGATGGTGGCGTCGTCGGCCAGGTCGGCCAGGAGTTCGGCCTGCTGCACAAGTTGTGCGCTGCCGGATTGGGTGTAGTCGGGCCACATCATCGGCTCATAGCAGGTTGCCCCGCAGTTAGCCCTCCAGACATGATAAGCAGCCGCGTCGAAGGCACTCTGAACCTCGTCGGCGACGGCGGCCTCCAGCTCACCGGTAGCTACCAACTCGTCAAGGGCGGCGCGGTGCTCAGCTTTGAGCTGTTCAAGGGCTTTCTCGCCTTTCTCGTAGTCGGTCCAATCCTTCGCGCGCTCCTCCAGCCAATCGAATCGCTGCCAGCAACTGCGCAACAGGCCGCGGGGAGAGTCGTCCTCGTCGTCATTGGGGAACGGAACGCACACACAACGGGCCGCCATCAGCGAAGCCATCGCAATGCCAACACGCTTGATGAACTCACGACGGGTAGTGCTCATCGGACACCTCCTGTGAGCGCTAGGCTCTGCCCTCATGGACGCCGCCGAGCGCTCAACAGTTCCGGCAGTTGACGTGTCCCCTCCCGTCAAAGTGGCAGCAACAGGCTACTTCAGCAGCCTCATCGCTCGCCCGGCCACCGCCTCAGACGTAAAGCCCCATTCCTGCATCAGCACCTTGTAAGGGGCCGAAGCGCCAAAGTGATCCAGGCAGATCACGTCCCCCTCAGGGCCGACGTACTTGGCCCAGCCCAGCGACACACCGGCCTCGACGGCCAACCGCGCCGTCACCTGCGGCGGCAGCACCGACTCCCGGTACTCGACCGGCTGCGCGTCAAACAACTCCCAACTGGGCATGCTGACCACGCGCACCGCAATGCCTCTCCCGGCCAGAATGTCGCGTGCCCCCAAGGCCACGCTTACCTCGGAACCGGTGGCGATGAGGATCAGCTTGGGAAAGCCGGAGCTATCGGCCAGGACATAGGCGCCACGGGCGACGGTGTCGGCGTAGTCGCGCCTGGTCTCGGCTAGGACAGGCAGCTTCTGCCGGGTGAGGATCAGCGCGGTGGGGCCGTCTCGCCGCTCCAGCGCCAGGTGCCAGGCGGCGGCGGTCTCGTTGGCGTCGGCCGGCCGGATGACGGTCAAGTTGGGGATCGCGCGCAGCGCCGCGAGGTGCTCGACCGGCTGATGAGTAGGCCCGTCCTCGCCAATCCAGACCGAGTCGTGCGTCCAGACGTAGACGACGCGCTGTTTCATCAACGCTGCCAAGCGCACCGCCGGCCGCATATAGTCGGAGAAGACGAAGAAGGTGCCGCCGTAGGGAATCACCCCGCCGTACAGCGCGAGCCCATTGAGGATCGAGCCCATCGCGTGCTCGCGCACGCCGAAGCGCATGTTGCGCCCGGCGGGTGTCTCCTTCTGGAAATCGTCGTATCCCTTGAGCAGCGTGTTGGTGGAAGGAGCCAGGTCTGCCGAGCCGCCGACGAGGGTGGGCAGCACCGGAGCGATGGCGTTCAGCACCGCGCCCGAGGCCTTGCGAGTGGCCAGCGGGCCGTCGTGGGCGGCAAAAACAGGCAGCGCGCTGGCCCATCCCTCGGGCAGCTCGCCCGCCCACAGCGTCTGCAGCAGGGCAGCCTCTTCGGGATACGCCTTCTTGTATCGCTTGAAAAGCGCCTTCCACTCCGCCTCCGCTTTCTTGCCTTCGTCGATTGCCTGGCGGAACACCTCCAGCGCCCGCTTGGGAATGGAAAAAGGCCTCTTGTACGACCAACCCAGCGCTTCCTTGGTCAACCGCACCTCCTCCTCGCCCAGCGGTGCGCCGTGGGAGGCTGCCGTGTCCTGCTTGTTAGGGCTGCCGTAGGCGATGTGAGTGTGACAAACGATGAGGGAAGGCTTCTCCATCTCTTCCCGCGCTGCGCGGATGGCCGCGTCGATCTGGTCCAGGCTATGCCCGTCTATTTCCTGCACGTGCCAGCCGTAGGCGCGGAAGCGGGCCGGAACATTCTCAGTGAACGTGATGTCCGTATTGCCCTCGATGGAGATCTCGTTGTCATCATAGAGGTATATAAGCTTACCCAGTCCCAGATGACCGGCAAGGCTGGCCGCCTCGTGGCTTACGCCCTCCATCAGGTCGCCGTCAGAGACGATACCATAGATGGTGTGGTCAAAGATGGGAAAACCCGGCCTGTTGAAGGTGGCGGCCATGTGCGCTTGCGCGATGGCCATCCCCACGCCGGTGGCAAACCCCTGGCCCAACGGCCCGGTGGTCATCTCGACGCCAGGGGTGAGGCCATACTCAGGGTGGCCGGGGGTACGGCTGCCCCACTGGCGAAAGCTCTTCAACTCCTCCAACGGCAGGTCATAGCCGGTGAGGTGGAGCAAGCTGTAGAGCAGCATCGAACCGTGACCCGCAGAAAGAATGAACCGGTCACGATTGGGCCAGGCTGGGTTGGCAGGGTTGTGCTTGAGGAAGCGCGTCCACAGCACGTAGGCCGCGTCCGCCATGCCCATCGGCATGCCGGGGTGGCCAGAGTTGGCCTTCTGCACGCCGTCCATAGCCAGCGTGCGGATGGTGTTAACACACAACAGATCGAGTTCAGTGCTCATCGAAATAATCTTCTCCCATGCAATTATGGGGATTATTGTACCTGGAAAGGCAGCGTTGGCAAGGGCGGAAAAACACACGATTCGCCCGATCACCCCTGCAGATTTGTAGGCATTTTTCCGATGTTGCGTTATAATACAAAAAATGGCGCACATTATTTCGGGAAAGTTGGCCGTCTCCCTCTGGATGCCCGGTGACGGAGATGACACGCCAGTTGATCATCCACGCTATGCACTCTTTCCAACGGCCCTGCACCGAGCCCGAAGCGCTCCTCGTTATACACCTGCCTGAGCAGATGCGCGAAGAGAGGGTGTGGGAAGGCTATGACCAAGGCACAGCATAAAGTATCCTCCAAGCGCCTAACCATCGGCTACCTGACTCCCTGGATACACGGTCTAATTTCGCGCGCTTTGTGGACAGGAATCGATGATTCAGCCCGCCAGCACGATGCCAATCTGATCTGCTTTCCAGGCGGCCCCTTACACTCCTCTCGCCAGCCCATCGGTCTTCACAGCGCAATCTACGACTTGGCCACCGAAGGGAACCTCGATGGGTTGATTCTAAGGAGTGACAACTTAGCGACCGATATCTCGCCAGAGGAGTTCGAAGACTTTTGCCGAAAGTACCATTCGCTCCCGGTGGTCAGCATCGTGCGAGCCGTAGAAGACATCCCCAGTGTACAGATAGGCAACAAACAAGGTATGTACGCCGCTATCACTCACCTCATCGAGGTTCACGGTCTCAACCGCATCGCCTTCATTCGCGGGCCTGAAGGGAGTCAAGAGGCGGAGCAGCGGTATCGCGGCTACACCAAGGCGCTGGCCGAACACGGACTCTCTCCTGATCCCGACCTCGTCGTGCCCGGCAGCTTCACCTGGGCGACAGGTGTGGAAGCCATCAACATACTGCTCGACCAGCGCAAGCTGCTACCAGGGGAAAGCTTTGACGCGATAGCAGCAGCCAACGACAATATGGCCTTCGGCGCAGTGGAAGCGCTACAGGCACGTGGGATACAGGTACCGGACGACGTAGCCATCGCTGGCTTTGATAACACAGATGAAGCCAAGTACGCGTTGCTCCCCCTGACGACTGTGCAGAATCCTCTCTACGAAGCCGGTCGACAGGCTGCAGAGCTGCTGTTGGCCCGGATGGAAGGCCACGACGTGCCGGAGTGCGTGCTCTTGCCATGTGAACTCGTCGTACGCCAGTCTTGCGGCTGCCCACTGACGCTCGTGACACGGGCTGGAGCAGGCCCGATGACACCCCCACCAACGGAGAAGCCGATAGCCCTACTCTCTTCCCAGCGCGAGAACATTTTGCCCGCGTTGAGCCAGGCCATAGAGGTTTCTTTCAAGGAAATGAATCCTGAATGGATAGAAGGGCTCCTGGATGCCTTCATCGCCGAGATGGAGGAGGATTCGGGAGGTGCTTTTCTCGCTGCGTTGGAGCGCGTTTTGAGCCAGTCGGCGGCATCCGACCTTGACATCTTTCTTTGGCAAGGCGCGCTATCGGTGCTCCGCCGCTATGCGCTGCCGTACCTGAGCCACGGCGACGTGACTCGGGCTGAGGACATCTTGGGCCAAGCCCGGGTGCTGGTTGGCGATACAGTCCAGAGAATCCAAGGGCGTCAGGTCGCGCTGTTGACGATGCAAAACCGGGTATTGACTGATATCGAGTACACCCTGCTCACCAAGTTTGACATGGCAGAACTCCTGGAAACGACGACCCAGGCGATGCAAACCATTGGCATCCCAAGCTGCTGCATCTCGGTGTTCGAGGACCCCCAAGCGTCCACCGCACAAGCCAGGCTGCTCTTGGCATACGACGACAGAGAGAAACTCGTTGACCTAGACCCTGAGGGACGGCCCCTTCCCTCTCGCCAACTCGTGCCGGATAGTCTGCTGTCACCCGAGCGGCGACGCACCCTGGTGCTAGAACCGCTGCACCTTCAGGATCGCCGATTATGGTTCATGCTTCTTGAAGCTGAGCCAGCACAGGGAGACATTTGCCAAACACTGCGGGCGCAATTGAGCAGTGCGTTGCATAACGTGCTGCTCCTACGGGAGCGGGCAGAGGCGGGGGCAGCGCTGGAGAAAGCCTACGCTGGGGTAGAGAAACAGGTCAGGGAACGAACGGCCGAGTTGCAGCAAGAGATCGCCGAGCGCAAGCGAGCGGAAGCAGCGCTGCAGGAAAGCGAAGCTCACTATCGCGCCATCGTCGAGGATCAGACGGAACTGATCTGCCGCTTCTTGCCCGATGGAACTATCACATTCGTCAACGAAGCCTTCTGTCGCTACTTTGGTAGGACGCGCGAGGAACTCGTCGGGCACGAGATCATGTCCTCTATGTTCCAAGAGAACCAGCAGCACCGCAAAGAGTGGTTCGCTGCACTATCTTCGGAGACTCCCTCTTTAACCCGCGAACATCACGTCAGCATGCCCAATGGAGAAATCCGCTGGCAGCAGTGGTTCGACCGGGCGATTCTCGACGACCAAGGCCAGATCATCGAATTCCAGTCAGTGGGTGTGGACATCACCAAGCGCAAGCAAATAGAGGCCGAGCGTGAGCAGCTTGTGAGTGCCCTTGAACGTCACACCATCCAACTCCAGACTGCGATCGATATCTCACACGCGGCCAGCAGCATTCTCGACCCGAACGAGTTGAGCCAAAAAGCCATCGACTTGGTGCGCGAAAGCCTGGGGCTGTACTACGCTGGCTTGTTCCTGGTGGATCAGACCGGCGAGTGGGCGGTGCTGCAGGCCGGCACTGGCGAAGCAGGCTGCCAAATGATGGAGCAGGCCTACATGCTAGAGGTCGGGGGTAACTCTGTGGTCGGCCAGTGCATTGCCAACAAGCAAGCTCAAATCGCGCTGAACGTCGGCGAAGACGCCGTGGGCTTAAACCAGCTGCTGCCGGAGACACGTTCGGAATTGGCCCTGCCGCTCGTCAGCCGCAGCCAAGCCATCGGCGCGGTGACCATTCAAAGTTCCCACGAGGCTGCCTTCACCGAGGATGACGTCGCCGTTTTCCAAGCGATGGCCGATCAACTGGCCAACGCCATCGCCAATGCCCGGCTGTACGACCAGGCTCAGCGAGAGCTCACCGAGCGCAAGCGGGTCGAGGAGGCGGTGAAACACAGGCTGGAGCAATTGGCGGCCCTGAGCCAGGCGTCGCAGGTTGTGACTGCTTCCCTCAAACCAAACCGGGTGTTGGCCGAGATCGTATCCCTGGCCAACGGCGTGGTGGAGTCAGACTTCACCAGCGTGATATTGATGGACGACAGGGGGAACATAGGCCAGAGCGCCGAGAACCTGCCGGGCGTGCAAGCCCTGGAGTATCGCATTCGAGACGAGGGCTTTACCCGTTGGATCGTTCGGGTGCACCGGGCTTTGGTCGTCGATGAAATCGACGAAGACGGCGCTGTGCATCCCAACCTGGGTGAAGGGGCGCCGTCCAAGGCCAACCCAGTCCTGGTGGAGGCTGGCATCAAATCGCTCGCCGGCCTGCCGCTGATGGTCAAGGATCGCCTGCTGGGCGTGCTCTACCTGCACAGTCTGCGCCCCAAAGCCTTCGGCGGCCAACTGTTCCTGTTGTCCGCTTTCGCCAACCAGGTGGCCATTGCCCTCGAGAACGCCCGCCTATTCCAGACCGAACAGCAGCAGACGCAGCGGCTGGCTCTCCTGGTGGATGTCGCCCGCATCGCCGCCACGACCCTCCACGCCGACGCACTGCTGCAAGCCGTGGCCGATAGCATCTCTCGCCACTTTGCCTATCCAAGAGTTGGGATCTTTACCCTCGACGAGGGCAAACGCGCGCTGATCCTGCGCGGTCGCAGCAGCGACACCATCGCCATCGAAAAGCTGGCAACCCCCGGATTCTACCGCCTGCCGATCGAACAGGGCATCTCGGGCTACGTAGCGAGAAGTGGCAAGGCTTATCTTTGCCGTGACGTCAGCGCCGATCCCTATTTCGTCAACCCCACCAAGGCCCCAACCCAATCGGCGCTGTGTGTGCCTATCCTCGACGGTGGCCAAGTAGCCGGGACGATCATCGTCGAAAGCGAGCAACTGGCGACCTTCGACAAGGGAGATCAGTCGCTGCTGGAGGCGGTGGCCGACACAGTAGCCATCGGCCTGCGCAACACTCGACTCTACCAGGAGGCCCAACGCCGAGTGCAGGAATTGACGCTGCTCAATAGCATAGCTTTCGGACCTGGCGCGATCCTGAACCTAGACGCTACGATCAATAACACCCTGGAGGGATTGCACGAGCTGATAACAGCCGACCGCATCTCTTTCGTCACCATGAACACAAACGCCGGCACGTGGGAAATAACCCATAGTTGGAGCGTGGCAGGCATCGAGTCAAATGTCGGAACGAGCGGCTCCCTCAAGAACATACAGACCGAGTCGAAGGCGCTACTGGACGGCCAGCCCTTTGCCGTCTCCGACACGACCAACGATCCCCGAATCGAGTCCTCACGAGAGTTGTACCTCTCGCTGGGCACTCAATCTGCCCTGGCCACCCCCGTGCAGGTCGGTGGGCGGTTCTACGGTGCGTTGGCGCTCGGCTACTGCCGCGAAAGGCACCTCTGGCAGCCCGACGAAATCCGCCTGCTGAAGGCAGTGGTCCACCAACTCGGCTTGGTGCTGGAGAACGCGCAACTCTTTGAGGAAATACAACTGCGCGCCGATGAATTGGCCGCCGCCCTGGCCCGGCTGGAAGAGATGGATCGCCTCAAAGACGAGTTCATCCAGAACGTGTCCCACGAGCTTCGCTCGCCGCTGGCCCTGGTCCGAGGCTACGCCGAGATGCTGGACGCAGGCGAGCTGGGTGAAATCCCCGCAGCCTACCAACAACCCATAGCCATCATTGCCCGCCGGTCCCGCATGTTGAGCGATCTGGTGAAGGACATCACGCTTATCCTGGAAGCCGAGGTCAGCCCTCCTGAGCCAGAACCCGTATCATTGGACGAGTTGACCCGCAACGCTGTGGAGGACTTTCAGGTTGCAGCCGAGCAGGCCGAGTTGACCCTGCGCGCAGAGATTGCGCCAGCCCTGCTCCTGGTGCGCGGCGATTCCACCTACCTGCGTCGCGTGCTCGACAACTTGCTCGGCAACGCCGTCAAATTCACCCCGCCAAGTGGCACCATCACCGTGCGACTATGGCAGGAAGATGAATACGTTACCTTGGAGGTGAGCGACACGGGCATCGGCATCGCAGCCGACAAGCTGCCGCGCATCTTTGACCGCTTCTATCAAGTGGATGGCTCCGCCAGCCGGCGATACGGAGGCATGGGGCTGGGACTGGCGCTCGTCAAAGAGATCATCGAGGCCTACGGTGGACATGTGGTTGCGGAAAGCCATGTCGAGAAAGGGAGCAAGTTTACCGTCTTCCTACCCATCGCCGCCGATACAGACACGACAGACGAGGAAAGCTAATGCGCAAATCGAACCTCCGTGGAATCTACTACCTCATCTTGATCGGCGTCGCCGCCGCAATCCTGACCGCCGGTCTCATATCCCTGCAACCCGGCGGCTCCGCGCTCAACTGGCTCATCCGAGGAGTAGCGTTATTGGGCTATCTGGCCATCTACCTCAGCATTCTCTCATCCGCATACGCGCGCCAACTGGTCCGTCTCTTTGGCCGCCCCTTCATCCAGGTTCACCACATCCTCTCAATCGCAGGGCTAGCTCTGATCGCGCTGCATCCCCTGGGCGTGGCGCTGGATTGGAGCAGTCCTGGCATCTTGTTTCCCAGACTTGACTCCCTGCGCGTCTTCCTGCAATGGGGCGGTCCCCCGGCCCTGTACCTCATCGTCGTCGCCTCGCTGGCCGCGGCACTGCGCAGGCCCATCGGCAAAGGCTGGCGAGCGATCCACATCCTGAGCTATCTCGCTTTCCTGCTGGCAACCGTCCACGCCACCCTGCTCGGCAGAGTTTACCGGGAACGCACCTCAACACATCGTTGCCAAGATCGTGGTCATCGCTCTGGCCATCTCCGCCGTCGTGACTCTCGTCCGCAAGCAACTCTGGCAGCGCAAGGGATGAGACACCCCCGACATTGACAGCATCCCAAAAGCCACTATAATTTGTGTAAGAATGACACCAATAGGAAATCCTCCTATGCGCCTGGAAGACTACCCGCGCCCATCCGTCACCGTGGACGTCATCATCTTTACTCTGAACGAAGACGATTTGCAGGTGCTGCTCATCCAGCGCGGGCACCCACCCTTCGAAGGAATGTGGGCCATCCCCGGCGGTTTCGTTGGCATCGACGAATCGATCGAAGGGGCGGCGATGCGCGAGCTAGAGGAGGAAACCGGTGTCTGCGACGTATACCTGGAACAACTCTACACCTTCGGCGACCTCAACCGAGACCCGCGCGGGCGCGTGATCACGGTAACCTACTTTGCCCTAGTGCCCGCCGACGCTGTGCAGCCCCACGCCGGGCACGATGCCGCCGACGCCCGCTGGTGGTCCGTCTACGACCTGCCCCCGCTCGCCTTCGACCATGCCGACATCCTGACATACGCCCTCCAGCGGCTGCGCTACAAGCTGGAATACACCGCCGTGGGCTTCGAGTTGCTGCCAGAGACCTTTACCCTCAGCGAGCTCCAGGCCGCCTACGAAATCATCCTGGGGGAAGAACTCGATAAACGCAACTTTCGCCGCAAGATCCTCAGCGCAGACGTCATCGAAGAGACCGGCGAGTACCGCACCGGCGAGGGCCGCCCGGCCAAGCTGTACCGCTTCCGTGCCGATGCGGTGGCCGAGATCAAGACCCGGCGACTGTTCCCCTAGTACACACGGCGGCACATTATGACCAGAGTCATCGGCGTTCTGAACTACAAGGGCGGCACAGGCAAAACGACCACGGTGGTGAACTTGGCCGCCGGGTTGGCCCTGCACGGCGCGCGCGTGCTGTGCATCGACCTGGACGCCCAGGGTAGCCTGGCGACCCACCTGGGGGTCAGCTACACCCACTCCCTCACTCACCTGCTGCTCGGCCAGGTGCGGACACAGGCTTGCATTGTCAAGGCGCGCGAGAACCTCGACCTCATCCCCAGCGACAGCTCCCTGTTCCAGGCCGAGATAAAGATGTGGCGCACCAACGACGACCGCATGGTGCGCCGTGCGCTCCTGAGCAAGATGCAGGGACTGGAGGATAGCTACGACTACGTTATCCTCGACTTTTCCCCCTCGGCGGGCCTGCTAAGCGATAGCGGGTTGCTGTATGCTCACGAACTCGTCGTCCCAGTCTCGGTCAGCTACATGTCCCTGGTAGGGCTCCGCCAGGTGGTCGAGACCCTCAAGACCTTTCGGCAGCTACCGGAGAGCCACGTCCGGCTCTACCTCATCCTCCCCACCTTCTACGTCAACCGGCAGCAAGACCGCGAGGTTCTGGAAGCCTTGCGCCGTCACTTTGGCGATAAGGTGGCCGAGCCGATTCGGGAAAACGTAAAACTCACCGAATCCCCCAGTCACCACAAGACCATCTACGAATATTCACCCAACAGTTCCGCCGCAGCCGACTACGCCAACCTGGTAGAGAGGGTTGTCAACGATGGCTAAAAGAGAAGATTCCGAGAAAAAACTGGGCGACGACCCCTTCGAGGGGATGGACCTAGCGTGGCTGGAGGAGGAGAAACTGTCCACCAGGCGGACAGGGACACCCTCCGACGACGAGGCCAAGGCCGAGCCTGCCCTGGGCGTCACCGCCGTCACCCCCGTGGGACCATCGCTGCCCCAGGCCACGTTCCACTTCCCCGCCGATTTCAAGTGGGGTGTCGCCACCGCCGCTTATCAGGTCGAGGGAAACAACACCAACAACGATTGGTGGGCCTGGGAGCAGCAGGAGGAACGCCAAGCGGAATACCGATCCGGGAAAGCGTGCGACTGGTGGGAGAACGCCGAGGCCGACTTTGACCGCGCCGCCGAGATGGGCCTGAACGCGCTGCGCCTGTCGGTCGAGTGGTCGCGCATCGAACCCCACCCCGGCGAGTTCGACGCCGCTGCCCTGGCGCGGTACGGCGAGATGTTGCAGGGCCTGCGCGAGCGGCACATCGAGCCGATGGTCACGCTCCATCACTTCACCAACCCCCGGTGGCTGGCCGAGCAGGGCGGCTGGGAAAACCCAGAGACCGTCGATCGCTTCGCAGGCTTCGCGCGCCGCGTCGTCGAGGCGCTGGGGCGGCACTGCGATCTGTGGTGCACCGTCAACGAGCCGAACGTCTACGGCGTGTGGGGTCTCGTGGGTGGCGACGGTCCTGGCAAGGTACCGGACATCAAGACAGCGACACGCCTCATCCGCCACATGCTCCTGGGCCATGCCGCCGCCTACCGGGAGATCCACGCCGTCCAGTCCGAGGCCCGCGTCGGCTTCGCCCACAACATGCGCGTCTTCGACCCGGCCAACCCGCGCTCGCCGCTCGACAGGCTGGCCGCGCGGACGCTGGACAGGGTATACAACCAGAACATCCTGACCGCGTTGGCCCGGGGATGCTGGACGCTGCCCCTGGGCTTTGGCCTGGCGTGGAAGCTGCGCCGCACCCTCGACTGGATCGGCCTCAACTACTACACCCGTGACCTGGTCGCCTTCGACCGCGCGCAGAGCCAGTTACTTTTTACCCGCCGCACCCATGCTGAGGACGCCGAGCTGCTCGACGGCGGCTATGGCGAGTTTTATCCAAATGGGCTGTTCCGCTGCCTCAAGCGGCTGGCGCGCCTGAACCTGCCCATCTACGTCACCGAGAACGGCATCCCCGACGCTGATGACGACCAGCGGCCCCGCCACCTGCTGACCCACCTGCACCAGATGTGGCACGCCATCCAGCTCTGCTACCCGGTGATGGGTTACTACCACTGGACGCTGGTGGACAACTTTGAGTGGGCCGACGGATGGACGCTGCGCTTCGGCCTCATCGCGCTGGATCCCGAAACCCAGGCCCGCACGCCGCGCCCAAGCGCCGGGCTTTACGCCGACATCGTCCACGCCAACGCCATCACTCCCCAGATCATCGCTGCCCACGCGCCGGAGGTGCGGCCCAAGCTGCTGCCACGATGACACGACTCGTCCCGAAAGCGAGGTGGTCTGATGAATCGAAGCCCCATTGCCATGACGGTCGCACTGGCCTTAATCCTCCTGCTGGCCGCGTGCAGCGGCAGAGACTCCCCGCCCCAACCCGATCAGATGCCCCTGGCGCTCGTCAGCGATATCTTTCAGTCCGGATACGAGCTGGCTGGATACCACGAGCAGGACTTGAACGGCGACGGCTCTACGGAAGCGCTGGCCGTCTTGACCCAGAAGCTGCCGGCGGACTTGTCTTTCGTGAGCAGTTCCTACGTCCTGCTGTTCGACCAGCGCGCAGAGGCATGGGGGCTGGTCGATGGACGGCAAATGGACGGCGGGTATGCGGCCACAGAACTGCACGACCTGACGGGCGACGGCATCCCCGAACTCGTCGTCTCCACGGAGAGAGTCAGCGTCGAGCGCGGGGACTTTGTGACGCCGCAGCGCACCACCGGCTACCTGGCCATATTCGAGGTCGGGCAGGAAGAACAACTGACAGAACTGGGAATGTTCAGCAGCAGTCTCTCGGGCGCAGGACACACATATCCCAAAACGAGCCGCTGGGAAGGAAGGTCGGCCATCCAGACCGCCCACGACCTCCCCGCGGCCGAGAGCCCGCTGTGGCAGCCCTATCAAGTCGAGACCCTCGCCTGGGATGGCCAGCAGTTCACCCAGGCCCAGGTGCGAGAACGACGACGCATCTCCCCTCTTATCTCCTGGGTGGTATCCAGGAACGCCCCGTGGCTGGCGGCGTTCCTCGCCCTGGGCAGCTTACTGAGCTGGGGTGCACTCGTGGTGGCGCGCCGCACGCAGGTAGAGGAGCGATGGGCCTTCCTTGGAGCGGCCGTGCTCCTCATCGCCGGCGGGATCGGCCTGGGGCTGGTGCGGGAATGGCTGTGCGTCCCCGCACCGATCCTGGCCGGGTTGGCAGGCCTGTTGATCGTGCGGCGCGTGGCGATCCGGCAGGGCGCGGGATCAAAGCGAGACGGAAGGTGAACGAGACTGCGACGACCTTCTGCCCGCGCTGCGGCACGGCGATGGAAGTGGCCGAGGTCGCCGGGCGCATGCGCGAGATCTGCCCTGCCTGCCAGTTCGTCCTGTTCCGTAATCCGGTGCCCGGCGTCGGCGTGCTGGTGGAGGTGGACGAGAGCATCGTGCTGATCCAGCGCGGCCAGCCGCCGTTCGAGGGATGGTGGGCGCTCCCCTCGGGTTTCATCGAGGAGGACGAGAGCGTCGAGCAGGCGGCGGTGCGGGAATGCAAGGAGGAGACCGGCCTTGAGGTCGATCTGCTGGAGCTCTTTGGCGTCTACTCCTTCCCCGAAGGGCCGGTGCAGAGCGGCATCATCATCTTTTACCGCGCCCGGCCGGTGGGTGGGGAGCTACAGGCCGGCGACGACGCCCAGGACGTGGGCCTCTTTCCCCCCGACGCATTGCCAGAGCCGCTGGCCTTCCGCACCCACCGCGAGGTGCTGGCGCGCTGGCTGCAGAGCCGCGCCCCCGGGCGCCGCGAGGAGACCGCCGGCGTCACCATCCGCGACGCCCGCCCGGAGGACGAGGACCGGGTGCTGGCACTGCTGCCGCTGGTTCCCGCCAACGCCGATCTGAGCGCGGTCGAGATCCAGGCCGCGGCCCGGCGGTTCCGCGAGCGGGTGGCGATGGACGTGCTGGTTGCGGAAGTGGACGGGCGGGTGGTGGGGTTCCTGGCCCTCTCCTTCTTCCCCGCCCTCTCCGGGCTGCGGGCGCTGATCGACGACCTGGCGGTCGATCCGGCCTACCGGCGGCAGGGCATCGGCGCGGCGCTGGTGGAGGCAGCGCTGCAGCGAGCCGACCGGCGGGGCGCGACCCACCTGCTGGTCGATACCTCGCGGGGCGATCCATCCGCCCGCGATTTCTACCGCGCCTGCGGGTTTGAGGACGGCGTCGTCGCGCCGCTGCGGATTCGGTAGGGTGGTTCAGCCACCCTGTCGAGGGCAATTTCGCTCCGAGGACTCGTTTGACGCAAGTTGCCGCCGTGATATAATGCGCGCCATTTGGCGAGTCTACTTCAGGAGGGATGGATCATGTTCAAACGCGCGCTCTCAGGGATTTCGGTCGCTGGCGTGCTGCTCGCACTCCTGGCGGCCTCTGCATTTGTCCCTGCGTCGGCGCAGCCGGCGCATCAAGAGGGCAACCTGCTCGTCAACCCGGGATTCGAAGGGCTTTCCTGTCCCGGCGGGTCGCCCGCACAAGCGGAATGCAACGCCACGCACGACGTCCACATCAAGGACGGCATCATCCGCGACAACATCCGCACGCCCGAAGGGTGGGTGACGTGGTGGCGCGAAGATCCCGCCAACGGCTGGACTCAGCCCGAGGTCGTGATCGCGGCGCAGATCGACCCCTATCTGAACCCACCCCGGATCCGCACCGGATCCTACGCGATGAAAGTCTTTGGCTCTCACGGCGCCTTCGAGGGCGGGTTCTACCAGATCGTGAGCGGCCTGCAGCCCGGAGCGACGGTCGCGCTCTCGGCCTACGCGCACACCTGGACCTGTACCTCGTACACGGGCGGCGACAACGGCCCCGGAACGACCTGCGGGGATCGGTGGGCGATGCCGCTCACGGTGGGCATCGAGCCGAACGGGGTGGCCGATCCCTGGTCGTCCAACATCGTTTGGAGCGGAGAGTATTACCATCCCGACGTCTACGGGCTCGTCGGGCCGGTCACGGCCCAGGTCGGGCCAGGAGGCAGGGTGTGCGTCTACCTGCGCTCGTGGGGCAAGTGGGCCACCAGGGGCGGCAACGACACCTATTGGGACGACGCGGCCTTGGTGTATGCCTCCGCGCCGTCGCCGACCAAAGTCCCGCAGCCCACGGCCACCGACGGCCCCTCCCCCACACCGGGTCCCACTGCGACGCCGCGTCCCACTCCCTCTCCACGTCCGGATAGCGCCATCGTTCACGTTGTCGAGGCGGGGGACACCCTCAGCTTCATCGCCCAAAAGTACGGCGTGTCGATCGATCAGATCCGCCAGCTCAACGTCGGCTCCATCGACGAGGGCGACCTGATCAGAGTGGGGCAAGAGTTGGTGATCTCGGTACCGACCCCGCGGCCAACATCCCTGCCGACGTCCACTCCGCCCCCCGCGACCTTGACACCGACGCATGCCCCTCCTACGCCAACCGCGCCAAGCCCGACGCCCACTGGCGAACCCCCAACGCCACAGGCCACGGAATCGGGGGGCGAACCACACGGCAGCGACATCCCCGCGGGCGTCATCGCCGCTGGCGGCGTGCTCATGGCGGTGCTGGCGGGCGGGCTGGTCGCGCTGTATTTCCTCCGTTGGAGGAAATAGGCCCGCGTGGGCGCTCTTCGACTCCCGCTTCGCTGCGCTCGGCATCCGCTCAGAGCACCCACGCAAACCACAGACACAACAGAAACTGCACTAACGTGCGTTAGGCGACCTTTTCACCGGTCGCGCTTTCCGCCGGGTGAAAAGCCACGCCCAGAAACCACCCATCAGAAGTGGGATGCAATACTCCACACATACCCGCCAGTCAGTCAACCTGTACGAATCCCGAAAGCGAGGGCGAACGAGAGCAGCCCAGTGACAGCTATCACTGCGATCCTGGCTCTCACGCTCTGTCGGCCAAGCCTCCTAACTGGCGGAATCAATACGACCAGAGAAAGAGGCATTCCAAGCAGGAGGATAATGGCTATCGTCTCCAAAAGCCACATGATCGGCCTCCTATCAAGTTGGATAACGTCAGGGGGAAAATACTCTTTTCGCGTCATTTTTCCCCCGGTGTGGCGGAGAGGGCGGGGTGCGAACCCGCGGGGCCTTTCGGCTCACGCGTTCTCCCGATGCGCGCGCTTGGCTGCTAGGATTTCCTCTCGATATATCGCACGCCGGGAATACCCTTGAAATCAGCATCCTGTGTCCACAGCGTGGCGTTGCGCGCCTGCGCTGCAGCCAGCATAATACTATCAGCCATTGGCAGTTTGAGGTCGAAGGACAGCTTGGCGGCGTTCAGAGCCAAAGTTGTATCCAAGTCCACCACCTCACCCTGCGCCAGCACGGCGATAGCTTGTAGCGCGTCCCCTTCTCCACGCTGTTGGAGCACGCGCTTGAACACCTCGTAGATGCTGATGGTGGGAACAACCAACTGAGCGACGTCTTCGACAGCAAGGGCAAAGAAATCAGCGTTGGGACCGTTGGCAAAGTATTCCAACCAGCCAGAAGAATCGACGACGTTCATACGCGATCCTCCGATTCTCTATCGACGACAGTGTCAATCCCCTTGAGAAAGCCACGTGACTCTTCGACAGGGCGGACGGGGATCATCTCGATGCGGTTGTTGTATAGGATGACCTTGACTTTTTGACCTGGCTTGACCCCAAGGGAATCACGGACTTGGCTGGGGATCACAACCTGGTATTTGGGCGAGATCGTCACGGTATTCATACGCTTCCTCCATCGATATGGTTTTCGTAATACAGTTTACCACACTTCTGAGGTTTAGACAATAAAAGGAGAAAACGACCCGTTTTTGAGTCATTTTCCCCTGATGTGGCGGAGAGGGCGGGATTCGAACCCGCGGAGCATTTCTGCTCACGCGCTCTCCAGGCGCGCGCGTTAGGCCGGACTACGCTACCTCTCCTGGCTTACTACGCGGCGGATTATACCATCCCAAAGGCCGGTTGGCAAGACTACCTAGTAAAACTCCCCTGCCAGATACGCGCGCGTCCGCTCCTCCCTGGGATCAGCAAAGACCTGGCCGGCAGGTCCATGCTCCACCAGCTCGCCCATGTACATAAAGATCACGTAATCGGCCAGCCGCCGCGCCTGGCGCAGCACATGGGTCACCAGCACGATACTGTACTCCATCTTGAGCGCCAGCAGCCGGTCTTCAATGCAGCGCGCCGAGATGGGGTCCAGCGCCGACGTCGCCTCGTCGCACAGCAACACCTCCGGCTCCACTGCCAGCCCACGGGCCAGGCACAGCCGCTGCTGCTGACCGATGGAAAGCGCCGAGGCCGGCGCGCGCAGCCGCTCCTTGACCTCCTCCCACAGCCCGGCCGCCCGCAGTTCCTTCTCCACGAGCGCCTCCAGCGCCTTGCGCTCCCGCAGGCCGTGGACGCGCGGGCCGTAGGCCACGTTGTCGTAGATCGACATGGGCAGCGGGAAAGGCTGTTGCGCCAGCAACCCCAGGCGCTTGCGGATCTCGGTCACGTCCACGCGGGGGTCGTAGATATTCTGGCCGTGGAAGAGCACCTGCCCCTCCACGCGCACCCCCTCGACCAGATCGAGCAGCCGGCTCATGGAGCGCAGCAGCGTCGTCTTGCCGCAGCCGGAAGGGCCGATGATGGCCGTGATCTGCCGGGCCGGGATATCCACGCTGACGTCGCGCACCGCCGAACCGTCGCCGTAGGTCACGTTCAACCCGCGAACTTGAATCACCGAGTCAATCATCATCACATCCTCCCCTAGCGCACGACGTACCGGCTCAACCGGCGCACCAGCAGCCGTGTGAGCAAGCTGATACCCAGGACGATCACCACCAGCACCAAGGCCGCCGCATACGCCCGCTGCTGCACCTCGGGCAGCGGCGTACCCAATTGGAAGAAAACGGCCAGCGGCAGCGACGCCACGGGCCGCAGCAGCGAGTTCGGCATACGGTCGGTGTAACCGGCGGTGAAGAGCACCGAGGCCGCGTCGCCGATGCCCCGCCCGAAGGCCAGCAGCATCACGGTGACGATGCCGGGCGCCGCTTGGCGCACAAAGACGCGCAGCGCCGTCTCCAATCGCGTCGCGCCCAGCGCGTAGGAGGCCTCCTTCAACCCAAAGGGCACCATCTCCATCACCTCTTCCATCCCCCGCACCATGACCGGCAACTCCAGCAGCGCCAAGGCGATGATCCCTCCCAGCAACGACGCCCGCATCTTGAGCATCAGCAACAGCGTGAAGCCAAACGCCCCATAGACGATGGAGGGCACGCCCCACAGCACGTCCAGCGACAGCCGCACCAGGTGCGCAAAGCGGCTGCCCTGGCGCACGAAAAGCTGCAAGTAGAGCGCCACCCCCAGGCCGAGGAGAAAGCTCAACACAGTCGCGCCGCCCGCCAGGGCCAGCGAGCCGGCGATGGCGTTGAGGATGCCGCCCTCCTTCCCCAGGTAGTACCCCCCCCTGGGCACCTGTGTCAGCATCGCCAGGTTCAGCGCTGGCGCCCCCTTCACGACCACGGTCGCCAGGATGAGAAGCAGGCTGCCGACGACAAGCACCGTCGACACGATCATCAAGCCCAGCATGATGCGTTCTTCCAGGTGTTTGCCTACAGATGTGCTCATCTGCTCTAAGTTGCCCTCCTGACAGCGTGCAGCAGGATGACGCGCGCTGCGATGGTAAAAGCCAGCACGATCAGCAACAACACCAATGCCGCCGCCAGCAGCGCCGAGTCGTAAAGCGGGATCGACATCATCTCGCCATAGTTGTTGGCGATGAGCGCTGGCAGGGGATAGGCGGCGTCGAAGATGGAACGCGGTATCTGAGGCACGTTGCCCACCACCATCATCACCGCCATCGTCTCGCCGAAGGCGCGGGAGAATCCCAGGACGACGGCGGCGATGACGCCCGGCAGCGCGCGGCGCAGCACCACCCCCTCGACCATCTGCCAGCGCGTGGCCCCCAGCGCCAGCGCCGCCTCTCGCATCCCATCGGGCACGGCGCGGATCACCTCCTCGGTCACGGAGATGATGACCGGAAAGACCATCACCGCCAGCACCACGCCGCTGGCCAGGATGCCGTAGCCTGTGGGGTTATCGACGCGCAGCAGCGGGATCGCTCCCAGATGTTGGGCGGCCAAGGGCGTGACCACCTCGCGGATGAAAGGCACCACCATCAGGACACCCCACAGCCCATAGACCACCGACGGGATGCCCGCCAGAAGATCGATGATCGGCTTGATCGCACTTCGCAAGCGGCGCGGAGCGTACTCGGCCAGGTAGATGGCACATAGTAAACAGGGCGGCACGGCCAGCGCCATCGCCAGGACGGTCACCCACACGGTGCCCGCGATGAACGTCAGGAAACCAAACTTGCCTTGCAGCGGGTGCCACTCAGACGAGGTCAACAGCTCGACCGGCGATTGGATGTCCAGCAGCGGGCGCGCACGTGCGGCCAAAGCGACGACGATGAAAAAGACCAGCACCGCCACCAGGAGAGCCAGCGTACCCATCGCGCGACCGGCGAGGCGGTCCTTTGACCGCCGCCAGCGTTTGGCACTCATTCCCCACCCGCCTGTAGCTCTTCCAACTGCGCCTGCAACTGCCCCTGGCTAAGCTGGATGTAGCCCACCTCATCCACAAAAGCCTGGCCATCTGTCAGTGTCCACTCGATGAAAGCCTTCGCCAGGCCATCAGGAGCGCCCAGGGTCACCAGGTACAGGTCGCGGGCTGGCGGTGCGGGATACCGCCCGTCGGCGATGGCCGCCGTCAGGTCCGTCTTGGTGGCGCAAAAGCTCTCGTCCTCGTCCACCTGCCCGTTCTCGTTGTGATCGATGGGCACGATCTGAATCTTGGCCACGGGCCGGCCGGTGTCGGCGTCGTAGGCAAAGTTGAGGTTGTTGTAGCCGATGCCCAACGGATCATCGGATACCGCCGTCGCCAGCCCCGGGTCACCGTAAACGGCCACGCCCTGCAGATCCTCCTGCTTATAGTCGCCCAGATAAGCGGCCCACGTCGCAGCCGCGCCGCACGCATCCGAGCGAGTGTAGACGTGAATCTCGTCGGTCACCGAGGGGTCGCCGATAACCTCGCCCCAAGTTTTGACCTTGCCTGTCCAGATGGCCTCGAGCGTCTCGCGGGTGAGGCCCTGCGCCTGGACCTGGGCCAGGTGGGGGTTGTCACCGTTCATCGTCGGCACGACGGCATCCATCGTCACCGCCACCCACCAAGCCCCCTGGTCGAGCTCCTCCGGGTAGATCTCGCGGGAGACCATGCCGATATCTACCGCACCTCCCAAAACGTCGGCCATGCCCTTGCCTGCCCCACCAGCCGAGATATCAAACTGCACGTCCGGGTGCAAGGCCTGGAACTCTTCGCCCCAGCGCACCACCATCGGGTAAAGGGCCCAGGCACCGGAGATGGTCAGCGTC
>DAOUDX010000220.1:0-65246 GCA_034430835.1 Anaerolineae bacterium
AAACCCGGCAATGATACAATTTGGGTGTTGACTTGCCTCTCCTCTCGCGGGACCATCTGGCCCAAGAGAAAGCCCCCGGTCGAGGCAACGACCGGGGGCTCACCTACCGTCCGTTGCTCGTCTATTCTTCCTCTATCTTGAACAACCGCCCATCCGCTCGCCCGAACACCTCCGGGAAGTAAAACTCATAGGCGGTGCTGGGGATGACGCGGTACTCGCCCGGCAGCGTGGCGCGGAAGGTGTACGTGTACTCGTAGGTACCCGCTGGCAGATAGTCGGCGAAGAGCACCACCTTGTCGTCTCGCATCTCGCTGTGGCTATACCAGCGCCACCACCAGTGGTAGAGCCAGTACCGTTCCTCGTCCTCTGTCTCGCGGTATAATCCCGGCTGCTGTTCGAGCAGGCTCGTCGTCGCCAGGCTGGTGTCGATCGGTTCGGCGCCGGCCGGCAGTGGGTCTTCGACCACGACGTAGTACAGGTCGTGCGGCGCGATGATGGTCAGCCGCACCTGCACCACGTCGCCGACGGCCACCTGGTTCACCTCCGGGCACTTGATCCCCTGCGTGCAGTTGGGGTCGGTGTACCGACGGGAGACGATGATGCCCCGGTTTAGCGGCTCGATCTCCTCCACTGGCAGGTAGACCTTGAGGTGCGCGGTGTAGTAGAGCCGGCCCTCGCCCGGCCCGCGCGCGATGGTCAGCCGATTGCCCGTATCTGTGAGCAGTTCTGCCACCTCCACCCGCAGTTGCACCGACTCATCGACCGTGTCCGGCGTCACGGAGCCACTGGCAAGCGCCTCGTCGTTGAGCCACACGTTGTAGTCGTACTCGCCCTGCAGCTCTCCGGTGACGACCATCCAGTCGGTGAGAGCGATGAGCGCCCAGGCGGTCTCCTGCGTCGTTTCCCAGATGCCATCCCGCCGGGCGACCATCAGCCAGCGCACCACTTGTGGGTTGAGTCCGTTGTCGGGATCGAGGCGGGCCAGCGCGTCCAGGATGATGGCCGTGGAGCGGGTGTCGGTGTTCATTGCCCAGTAATCATAGTCCGCCTCCTCCCAGTGCGCGCCGGTAGCGCTGGGGATGACCGCGTTGCTCAGATCGGAGAGAAGTGTGTCGATGCGATCGTCTCCCGCGTCGATCAATCCCAGTGCCAGCGCCAGGTAGGCCCGCCCGTAGTGGCTGAGCTTGTTGCGGTTGCTGTAGAGGTCGCCCACGTATTCGCTGGCGAGGCGGGTCTCGTCTGCTTCTGCCAGCACGTAGAGCACAAAGGCCTGCCGGTTGGCCTCACGATAGGACGTGAGCTTGCGAGCGCCGACCAGCGTGCCCTCCAGGTAGCTCACGCCACGATCGATGGTGCCCGCCGGCACGTCGAACCCGACCTCGTCCGCCTTGACCAGCGCAAAGACCACGTAGGCGCTCAAGTGGGGGTTGCTTTCACCTTCGCGCCACCAGCCCCAGCCGCCGTCCGAGTTCTGCCGCAGGACGAGCTTGCCCAGCCCCTCCTCGACCAGGCCCGGCAGCTTTTCCTCCAGTTCCTGATCCCTGATCCCCAGTTCCTTCAACGCGCGATAGGTCAGGACGTTCGGCAAGAAGCGGCTGACAATCTGCTCGGTGCACTCGTAAGGATAGTGTTCCAGGTAGGTCAGCCCATCCCGCATCCCGGCCGCCAGCGACGGGTCGAGCCGGATGGAGAGGTCGCCCTGCCGATCGTCGTACTTGGGCGGCAGTGCCACGACCTCGGTGCGGACCTCCTCGCCCACCAGTTGCCCGCCAGTGCCGACGATCTCCGGCGCGGCGTAGCGGTATACGGCCAGTGTGCCCTCGGGGTCGGTGGTCAGGCGCGGGCGGGCGGCGTCAGAGTATTCGCCGGCCACCGCGCTCATGGCCACGTCCACCGCCTCCACATCCTCCGCCGTTACCCACCACGTCACCTTGGCCTCGCCTCCGTTGGGGATGGAGACCGTCTGCGCCGCCGGGCTCTCCAGCGTCAGCCCTTCCGCGTGCAGGGTGACCTCGACTGTTTGCGTCTTGCCCGTATTGTTGCTCACCAGCGCCGCCAGTTGCACCCGGTCGCTCACGACGAAGAAGCGCGGCGTCACAGGCCGCACCAGCAGCGGCTTGGTGACCAGCAACTCGGTCGTCTGCTCGCCCACCTTCGTATCGGCGGTCACGCCGACGCCCCGGAACACCCAGGTGGTAAGATTGTCCGGCAGCGAGATCTCGACGGTGGCGCGCCCATCCTCGTCGGTGGCGACGGTGGCATCCCAGAAGGCGGTGTCCTCGAACTCTTCCCGCAGCTCGACCCCCGGCGGTAGCTCGGAACCAGCTTGACGCTCGTCCGCCACGCCGGGCGCCTCTAGGGCCGCACATGTGGGTGCTGGGGCTCCTTCTTCCCCGTCGCCTCCACCGCCTTTGCCGAGTGCTACGTCCATGGCCTCCTCTTCCACTTGTTCCTGAATCAGCCGGTTGACGGAGATGGTCATGCCGCTGTAGGTCGAGACGCCCAAGCCACGCCGCCCGTAGAATGTGCTGAGGATTGCATTGGGCGTGCGCGGCATCAGGCTCAACACCGCTTTATCGACCAGGTCGAGTGAGAAGGCCGCCTGCACCGGGTTGCCGCCCGCGTCGGTGGCGTGGACCTCGAAGGACACGGTGTCTCCCGGCTCCGCCTGCCCGACGCTGGGGGTCAGTGTGATGGACAGCTCCTGCGCCACCGGTTCGACCGTCAGCATGACGTAGCCCACCTTGTGGGTCGCTACACGTTCTATGTCGTCCGGCCCCTTGACGATCACAGCCGAGACGTAGATGTTGGGCGCGTGGTCGGCGGTGATGGGCAGCTCGTAGACGGTGGAGTTGTTCTCCAGGCGCACGACTTCCTGCTGCAAGACGCCGCCCCGCTCGACAGTGACCCACGCCCAGTGCTCGCCTGTGAAGGGGCTGGGGATGAGGATTTCCGCGGTCTCGCCGGGGATGTAGGTGGTCTTGTCGCTGATGAGAGTGATGCGGTCGTCGTTCTGCCGCCGCCAGGAGATGTACTCGTTCCCGCTGACCCAGACCCAGGTGGAGCTGCGCACCCCCCCGGCAGTCATGGGAGGGCTGCCCACGACGACACGGTAGGAGCCGCCCTCTTCAGGCGTAAACGTGACCACTCCCTCCGCATTGGAGCCGGTGGTCAATGTGGTGGTGTAGACCAGCGTGTCCTTCGTCTCCCACTCCCACTGGCCGCCGCCGCGCTCATTCTCGACGAAGGTGTTGATCCACTCGCGGCGATAGACTTCGACGCCCAGCTTCTGGCGCGGCAGCCGTTCGCCTTTCCAATCGACGGTCACGGTATCCACTGTCATCTCCTTGCCGGCCTCACCGACAATCTGCCGCGGGGCCAACCCCACGTAGAACTCGCCCCGGTGAACCACGACGTCGGCCCGGCCGGAGATGACCTGTCCGTCCTTGCCGTAGACCGTCGCCTCGACGGTCAGCCGCCGCCCGCCGGTCATGACCTCCGTCGGAAGGAGGACGTTCAGGTGACCCTCGGCGTCGGTGGTGCCGGAGCCGCTCAGCACGACTTCGGGATAGGGTTCCTCCCACCACCAGCACCAGCGGCAGACCCACGGATCGTCGCTGTCGGTAAAGTCGTAGCGGCCAAACTGGGCTGGCTCGAAACGATAGGTCGTGGCCAGCACGTTCCACGCCACCGTGGCGTCGGCCACGGGGCCGCCGAAGAAATACTGCACCTCGACGTCAGCGCGGGTGGACTGGCCGGCAGCCAGCTCCGTTTTCTGCGGGGTCACGATCACCTCGAATTCCGGCGCGCGGTAGGCAGCGACGGTGAACATCGCCGTGCCATACCCGTCGTCGAGAAGGACGTTGATGGCGTAGCTGCCCAGCGGCGCGCCCTCGGCCAACTGGAGCTCGCCGTGGAAGGCGCCGAATTCGTCCAGCGCCAATCTCTCGCTATAGACAGGCTCTCCGTTGGCGTCGTAGATATCGACCTGCACGCGCCCTATCCTGGGCAGGCTATAGCGCACGTCGTCTTCAGTGCGGATGACGCCTCGGAAGTAGACGGTTTGGCCGGGCCGGTAGATGGGTCGGTCGGTGTAGACGTGGGCGCGCTGCGTGCCCGGTCTCGTACCATCCTGCTCCAGGCCGAACTCCCAGGGGGTGATGCCGCTGCTCCAGTCCCATCCCATCCCGGCCAGAACGAACGGCTCCTGCGCTACGACGTACACGTCAGTCTTGGCCCGCACGGAGAAGTGGGCCAGGCCGCTTGAGTCGGTCGTCGTGGTTTCGAGCGATGTGCCGAACGTGTCCCACGCTTCGAGTCGAAGCCCGCCGACGGGTTGGCCGGTCGCCAGGTCGGTCGTCCAGACCCATATCTCCTCCCCGCTCTGCTTGAGCGTCAGATTGTACCGGGAGACGACCAGCAGCTTGCGGTGGCTCCAGCGATCGTAATCGACGCCGGAAGCTCTCATGTCCAGCAGGTAGATGCCCGGCGATAGCGTTCCCCCGCCCTCGGCCAAGTCGATCAGGGCGTATCCGCGCTCGTTGAGCGGAGCCTCGACGGACACCGCCCACTGGCGGACGGGCGTGCCGGCAGGAGCGTACTCCCACCAGTTCTGCTGCGCGGCGAGGAACTCACCCGTACTGAGGCGGTAGAGGCTCAAGTCGAGCCGGTCGGTGTTCAGGTGGCCGACGACGACGCGCGCTGGCTGGCTGGCGTCGAGGGTGCCGACGGTGCTGGGGATTCGAACCTCGGCCCAGGGGTCGAGAGCGGCGGTGCTAAAGCGCACCGCCAACTCCTGGCCGGTGGTGTTGCCATAGGGGTCGGCGATGTTCGGGCCGATGCGCACCTCGTAGTCGGTGGAAGGCTGCGCGCCGAAACCAAGCACGAAGGTATTGTCGTAGGTGTTAAAGTAGGTGTAGACTTGCGTTGGCGAGAGGGGCGGTGTCATCTCCAGATTAGGCATCACCGTGGCTGCGTCGATGGGGGCGTTGAAGACGATCTCGAAGGACGTATAGGGCCAGGCGTTCCGCTCGCCGTCACGGGGATTGGTGCGCACGATGCGCGGCAAGGGCACGGTGGAAAAGCGCCAGGTGTAATCCCGTTCCATTCCTGCGCCGCCGCCGACGCTCTTCACGCCCTTGTCCACCCGCACCGTGTAGGTTGTGTTGAAGGCCAGCCAGCGGGTGGGCTTGAAGGTGAGTGTCGATCCGTCCACCGTCGCTGTGCCAGCAACATCTGCGCTGCCGGCTTGCAGGTGAAAAGCCGCCTTCGCCGAAACCGGATCGACAGGCATGTTGAACTCGACCTGGACGGCGCTATCTACACCGACCAGCTTTGCGTCTTCATACGGCGAGATCCACACGACCTGCGGCGGCTGGGTGGTGAAGCGCCATTCGTAGTCCGTATCCAGGATGCCGCCAGTGGTGTCTTCGAGGCCGGCGGTGACGCGGGCGGTGTAGGTGGTGCCGCCCGCCAGGGGCTCGTCGGGGGTGAAGACGTAGATGGACGTGTTCAGCCACTCGCCGCTGCCCTCAATGGGTGGGTCGAACGCCAGGGGTTGGGGCAGGTCCGCGTAGGCGGGGTCGCTCACGGCCATCAGCGGGACGACGGGACGATTGAAGATGACGGTGATGGTGCTGTTGGCCTCCACGTCCGCTGTATCGGGATCGGGAATGACCTGCGCTACCTCCAGGTAACCGACGGTACGGAAGCGGAAGCGGTAGGCGCCGTCCAACTGATTGCCGTCGGCGGCTTTGGCCTCTGGGCCGATGGTCACGTGATATTCGGTGTCCCGCTTCAGCGCACGATCTGGCTTAAAGCTCACCGTGCGGTCGTCGAGCCATTCGACAGCGCCGACCACGTCCGGGCCGACCAGGAGAGCGGCCTCGACCGAACCCTTGTTCATCGGCCGATCGAAGACGATCTGGATGTCGCCGTCAGGGGAAAGCTCCTCGCCTCGCTCCGGCGTGCGCTGGACGACGATGGGGGCGACGTTGCCGACTGGAGGCGGGGTGTAGGGAGGCACTGTGGGGGAGGGCGTGGGTTCCACTGCACACTCGCAGCCTCCCATCAACATGCTGAGGAGCACGACGAGGGAAATGGCTTTATAAAGGGATGTTCGTTTCATCGGGATACCTCCTGCGGGCTTGCGCATTCACGATCAGTATAGCATAGGACTCGCCGTCGTGGAAGCTTGCGGCGGGGAGTCTGCCATCAAGACGTAGAAGGGGGGAGAAAAGTTCCGAGGGGGTGGCGTAGCGTGTGGAACAGATCTGGTGTCACGCTCTGCGGACGACGAGGCGACGCACTTCGATGTCCTGTCCGCCAAGCTGATACTTGTAGCGCTCGTCGCCCTGCAAGAAATCAAACACCTCGATTCCCTGCTCGATGGCGTGGCGAATGCAGTGGGCGGCGAGCACGATGCCTGCGCTGAGGTGGGGGAAGGTTTCCCAATCCAGCCCAGAGTTGTAGACCATCACGCGGTTGTTGTAGACAAAGTTGATGTAGGCGGCGGCCTTTTGGCCTTCGATCTCGAGGAACGCCAGTTGCAGCCAACCGGCGTCGCACATCACGCGCGCCAGCTCGCGGAAGAAGCTACGCATCTGTGATGTGAGAAACGACTCCTTGTCGGGCGTGCTGGCCGCCATCAAGTCGAGAAAGTCCTCGATTTCAGTCCCCAGGTCGTGCTCCAGGCCGACAAGATACCAGTGTAGTCCAGGCTCAGCTTCTGCGCGCCGTAGCTTGCGGCGCAACTCGTGGCGGTTTTTCTTGCCCAGCACCTGCAGGTACTCGTCCCACGTGCCGGGCAACTGCAAGACGGGGCAGACGTCCTCCTTTGCCGCCGAGGCGGTCCAGCCGCGCGCTTCGGCCAGGGCGGGCAGCATTGCCAGCGTGGGCGAGCCCTGATGGATGTTGCACAGGTCGAGCACGTCCCAGCGGGGCGCGCCTGACCCCGACAGGTAGTCCATCAGCGCCGCGTAGACCTCCTGTTCCCGTCCCCGGGCCGCGATGAGATCGAGGTAGTCGGCCACCTCCACAGAGCCGACGATCGCCAGTGCCCGCTCTCCCTGTACGTTTTTCGTCGCAAAGAGCGGTGCGATGCCGATCAGCTCGCCGCTATCGCGCACGGCGACGACCTGCAACTCACCCTCGCCCAGGTACCGCCACCACAACCGCTGGAACTCGAGCGTGAGGAAAATGGTGTCAGCGGGAGAGCGGTGGAGCAGGTCGTTCCACTCGCTCTCCAGCTCCTCGAAGGCGCTTGCGTCTTGATAGGTGCGTACCGATAGAGTCATCTCGATAACTATGATAGCACAGCCGGGCGGGTCTGGCAAATCAGGCGTCGTCTTCCGCCTGCGAATCTGTCGGGTGGCGCTTCAACAGGTCGCCCACCACCCCGACGCCGTGGACCGCGCCGCCGACCAATCCGGTGGCCAATGTGATTAACCCGATCGACGTGCCCAACGCCGTCGAAGCCTCGTCGGCAGCGCCCGTCGGCGCAAAAAGCGCCCGGCTCACGTTCTCCCGGATCCCCCACCCGCCGATGGAGGGAAGGAGCGTCGCTACAGAGATCAGCGGCGTGACGACGAAAAAGTACCCTAGATTGACGCCGATGTCCAGCGCCTGCCCGCACAGCCAGTTGATGACGACGTTCATGACGTTGAACACCACCGACACGCCGAAGGCGCGCCCGATCGCGCGCCAGCCGCAGCCGGTGATCGCGGCATAGATCTTGGCCAGCGGCCCTTCCCCGGCCAACGAGAGCCTGGCCGGCAGCCAGCCCGTGATCCGCCGCAGCACATGTCCCTCCAAAAGCAACCCGCCCGCGACCAGCCCGCCGCCCGCCACGACGATCAGCGCCCCCACCAGCCAGGGTTCCATGGTGGCGGCGACGAACGGCAAGATGATCAGCCCAATGGCAAAGTTGACCAATAGGCCCGTCGCGCGATCGAGCAAGACAGTGCCGATCGCTGCGGAGGATTCCGTGTCCTGGGTCAACTCCAGCGCCCGCACCACATCGCCGCCGTAGCCACTGGGCAGAAACGTGCTAAAGAACTGCCCGACAAAGTACAGGCGCAATAGGCGGCTGAAGGGCACGTCGGGGTCGAGCCCCTGCAACAACACAAACCAGCGATAGGCCCGCACGACCAGGCTGAGGACAAAGAGCAGAAATGCAGCCCCCAGGTATGCCAGCTTGGCTTCTGCCAACTCAGCCAGCACCCGGCGCAGATCGACCGTCAAGACCAAGAAGACCAGTGCTGCCATGGTGATCGCCACCCGCAGGACGTTCATCCAGCGTTTCTTCATTTCTCCTCCATCACGCGAATCTTGCTCAGCAGCACGCGGTCGCCCATGCGATGACCGTCCTCCGCCAGGATGGGCAGGCGGCCCTCGTCGGAATGCAGGCCGACCTCGATGTCGTAAAAGCCCGGCGGCGTCGTCTCTCCCACCCTGAGATCGCGCACGTCCTCGACGATCTGGCCCGGCTCCCAGGAGAAGGTTGGGGCATTCCCCTCGATAGGCCAGCCGTCGTTCCAGGCCCAGACCTGGTTCTCGTCGCCGAGGACGTGAGCAAAGACGCCATAGCTCCGTTCCATCTTCGACAGCGCCCGCCAGTAGAGCGTCAGGCGGATCGTCTCGCCGGGGCGCACGGCGCGCCTATCCAGCGCATAGCCGACCAGCGCAGCCTTTCCGTCAAAGTTGGCATCCAGCGGGTTGGGAAATTCGCTATCGTGTGGCAAAATCTCGACCGCCGCCAGACGCAGCGCGTCGCGCCCGTCGGGCGCGGTGAGGCGCGGGCCGTCGGGCAGGTAGAGGCCCACCTGGATGTATCCCGCGTCCGGCGCGTAAGCCGTCTCCGGGACGTGCACGCAGTACGTGTCGGCGAAGGGAACGCCCGGCTCCCAGGCGGTGGTCAGGTAGCGCCCCAGGCCGGGGTAGGTATCCCGCTGGGCCACCATCGTGCCCGTGTCGCTTAACAGGTGAACGAAGACAGCATAGTTCTGCCCGGTCCGCGCCAGCGGCTCCCAATAGAGGGTGACCTCGATCTCCTCGCCCGGCTTGACGGCGGTCGGTGTGACCTCGTAGCCCAGCAGGCGGGCCGTATCGTCGAGGTCGGCGTTCACGCGGTTGGGTATGGTCGCGATCTCCGACGCGGTCAGCGGGCGAGGGCGACCAAAGCCTGGGGTCAGCACACCGACCAGCGCGTAGACGGCCAACGCCGCCATCCCAATCGCCACAACCGCTCCCGCCACCCAACCCCAACGGCGGGGGAAGAGCCGGCTCAGCCCTAGCGAGACCAGCACGGCGAACGCGGGCAGGCACGGGAAAAGAAAGCGCCCCATCGGCCCGGCGGGTTGGATCGCGATGTAATAGAAGACGACGCCGACAAAGAGGAGGACGCTGGCGATCAGGGGGATCAGGAGGGCAGCGGGCGGGCTACCCCGGCGGGGGATCAGGTGGCCGGTCAGGGCGATGACGCAGAACCAGAACAGCGCCTGGTAAACGACCTCCGGCAGGGGGAGTTGTCCGTAGCCGAAGCGCCCCCACAGGCTGCTCCAGAGGTAGGGCAGACTCTGGGGAATGGCCCACAACCCCTCGGAAAATGACCGCCCCAACCACAGATCGTTGACCTTGCTCATGCCCGTGAGGTCGCCATAGAGCGCATAGTTGCGCGCAAACCACCACCCGGCGATAGCGACCGCCAGCCCGCCGACGATCAGGTTGCCTCGCAGAAAGGCGCGCCAACCGCCGGTGAGCGCAGTCGAACCGTCGCGCGTCCGCCACATGGCCAGCGCGTAAGCCAGCTCGATGAGGGCCGACAGCGCCACCAGGTTGAACTTGGTCAGGAGCGCCAGGCCGTAGAGGACGCCCAGCACGACGTCGATGCGCCAGCTTGGGCCGTGACGCACCAACCGCACGCACGCCCACAGCACCGCCCCGCCGCAGAGAGCGGCCAGGATGTCGTTGTTGATCGCGCCGCTCAGGTAGATGAACTGCGGGTTGAAACCGACCAGCGCCGCCGCGCCGGCCGCCAGCCCAGGCCGGCCGGGTGCGATCTCGCGCCCGATGCCATACGTCACGCAGACGACGCCCGCGCCGATGAGCACCGTCATCCAACGCACGACGTAGACAGCCAGAGTGACGCCGTGGAACGGGAATTGCTCGTCCGCGCCGTGCAGATACTGGTTCTTGTTGTCGTCGCTGACCTCCCAGTAGCGGCTATCCCAGTGAGGATTGGTGGGCGGGTCGTAGTAGACGTCCTGCTCGACGTGCACCCACCAACTGGCGAGCGCGCCAAGGGCATAGTAGAGCGGCGGGTGGTGGCTCTGCGCGCGCGGCCCTTCGGCGGACTGCACCGGCAGCTCGCGGTAGACGATGAGGTGGCGCACGTAGCGGAAATGGCGTATCTCGTCGGTGGGCTCGTAGATGGGGGAGGAGAGAGTATAGGCGAGGGCCAGCGCCAGGTAGGCGGCGAGGATAATGAACAATGAGCAATGGGACAATGAACGACGGCGGAGGAGTGCTCTCACGGCATGCCTACCTCCGCCGCAGTAGTCGCCGGGCAACGGCACCGACGAGCAGCAGCAACGTCAAGCCGGTGATCGCCAGGCCGATCTTGGGCAGCGGCGGGTCGTAGGCCAGCACGACCCGGTGCTCGCCCGACGGGACGCAGACGGCGCGCAGGACATAGTCGGCGCGCACCAGCGGCGCGGGCTCGCCATCCACCTCGGCCCGCCAGCCGGGATAGGCCACCTCGCTGAGGACGAGCAGCCCGCCGCCGCCCGATACCTGCGCCTCGATCCGGTTTCCTTCGTCGCGCACGCCTTCCACCTCACCGCTCCCGTCGCCCGTGCACGATAGCGGCGACTCCACCAGCGCCACCGCGCGCGGGTCGAAATCAGGCTCGTGGATGCGGGCGAGGGTGCTCTCGTCGTCCAGCACCGCGACCTGCGGCACGACCCACGCGCGGGGCAGCACGCCGGGTCGCTCGTAGACCCACACGCCCGATTCCTCCAGCGCCAGGCGGGGCGCGTCGGATCCCTCGAATTCCTGCGGGGCCGTCGTCACCAGGTAGCCGGCGTTGAGCAGGTCGTAGGTCCGTGCGCGCGGATCGGGCCGGGAGGTGATGAACTCTTCATATCGCTGGAGGACCAGCGGGTCGTATCCAAAGACACTGCGCAGCCCGAACTCCATGCCGCCGTTGTGCTCGAAATCATTCAGCCCCCAGGGGAGCACGCGCGCGGCCTGGGGGTCCTCCACGGCCTGGGAGATGATGCGCCAGTACGCGCTCTCCTGCACGTCCACCGGCTGCACCGCCCCGCCGCCGAAAGTCCACAGGTCGAGCACGACCAGGCCCAGCGCCAGCAGCCACAACGCGCGGCGGGAGAGCGCGCCGTTGCGCCAGGCGCGCAGCAGGCCGGTCGATAGGAGGAAGAACAGCAAGAACGTCGCCGTCTGATTGGCCAGGTGGTATAGCCGCCCCGCCGCCGGGTTCGACTCGCGCCCCCAGGCAAAGGCCGCGAATCCGGCCACGACCACTATCGCCGCGATCCCCGCCACGGTCAGAAAGATGGAGCGCTTGAGTGGCCTAAGCAGCCGTCGTCGTTCCTCCCCCCCTCTATCCCCCCCCTTGGGGGGGAGGCATCCCCCTCTGTCCCCCCGGATGGGTCCTTCCCCTGCTCTATCCCCCCCGGTGGGGGGGACGAGGGGGGGGGTGAGGGATTGAAGCGCCGTCACCATCAGCCCGGCCAGCGCGGCGGCGGCCAATGTGAAGAGGAACCCGGCCCTGGCCGGGGCCCGCACCGACTGGAACAGCGGCACGAAGCGATAGAACAGGGGATGGAGCGCGCCGTACTCCCCAAAGGCCAGCAGCAGCGCGCCCAGGCCGAGGGCGAACAGGAACGGCTTCAATCGATGGCACAGCCTGAGGCCCAGCAGCGCCAGCAGCAGCGGCAGGACGCCGACGTAGAGGATGAACTCGTCGTAGATGCCATCGCCCCAATAGCCGGTGCGCAGCGGCTCGCCGAAAAAGTTGGGCACCAGGAGGGTGAGCAGGTAGCCCGGCGGCCAGGAGAAGCGGGCGGCGAAATCGTAGCTGCCCCCCTGCCGCACCGAGTGGGCGACCAACTCGACCGTCGGCAGAACCTGCACCGCTGCTAGCGCCAGCCCGACGAGGAGCATCGCGCTCGTCTGTGCCAGCGGGAGCGCCGCCGCTCGCACCGTCCGCTCCTCCCGCCAACCTTCCCAGGCGCGGAAAGCGGCGTAGGCGGCCAGCCCCAGCGCCACGTAGAGGAACGAGGCGGTGTGGCCCGCCAGGATCGAGAGCCCGACCGGTAGTCCCCCCAGCACAGCCAGACCCCACGACCGGCGCGCCGTGGCGCGCCCGTAGGCCCACAGCACGAAGGGCAGCCACGTCCCGGTGGTGATGACGCCCAGGTGGCCCGCCTGCACGCGCACGAAAAAATAGCCGCTGAAGGCAATGACGGTCCCGCCGACGAGCGCCCCGGCCTTCGACGCGCCCTCCGCGCGCAGCCATGCATACATCCCCGTCCCCGCCAGCCACAGGTGCAGGACGACGATCAGCCCCAGCGCCTTGGGGACGGGCAGCAGCAGCGCCAGCCACGTGGGGGGGTAGAAAAGCGCTGGCTGGGGGTTGGCGACGAAGGGCAACCCCGAGGAGAGGTAGGGGTTCCACAGCGGCAGGCGGCCCTGGTGGATCGAGGAACGGGCGAAGCTGAGCCAGTGGTAGAACATATGGGTCAGATCGTTCCCGGCGACGATGCGGCTGGAGGGCAGCCACAGCACGTCCCAAAAGAAGGCCAGGCATAGCAATCCCAGGGCCGCAACCGGCCAGGCGCTGCGCCAGAGGGTGTCTATTCTGTGTCTCTGTCTCCCAATTTCATCCATGATGGAATAGCTCACTCGCTACCTTGCTTTGCAAAGTACTTTCCTGGCTGAGTTAGGCGCGCAATAGAGCAATCAGGTGCGGCCAATCATGCAACATAACCAGCAAGTAAGACCTAATTCCATGTTCCCAAAGTTCGACAATAGCGCGCCCCGGATTCAACATTCACTGCTCCTCGCAAGAAGGGCGTGAGGGTTCGCCTAGGGTTGCCTGGGGCACTTCCACTGTGTCTCTGCCGCGCTATTCGCCTGTTGCAGTATGTGATATACAGTTGGTGCTTGGCTCTTGTGAGAGACACGTAGAGCAATCGTCTCTCGTCATCAAGAGCCTCTCCTCTGGCATCACCCGGAATGAGTTGCTCCTCGGCAGCGACAATGATGACAGCTTTTGCAGAAAGCCCTTTAGCCCTGTGCATCGTCAAGATGTTGATCTTTTCCGACTCCAACTCTTGGTCAAGAGTGTCTTCGGGGCTTGTAAGGGCTTGTACTAGTTGATCGAGCGTAGCAGCGTTGAAGCGCTCTGCCACTCGTTCAATATGGATGAGGACTGAGCGTCGATCCTCTTGAGAAGGGATCACGATCCCTGCAAGGTCAGACAGCCGCCCGAAGAGCTCTCCCCGTATTCTAGCGCGTTCAACATCATCCTCGAGATCAAGAGGCTCGGAAGGGCTCAAGTCAGCAAGCATATCTCTGAGTTCGCGAATCGCAGAAACCTCCCGCTGTGCGAGTCTGCCACGGGGTATAGTCTCCGGGTCATCCTCAATGCATCGGAGCGCCTGATGGAATCGTAGTCCACTCTTGACAGCATAATCATAGATCGCCGCTATTGTCTTGGATCCGATCTGATTCTTCCTGCCAACGGATTGGAGCAAGGTACGCCACGCTAGATCATCATGAGGGTTGAGTGCAAGCCGCATGAGACTCAGCACGTAGCGGCCCGGTGCTTCGTCCATCGGGCCGCCCCTCTCTGACCGAACGTTGACGTCCATACCCCTACTACATAGCGCTGCCTTGAGAACCGATGAGTATCTTTCTTGGTGATCGCTTCGAAGCAATATCAGAATATCGTCAGGATCGTATTGCTCAACATCGATAAGATATCTGCAGATAGATGCAACTCCTCTTGCTTCCTCATGCTGATCGCCAAAGCGAAGCAGATGTACCTCGCCGTCGCCGGCGCCCGCGCAAGGATTCAGCGGTTTCTCAATTCGGTTGTGGTCCAAGTTGGCAACGTACTGACCTACTGCAACTATGGATCGATCGCATCGCCAGCATGTATCGAGTTCCAGTGAGACAGAGGGATGATACTCATCCAGGAAGCGGCGAATTCCTGCCGGATGGGCACGACGAAAGCCATATATGCTTTGGTCATCGTCACCAGCGCAGAACACTTCTGCACCAAGGTCTGCTAGGATTCGGACGATTGCCAAATCGCATTTGTTGAGGTCTTGATACTCGTCAACGAGTAGATGCTGAATGTCGCCTTCCAGGTCGAACTCATCGGGGTTCTCCTCCACAGCATGCTTGAGCTGCCAGACAAGTTCAGAACGGAGAGTATATCCGTAGATCTCCCGATGCTGACTCCAAGCGCCCATGAAGTTGGGATCAGCGGGCTGATAGCCTGAGTTTTCCACTGCCAGACTCTGCCAATCACTTGATAATTCCGCGAATTTCTCTCGGATTTCCCTGTCACGAAGGCTCAACATCTGAGCAATATCGGCCCGGATGATGAACTTCTCCTCGAAGTCATCAGCTATTCTCAAAGGCTGCGGCAGGGAGGTTATCAGCCTAGAGTTCCGGAGGAGTTGCCGAAGAGCAAAGGAATGCAGCGTGCTGACTCGAGGTGTGGACAGACTGTGTTGTGATAGCTCGTCGGCGACGCTTCTGCGGAGATCGTAGGCATTTACTCTGGTGAAGGCAACTGCAAGGATCGAATCCGGCGGGACCCCATCCTCAGTCACCAACTTTGCTACACGTCGGGTAAGAGTCAGAGTCTTCCCCGTACCTGGCCCCGCTAGGAGTCGCGCATGCATTCCTGTATGTCCGGCAGCCTCAAGCTGTCTTCCACGAAGTTCATCGTCCCATGCCATTGTGTGCCCCTTCTGTTAGTGCTGCTGCCCAACGTGTAGTTTAACAGAACCAAGCCGATCTGTCTACTCCGCCGGCAGCGCGATCTCCAGCCCCACCGTCGCCGCGTCGGCGCCCAGCAGCGGGACGTTGCCGAGAAAGTCCCCGCTTCCGGGCTGGAGGGTGTACATGCCGACGCGCATCGTGAGCGCGCCCGGCGGGGCGTCGGGCGGGACCTGCATCTCGAACCAGTTGAGGATCGTATCGCTGGCACGCCAGTAGACGGGGCGCAGGCTCGGCCCGTCCTGCTGCCCGCGCAGCTCGCCCTGCGCGTCGAGCAGGTGGTTGAACCAGTGGTAGTAGACGTCCTCGGTGGGGGTCTCGGTGGGCCGCCAGATCAGCGTCCAGCGGATCGCGCCGCCGGGCTTCAAGTTTCCTTCGAGGCAAGTACCGAGGAGCTGCGCGCCGTTGGCCCAGGTGCGCGGCCCACCGTCCAGCGGCCGCATGCAGGGGATATCCGGCTCGCCGCCCGGCCAGCGGTAGAAGCGGTAGGAGCGGATGCCTTCGCGCAGCGGGATGCGCGCGGCGGCTACCGCCGGCGTGAAGGTAGCGAGCAGTTCTTCCCCAGGCGATGCCTCGCCAAACGCGGGTTCGTAGGCCACCCAGTAGACGGCGGGGTGGGCCGGGAATACGAGCGCCGTCCGCACGTCCACCGGCCTGTGGGGATAGCCATACAGCAGCACGTCGGCGGCGTTGGGCATCTCGTACATGCGCGGCTCGTCCCCCAGCGCAAGCAGGATCACCTCCTCGCTGCCGATCTCTTCTCCCAACCTTTTGGCCGTCTCGACCGCCCGCATCTCGTAGGTCACCGGCGTGCCGTACCCGCCGAACGCCGTCTCGCGCGTCATGACAAAGCGCAGGATGGAGACGAACTCGTGGGTCTGCGCGACGACGAGCGCCGCGATCAGCACAACCAGGACCGCCTGGAGGATGCGCGCCAGATGGCCTTTCAGCCGGCCGGCCTGGGCGACGACCCAGCCGACGAGGATGAACTGCGCCGGAAGGGTCGTGGTAAAGTAGTGAGGCGCGACTGGCCTGCTCTCGCTATAGCGCGTCAGGAACAGGGCCGGCATCACCAGCCAGGTGGCCGCCATCAGCGCGGCGGCCGTCTCGCCGTCCAGGCCGGTGCGTGCACAGCGGATGGCCCGCCACAGCGCCAGGACGACGCCGAGAATGGCCCCACCTCCCAGGAGGGCAAAGAGCCAGCGGGCGTTGGGCGTGGCGACCAGGAACTCCTGGTAGAGGTCCAGTCCGGTCAGGTGGTGCAGGTCGTAGCCGGTGGTGATGACCCAGGTAGTGTAGGCAGCATCAGGTCTGATGCTTGACGGTTCTTGAGCTAACACGACGTAGCGCTGGACGTTGCGCCAGTCTTTGCCGGCGTCGGTGATCAGGTAGGGGACGAAGGTCAGCGCGGCTACCAGCACGCACACCGGCACGAGCCGCCAGTCGATGCGTTTGAAGAAGACGATGCCCCACAGGATGGTCAGCAGGATGAAGGGGAGGGACGTCAGGTGGGTCTGCACCAGTGCGGCCAGCGCCAGGGCGTGGGCTATCAGCGCCCAGCGCCGCCCGCGCACGAACGCCAGCCACCCAGTCGTGACGTACAGCATCACCAGCGGCGGCATCAGCACCGTGTGCCAGATCTTGCGCGAGTAGATCACGGCCCACGGCGCGACGGTGTACAAAAGCGTTGCCACCAGAGCCGCTGTGCTGCCGAACCAGCGCCGCGTCAGAAAGTAGCAGCCGACCACGGCGAGCAGGTTGAGCAGAGCGACAAAGCCGGTGGCGAACACGGGACTGGGGGAGATGGCGTATGGAATGGCGTACAGCCAGATGGCGAAGGGGAACGTGCCCACCCCAGTGGAGGAGATCGGCCCCATCCACATGATCCTGCGCTCCTGCGCCATCCTCAACCCCCATTTGGAGATCTCGGACTGATCCCATAGGAACTCGGCCTGGTCGAGGTGGGTGAAGCGCAGCCAGGCGGCGAGGAGCACGATGGCGCACAACAAAACGAGTTCGAGCTTCGAGATAGGGTGCTTTTCGTCGCTCAACGTATCTCGACCTCCGGCAGCCAGATGCGGTCAATCGCTGCCCCGTCCGGTGTTTGCACTGGCCAGCGCGCCATCGTATCGCGCGAGTAAATGCCCAATTGGAGGCGGTACCGACCAGGAGCGGCGTCGGGCGGGATGGGAACCCGCACGTGCTGCACGATCACATCGCCCACTTCCAGCCCACTTATGGCCGATCCCCATCCATCGCGCTGCGCGATAGGCTGCCCCTCTGCGTCGATCAGGTGCACAAAGCTCGCGATGGGCGGCCTCAGCTCGCCGTCGATCTGCCACGCCAGGGTGAGCGACACCTCCCCGCCGGGAGATACGCTGTCCCGCTCCAGCCGATAACCGAGCAGCTCAATGCGCCCGTCGAACGATACCGGCGCTTCCAGTGGCTTTCCCTCCGGCGTCCAGACCTCGGATTCAGCCGACCACTGTTCCAGCATGAGCGCAACCGCGTCCCGTGCGTCGAACTCCAGCGCCCCCTGCTCGTCGCGCTGCGCGTGTTGCAGCACCGCATCCCGCAGGTCCGGCACGTAGGGCAGCGGATCGGGCACGAGGTAGCGCGCCGGGCCGTTCATGGCAAAGACGAAGGAATCGCCGTCCGGCACCCACTTGGCGATCAAACGCTGCCCCTCCTGCCATCCCAGTTGCTCCGACTCCACGTCGGCGACGCGCGAACCCTGCACCAGCGCCCGGACGACGGGGGTGGATGGTGCGTACTCTACGTGATACAGGTCAATGGAGTAGCCCGCCCGATCCTCGGGAGTGAGCGAGTGGAAGTAGGCGTACAAATCGGGGTGCGTGAGCACCAACCCCTGCCGCAGACTGGTGCGGCTGATGGCGTACCAGCCCGGATCGGGCGTGTACGGATTGAAGGCCATCGATTCGGCATCCCCCACGAAGCGGAGGAAGCCCGGGGCCGGCCAGTAATGAATCCCGTATGCACCTGGGACAGCCGTGCCAAAGTAGCCCAGGTGAACGAAGGGCAGGCCGCGTTTCTCCATGAGCGCTTTCAGCGCCGGTAGATCCTGTCCCCAGTCGAGGTTAGAGTCCACGAGGTAGCGGTCACCGTTTTCGGGGCCGCCGGCGAGTTCGTTGAAGAACGAAAGATGGTGGGGGTAGATCGTCGCCGCATCGATCACCAGCCAGATGAGCAGCAGTCCCACGATGGACGCCGGGACGATGTCTCGGCGGCGGTGCGGTGGCCAGCGAGTGATCGTTGCGACCTGCCCTGCCAGTCCGAACATGAACGGCAGGATCGGCAGCAGGTATCGGTGTCCAAGCTGGAGCGCGCTGGCCAGCGTCGCGGCGCTGAACACGACTATCGGGAGCGCGAGGGGGAGCGCTACCCGGAAGGCGCGCTTCTTGATCACAACGATCACTGCCGCAGCAGTCAGAATCAATGTGGGTAGTGGCGTCTTGAGAAGGAACGCCAGCGGATAGTAGAACCACACGCCGTTGGGCCACACCTGGCCCAGCGCGTACACCGGCTGGCCGTAAGCGATGCGGTCGCTCTGGAAAAAGATGCCCTTCCAGAAAGACGGTGCTGGTAGGCCATCTTCTGTGGAGAACCCGTAGACGGCCCAGATAGTCAACACGCAGACGGCGGCCACACCCGCCAGCCCGCCAGCCCGGAGCCGGATGGCCTTGCGCCAGCCGTCGGCCGGGCGGTGGGCCAGGGTGAGGAGCAGCACGATGGGGCCGATGACGAGGCCGCTGTACTTGCTGGTGCAGGCGAAGCCGACCATCACACCAGCGAGAATCAGGCGAGGGATTGAGGGGCGCTCCAGCCATTCCCACCAAGCCCACGTGGCGAAGAAAAGCATCGCGGCCACGCCGAGATCGTTGGTACTCAGACCGGCGTTGGCGACGATGCCGGGGTCAAACACGTACAGAGCCAGGGCCAGAAATCCAGCGGCCCGTCCCGAAAGCTTGCTCGTCCAACGGAAGAGCGCCGCGCCGAGCAGCAGCGCCAGCGCGACGTTGGGCAGCCGCGCCACCCCGAGCAGGCGCAGGGCCTGGTCCGCATTGGCCTGCCAAACGAAAACGTCGCCGAAGGAGCCGCGCTCTGCCTGCTGCCATGCGGCGCTGTCGAGCGGCAGGTGCAGGTCGAACATCAGCAGCGGGATCGCCACCCAAACGTCGATCAGCGGCGGATGATGGTTACTGAGGCGCGCGTCGCCGGTGCGCAAATAGGTGTAACCAGCGCTTAATTGGTACAGTTCATCGAAGGTAGCCGAGTGGGTAGCGACGCTTCCCAGTGCCTGCAAAGTCAGCAGGAAGAGCAACGCCGAAACCAATGCCAGTGCTCGCCAAGGGCTGCGAACAGGAAATGAGGGCCTATGACCGGCGCGGGCAGTTGCCTCTTGCCCTTTATCATAGGCCCCCTCAGAGTTCTCTTCAGAGCTAGGCATCACAAGAGCGCAGGAACGAGACCGATCAATGCTTACGGTGTGCACTCCACATTGGGTGTGACCTTGAAATAGTTAACGCGAAAGTCCATAGGCGTTATCTCGTAGACGCCGGCCAGAAAGCCGACTCTTGTCATATTGCTCAGGCCAGGCATCGTCACCGACCCAGAGAGCTTGGACTTGCCATTGATGTACATTGACGTGACCTTATTCCCATCTACGCTGACCTGCAGCCTGCTCCAGTTGTTGAGATTGAGGTCCGGATCCGGGCCAGAACTTCCGGCGAAATTTTGGGCACCGGAGAAGGCATTGGTCTTGGGGAATACATAGTTGGACTTGTAGCGCAACCCCCAGCTATTGTCAAAAGACATGCCCAACATATAGAGCTGTGTATTCGCCTCGTTTGCGCCAATGATCAGCGCCGCGTTATCCCACCACCCACTGGCCTCGTATCTGACGGAAGCTTCTACACAGTACTTATTAGGGGGCTGATAGGGCGCCAGCGCATCCGGCTGGATGAACCACATGAACGGGCCACCTGAGTCCACATAGATGCGGTACTGACCTCCGGTGTAGCCCCGTTTCCAGTAATGGCCTCCATACCCATCGGTGTATACCAACCCCTGATCAGCCGGCCATCCACTCGCCGAGCAGGAAAAGTCATCGTAATAGCCATTGGAGGACGACGCGATGTTGCTCCAGGCAGGTCCTTGCCCCCAAGGACCATCGGCGCGCACGCGATAGTACCATGTCTGAGGCGCCGAGCCTTTGTCAAAGACCTTGTAAGGTTCTGTCGTTGTATAGGTTTGTAGACCACACCCAAAATTGGAGGACGTAGCCTCCTGAAGCACATACTCCACGGGCGGTGAAACGTACATCCAGGAAGCAGTGTAAACACCGTTGACGGGAGCCAAGACGGTCAGCGTGAGAATGGGAGGATAGTTATTGAACACGATGGGCAGAAAGTACTCCATATCCGTTCTCACCGACGCCGCCACGGAATCCGATACCGGAAGTCCCACACCTGCGACGTTGACCGTGTTGGTAAAGACCGTGCCTTCGCTCAACGTGGAGCTGACGTCAGCAGTGAAGGTAATAGTGACCCCTGCCGCGTAATCCAAGCGGCCGGTACACGTGATGGTGTCCCCTGCCTCACCACAACTCACATCTGTCCCACCGTCGGCATTCAAGCTACCAGCATAGCTGACCTCTGGCGGTAGGCTATCAGTAACCGAAAACGGATCAACAGCGCCGTAGCCAGTGTTGTTTATGTAAATGGCGTAAGCCACCTGTTCGTCAGGGCGAACCGAGGAAGGGTTGACCGTCTTCAGGACTTCCAATTGCCCAGGAGAAACCACCGTCGAAACCGTCGAGGTAATCAGCTTGCCGGAGCCGGTGAACTCGGCAGTGTTGACGACTGTGGCAGAGCCGAGATCAGGAGATATCTGAACAGTGAAAGTGATAAGAGCTTTTGTACCCCAGGCAAACGAATCACATGTCCAGGTTATCACACCGTCCGCGTAGCCAGCAGCACCTGCCCCAATCGAAACCAGGCTGTCGGACATATAGTCCACCTCAGGCGGAAGCGTATCCGTTATCTGGGCATCGATAGTATCGAGTGTGGTGTTTTCCACAAAGATAGTGTAAGTCAACGTTTCGCCAGGCGCTGCCTGGCTTATATTGACCTGCTTATCCACCGTCGGGTCTGCCGTCGGCTCGGCACGCGCTTGGAGCGTCAGCGACAAGACTGCTAAAAGCATCAGTGCCAAGACACTTGCCACCACCGTTAGCACTGTGGGATTTGTATGGGTTTTCTCGCAAGTTTCCACTTTAACACCTCTTTCACTGCCTTTGGGGGAGCAGCGGGATTGTACCACCTGCTGCAAACACTGTCAACCATTACAGAATGACATGATCTGGCATTCAGCCGAACTTAACGCCATCTACCCTCTGCGGCTTCCCTGTCTCCGGTCAGGCACAAACGACCATCACTCAGCGACCCATCAAGCACCAACATGGACAGACGTTGCATTGCCAAAAAACCACACACCGCGCAATCTCTACGGAACGACGGTGATTTGTATCTTCTCGAAAAGTGGGGAGCGTAACAGCGGAGGCGGCCCCCATGCCGCCGGACGGTCGGGCGTGGGAGCCCGACCTGCTACTTTCTCCGAATCATTGAGAGGAAACGGTAATTTGATACAACGTCGCCGTGTCACCCTGAGCATCGCTCCGGTCCAACCGCTGCAGGGTCACCGGATCGTAGAAGCCGGTCGTCACTGTATACTCCCCAGGCGGCGTGTCGTCAGAAACGGTGAACTGGAATCGGTCCAGCACGATCTCGCCGGGGAGCCAGCGCTCGGTCATGTAGACGATGTGGCCAGGCTGGTGGTCATCCTGCGCCCACAATGGGCCGTTCGTGGCCGGGTTGGTCGGGCCAAGTAGATGTACGAATGCGGTGTACGGCCGGTACATCTTGGCTGTGGCTTGCCAGTAGAGCTGCATAGTCACCGTGTCACCGGAGCGAAGTGAGGTCGGTGACAGGTCGCAGCCGAGCAACCGGATGCGCCCGCCGAACTCGGCCCGCAGCGGTTGGGCCGGGCGCACGCGCTCGACGTCGGCGGGAACGCGGTAGACGACAATCTCTCGGGTGCTCAGATCCCATTGGCCCTGTGGAAAGATCGTCGTCAGCCAGTCGGCGGTGGCCCGGTCGTCTGCGTTCAACACGTAGATGGCCGGGCGGGCCGGGATGCCGGCCGGTAACGCGCCCACGGTCGGTTCGAATTTGCGCAGGCTGGTGTGCCAGACGTGCATCGGGCAAACAGGCAAATAGTGGGGTGTGTCGATCGTCGTGTACGTGACGGTGTCATCCGGCAGACGTTCCAGGTAATGCCCGATGGGAGAAGTGACGTATTCAACGAAACCGAGTGGCGTGGGCGACCATCCCCACGGGTTGAGAGCGCCCTGCCAGGCCGAGAAGACGGAAATGACGACCAGCACGGCGAAGAGCAGCCGGCGCGGCCAGGGACGGTAGAGCGTGGGCCAGGCGGCGAAGAAAAACAACAATGGGGTAAAGTCCAACAGCCAGCGCGTGCCGTAGGCGACTCCGCCGGACCCTGGCGTGAACAAGATCAGGCAGGACAGCGTCACAATGATGCCCAGCGCCACGGCGACCAGCTCGCCCCACAGCCGGTGGTGACGCTCGCGGAACAACGGCCACAGCCCGAAGACTGGCCACAGCATCACCGGGGTGAGACTGAATAGCCCCTGGTCGCCGAACAGCATCTGTAGTCCATGATCGAGCACGTCGGCTGGCAGAGTGTTGCCGGTGAGCGTGGGCGGGAAAACGGAGCCGGGGTAGTTGAATCCGGCGGGATGCATCGAGGGCGGCAACGGGTCGCCCATGATCCACCAGTCGAGGGTGGCCAGCAGGGCCAGTGGGATGAGGCTGCCCAGCAGGAACGGCCAGGCCCGGAGGCGGTGACACAGCACAGCAACGCCCAGGAATAGGGCCAGGAACGGCGCAACGAGCAGGTCGAAGGTGAACGCCAGCGCCGTCGCAACCCCAGCGAGAGCAAGCCAGCGCGCGGGCGAATCGCCAGTGCGGGCGCGCAGCAGGGCGTAGAACCCAAGCAGCAGGCTAGCCGCCGTCAGCAGGTGGTTATTGAAGGTCAGGCTGTGTGGAAAGACCAATGTGCCCAAGCCCAACGCGCCCGTTGCCAGCAGCGCCGCCGGGTTGGGAAGGTCGAGGAGCGTGGTACTGCGGTAGAACAGCGCCAGCATCAGCGCCGAGGGGAATCCTGTCAGCGTCAGGGTGAGCAGGTAGTAGGCCCAGTCGGGCGACTGGCGGCACAGCAGGGCGAAACAGTAACACGGGCTGCTCACTGGGTCGCACCAGCCGGCGAAGTCGAACGAAACGTGAAGGACCTTGTGCAGGACGGCGTACACCCCGGCTGCCAGGAACGAAAGGACGGGAGGCTTGTCAGGGTAGAAATGGCCGTTCCAGAAGATGCGGTCACCGGTGCGCTCACCGAAGACCGTATTGTCAATGGCCCACGTACCCTGGTGTACCAGGGCCTCGACGGCTGCCAGACGGGAGGCGTCGTTCCAAGAGTTGACGTGGGAGTGGGTGAGCAGCGCCCAGAGCAGGAAGAAGAAGACCGCCACCCAAACCGTGAGATCGCGTCGTTTGCTCATCACCCTCGCCCTCTCACACTCATTCGCCCGGCCCAACTCGCAGCGCGAGATCGACCGTGCCCAGCGTGGCCAGGTCGTCTTGCACCGACACATCGGCCGAGGACACGGCCAGGCGTTCCAGCGAGGGGAAGCTGTATACCCCCACTCGCAGCGTGTACCTCCCCGCCGCCGCATCGCCCGGCACGGCCAAGACGTATTCTTCGCGAACCACCTCGCCCGGCTGCCAGAGTTGCGTGCAAAACACCCCCCGTCCCAACTCGTGATCGTCCTGCGTTACGAGTTGCCCATCTGGACCGGTCAAGTGCAGGAAGCCAGTGTAGGTCTCAGGCATGGCGTCTATCGCTCGCCAATACACGCTGACGATAAGTTGCTCGCCGGGGGTCACCCGACCCGATGCCAATTCGTATCCCAGTATGGCGAGTTGGTCCGAGAAGTCGACCTCCACGGGGTGGGCAACGGGCTCGACGTCCGTCTCGTCCATATACACGAAGGGAAGCCCGTGCACCTGCTGGGCCTCTTCGATAACGTATGCACCATAGCCCAGCCTGTAACAGGCCTCCATCACGTCTGGCGAGTTCCAGGCTACCAACTCGGTTTGTAGCTCGACGCGGGGCAGTTCGCCGTTCGTCAGGATCAGAATGACGCGCCCAGCCGCTAATGTCCTCATGATTTGGTCAATAGGCATGAAATCGTAGGGCATGTTGTTGGTCGCGAGGAAGTAGCGGGTTGCGTTGAAGCCGAAGTACTCGGGTGCGTTCAGATCACCTGCCAAGATGAATCCATTGACCGACTCGCTGAGGAAGACTCTCTCTCCCTGCCATCGTTCTGTGAACTCATCCCAGAAGGCGAAATAGTGCGTGTTGGTCCTGCCGGCAGCGGTTTCACGTTCGTAGTACTGGAAGATCGAGGTGAGGGGCCACAAGCCGAGTGCCACGAGCAATACACCCACGGGCCACTTCGCCGCTCTGGCAATGCGAGGACCGCGTACTGAGGCGCTCACGCGCGACCATACGCGGGCTGCCAGCGCGCTCATCGCCACAAAGACCAGGGGCGTCAGGTGATTAGTGTAGCGGGTCTCCCAGATCATCCCATAGTTCCCGCTCAGCCACGGCATGATGAGCATGTGGGAGGCGACAGCCAGCGGCAGTAGACTGAGGCGACGTCTCGTAGCGTAGAGTAGTCCAGCGATGGCCCATGCGCCGGACAGAATCGGCAGACCCATCAGGGTGGCGAGATTTTCCGAGCCTTCCAGGACACCGCCCACCTGGCGGCATAGTTGCAGACCCAAGCACTGCAGGTTCTGGATGAAGGCCAGTGGCGACAGATGAAGCTGCCACGCATACGGCCTGACGGCGATCACTTCCCTTATGCCTGCCAAACCAGTTTGAACGTTGTAGACGATCACTGGCGCATAGGCCAGGATGGACGCAGCCGCTGTGAGGTACGGCCACCGCGTGCGCAGGCCGATGGCCGACTTGCGCTGAATGAAGGACCACACGGCTACGCCAGGTAGCATAAGCACTAGGACTGGATTCGCTTGCATAGCCAGGCCCAGCAGCACGCCGGCTGCGACCAGCCAGAGTCCGGACTCGCGCCGGATGGCGAGCACGAGGGCTGTCAGGAACGCTGTACTGAACAGAGGGAGCATGAAGGTGGCACCAGCGTAGTGGCTGCTGACGAGGATATTGTGTGGATTGGCGATCATCAGTGCGCCAGCCAGTGCTGCCGACGGGCGACTCAGTCCTAGCACCCGCGCCAGCAGGTAGGTCAATCCCACCGTCAACGCCCCCATGATCATGATCACGATGCGCGGTACAACTGGCGAGGAGCCGAATACACGCAGGCAGATCGCGATGATGTATACGAACAGCGGGCCGGTGTATGGGTCCTGGCCCACCAGCGGCAGGAACTCTCCAGGCTGAATGCGCAGCGCGTACATTGTTTGTAGTACCTCGTCATCAAACAGGGGAATCAGTGCCAGGTACGGCACGCGCGTCAACACGCCGCCAATGGAAAGCGCCAGGGCAGTCAGCAGGTCACCTTTGGCCGACGAGGATTTCATAGGAGCACCCTGTTCGATCAGAACCACATTATACCATAGACGGTCGCTTCTGCATCTTGCGCTGGGATGCTAACTGTCGAACCATTTGACATCACCCCCTCCTATCGTATAATCGATTTGCGGAAACTCGAATGATGTTCGCCAAGCTGAAACAACAACAGGCGCTCCCCTGGCTTGCCGCAGTGATCGCCCTTCTGTCGCTCGGCGGGCTGGCGCTCTGGGGCGCAACGCCGGCCCGAGAGGGCAACGTGGAGTCCATCTTCCCCTGGCAACTGCCCAAGCTGCGAGCCCTGCTCGCCATCGGCGGCGTCTGGCTTGCCCTCGTCGGCATCACCGTGTCGGTCGGATTCTTTCTCAAGCAGCGCCAAGCTACCTCCGAGAGCCGTCCCTCGCCATCACGCAAGCTCCATTTAGCGCTCCTGGCTCTCCTCGTCCTCAGCCACATTGCAGCGTATGGGTGGCTCGCCACACAGCGCCACGACCGCTTCAACTCCACCGGCTTCGACCTGGCCATCAAGGAGCAGGTTATCTGGAACACGCTGCACGGGCGCTTCTTTGCCAGCTCGCCTGAAGTGGAGAATGCCTTTGCCGACCATTTCCAACCCGTGATGCTGGCCCTGATCCCGCTGTACATCCTCTTTCCATCCCCCAAGCTGCTGCTGTGGGTGCAGGTCGTCGGCCTGGCCGCAGGTGCCATACCGCTGTGCCTACTTGCGCGGCGCCGCCTGAACAGCCCTTGGCTGGCGCTGGCCGTATCGGCAGCTTACTTGCTTTACCCGGCTATCGGCTTCATAGATCGCTTCGACTTTCACCCGGAGGCGCTGGCTATTCCTGCTTTTGTCGCCGCCTTCGAGGCATTCGACCGCGGAGACCTGCGAAGCGCCTCGCTGTGGCTGCTCGTGCCCCTCCTGAGCAAGGAGAACCTGGGGTTCAGCGTCGCTGCCTTCGGCCTGTACGCCGCTCTGCGGGAGTGCGCTCCTGCAAAGCGCGCTCTGCAAGAGCACGCGCTCCTACGGCGGCGCGTCCGCTTTGGCCTCGCTTGGGCTGGCGTAGGGCTGGCCGTGTCGAGCGCTGCGATGTTCTGGCTGATCCCCGCCTTGCGCCAGGGCCCCTCGGATACCCTCGATCGCTACGGTTGGCTGGGCGGGAGCCCTGGCCAGATGGCGCTGACACTGATCACCAGACCCGGCACCGTCTGCCAAACCCTGGCCGAGCCCAACCGGGCGCTATACCTGCTGCAACTCCTGCTCCCCATCGGCTTCCTGTCGCTGCTGGGCCTGCCCGAGTTGCTGCTGGCCGCACCAGGGCTGGCGATCAACATTCTGGCCCAGCATCACTGCCAGGCCAAGATTTACTGCCAATACACCGTGCCCATCGTCCCCTTCGTTTTTATCGCCACGGTGTTCGGACTGCACAGGTTGAAAGAACGATTGGGGCAACGCTGGCTCACCTACACTATCGGGCTGGCCGTCATCCCTCTGGCCGTCATGGCGTTAGCGATCGACAATCCCTTCACCGAGGGGCAAGAGTTGCTGCCACCACTCGAAAATCTACCCAACACCGAGGCCGTCTACCGAGCCCTCGCCACCGTTCCACCTGATGCCTCTGTGGTCACGACCAACGCCTACGCCCCGCACCTGGCGCAGCGGGAGAGGCTGTACATCGTCGGCATCCCCGCCCAGCGCGAGCCACCGCTCGACCCCGACATCGTCTTTATCAACCTGTACGACCAGCGATTCATAGTCTGCGAGCAGTATCGCGAGTATTTCTCGCAACTCGACATCGACCGCTACGGCGTCGTCTTCCGTGACTGGGGGCTGATCGTCGTGCAGCGGGGTGGCGGGTCGAATGAGGCGTTCCGCGATTTCGTGCTCAACTGGACGGACTGCGCCGGATAATTCCTATTCAGCAGGCGGGACGAGGACGTGATCGGCGATAGGCTGGCCGGTTTCCCCTAGCACATCCCAACGCTTGCCACTGTCCGGCTTTGGATCATACAGCCCCAGCCTCACCGTGTAAGGCCCGGCGGGTGCATCAGGCGGGAGCGTGAAACGGTGAAACTGGACGAACCGGTCGCCGGGCCGGAGCGTGAGCGGGTCTACCCACAACCCGTCGTCGCCGGCAACTTGCGTGCCATCAGCAGCCAGCAGATGGGCAAATACCTTCAGCCGTGGCCCGGAGTATACGCCCGGCGGGGGCGGGTTGGCGACGATGGGCATGGGCGGCAGATCGAGCGGCTCTGCGACGAGCCAGAAAGTCCGCAGCGCTGTCTCGTCTATCCACTGCGCTTCGACCAACTCCAGTCCATTGGCAAAGCGCGCTAGTGGGTTGGAGATCGGAGATTGGAGACTGAAGACTGGCGGCAGGGTGTAGAGTGTCAAGTGAGGCGAGACGGCTTGGGGCGGATTCTCGCTTCCTGCCAGGAAGCCATCGATCGGCCAGGTTGAAGGGGGCCATGACGTGAGCATCACGGCTGAGGGAGTGTCGTCTGTCCAGATCAACGCCCGGCCTGGGTCGAAGAGACGCACGCTGAGATCATCTTGTTGGGTGTCTGCCTCCAACGCCAACCGATCCCAAGGGCCCAACAGCGTGCTAGAGACTGCGACGTCGGTGACCTCGGGATGGGCGTCCAGGTAGCGGGCTGCCTCGCGGTAATCGGCGCGGTACAGCACGCGCACCATCTCCTGACGTGGCCAGATGACGAAATAGTCGTAGAGGTCGCGCACGGCGTTGCTAGCGAGGAAAATGACAAATAGCAAATAGCAAATGGTGGATTTGCGATTTGCGATTTGCGATTTGCTCCATTGACAAGCTTCGACCAGCGGCAAGATCGGGAGAATGTAGACAACAGGTTGCGCGAGTATAGAGTGGCTCAGGCTGGCCGACGGGATGCTGATGAACGTAGGAAACAGCCCAAGGCCCAGCCACAGGAGCAGGAGAAAGTAACGCGGTTGCCGCCAGCGGTATAGGCATAGTCCGACGCCTGCCCACAGGAGCACGCCACCGAGAAGGTTGAAAACCGGGCGGTCAGCGATGTTGTATAACCATTCGGGGTCACCGGTAGCGTGGAACATGCCCAGCGTCGTCCAGGCGTTCTCCAGCAGCGGTTGAGGGTTGCCGGCCAGCAGTTCGTTCAGTGGCACGGCCAGTTCGGCCAGGCGAGCGTCGGCCCCCACTCCTTGCGCGGCAGCCTCGCTGCGACCGCGGGCAATGGCGATCCACATCGGCATTGCCAACACCATCGCCAGGAGCAGGGTCGCCAGGAGGGGCCGCCACCAGCGCCGGAACTGCTCCCGGTGAAAAACGGCCAGATAGAGACCGAATGCCAGCAGCACGAAGGGGATCAGGCGACTGGCCGTGTAGGTGTAGAGCGCGGCGGCTAGGAATACCCCGCTTTCCACCACCCGCATCCTGGACTTGCGCGAAGGGCGATCCGCTGCCCACAACAGGCAGAACACAGCCAGCGCCAGCGGCACGAGCACCTCGTGGCGCACGCCGAAGCGGCTGTACATCAGCGGCCAGAAACCAAAGGTCATGAGAGCCGCCGCCAAGAGCGCCGCCGTCCGCCCGAAAAGTCTCCGGCACAGCCGATAGGTCAGCGCGACGGCCAAGGTGCCCGAGATGATGGGAATCAGATGCCCGGTGACAGGGTTAATGCCCCACAGCGCGATCGCGCCGGCACGCAGTGTGTGGTAGAGTGGCTCGTGGCCGGAGGCCCCCGTGAAGTAGAATGTCGGGTGTCCGGCCAGCACTTGCCCGGAGAGAGCGTATATCTCGATCAGTTCGTCGTCGCGCCAGCCCGGAGGAACGGTGCCCAGGCAGCACAGGCGCAGGCCCCAGGCGAGAAGGAGTATACCGACGATTAGCCAGCGATCGATCTGCGATTGGCGATTGGCGATCAGCGATTTCGTCATTTGCCCGTGACTCTCACCGGCTCCAAGAATACCCTGTCGCTGACCTCGACACCATCGGCAACGACGGGCAGGCGCTTTCTGCTGTGCCGGTTGTAGATGCCTACCGCCACACTGTACTGGCCGGGGGGTGTGTCGGCGGGGATCTGGACCCGGTGCAACTGCACGAACGTGTCCCCCGCGCGCCAGTTCCAGGCTGGTGCATCCAACCGATCCTCTTGACCGACGATGGTGTCGTCCGCGTCGAGGACGTGCACGAAGAGGGCCGCAGCGCGGCCATAGGCGGTCTCGGGCACGGGGCCGAGACCGTTCGGGTCGCGTACGCGCCAGAGAGTGGCCAGCGAGACCGTCTCGCCAGGACTGACCTCCGGTGCGGGTGGGGCGTAGGCCAATAGTTCCACCGCGCCAAAGTCTATGGGCAAGTTGAATGACTCTCCGTTCACGATCGCCGCCCTGCCCGGCATCTCCAAGAAGCGGGAAAGCGCTTTGCTGGGGTTCCACTCGAACACGTCAAAGTAGGGATCGATGTCGTCGGGGCGCTGGTGAACGCGCTCGACCAGTTGGAGATCGAGTTGTTCGGCAAAGTAGGGATCGAGCGGTGTGTTCGGCGGCAGGATGAACAGGCTGCGTGTCGAATTAGGAAACACGACCGCCCGGCGGGCGTCGAACCAGCGCAAATGCAGGTCGTCGCGGCGCATGCGCATATCGACGATGAAGGGGTCAAGGGGGACATCGGGAAACGGAGTTGAAAGCATCACTGCGCTGCTGTATTCCGTGTCGGCCAAGTAATCGGCGATAGCGACCACGTTCTGGAAGTAGGCCGCGCGGGTGTCCGGAGATTGCCCCCACCGGATTAAGTAATCGTAGCTGGTGAATGCCGCGATGACGATCAGCCACACCACGCAGGCCGTGGCAAAGACCCTGCTCCAGCCCTGGCCGATGCGCTTGCTGATGAAGCGCCCAACCTCGACGGCGCACAGGGCCGGCAAGGCCAGGATCGGTGACTGGGCGGCGTTGCTGTGCGACGAGCTGATCCACTCGCCGGTGATCAGCGAAGGCACCAGCCCCATCGCCATCCACATCAGCGTGAAGGCATAGGCCGGTTTGCGCCAGCGCCAGATGCACAGCACAACGCCACCGCAAAAGAACAAGCTGGTCACAGGGTCAAAGATGGGCCGCCCTGGTAGATTGTAAGTGAGGAAGCTGTCGCCGCTGAAGCTGAACGTACCCAGCGTGCTGGCAACGTTGCTCAGTAGAGGCTTTAAGTTACCCTGCGCTGCCTCCTTTATTGGTCCAGACAGCATGTTCGTGCGTCCCCATGAGGAAGGGTCGAGCAGGTGAGGGGCGGTGAGGAGTCCGACGAGTAGCAACGCGCCGATGAACCAGATGGCGTGACGGCGCAAGCGAGGGCGGTGGAAAATCGCCAAGTAGATGAGCAGCAGGCCAAAGGAAGCCGATGCCGCGAGCGCCGACTCGTAGGCGTAGAAAGACGTAGCGAGCAGAAGGACGAACAGTCCCCAGGCCCACCAGCGCCTTTTTCCTTCAGCATGATCTATCGCAAGCCACAGGAAGTATACTGCACCGGTGACCAGCGGGGGGGCAGAGGAGATATTGAGGGCCACGCGGCTCATCGAAACAGTCCAGTACGAAACGGCCACCAGGGCGGCGCTGCCCAACCCCACGGCTGTGCCAAACGACCGACGCGCCCACAGGTACGTGAAAACCAGAAGCGCCATGCCGAGGGACACGGTGTGCATGCGCACGGCCAGATCGTTTGGGCCGAACAGGGCCATGAAAAGCGCACCAACGTACATCGTGAACGGCTGGTAGGCGTAACCGTAGGGCGTCTCGACCGGTGAAGGCGCGCCGGTGCGGTAGACCGCCTCGATAAAGTAGCCCGTGTCCGCCTCGTCGTGCGTCACGCCGGGCGGGATGGTGTCGATATGGTAGAGGCGCAGGAAGGCCGCCACCAGCAGGATGACGACGAACAGCCCGGTGGCGATCAGCGATCGACGATTGGCGATTGACGGCTCGGTCATTCGCTCACGATCTCCAACGATTGCAGAAGCACGCGATCTCCCGCGACGCTGCCGCCCACCACGACGGGCAGGCGGGTTCCATCGGAGCGGCGATACACACCGACCTCCAGGGTGACCGATCTCTCGGAGAGATCGGCGGGCAACGCGAGGCGGTGGATCTGTGCGATCACGTCCCCTATCTGCCAGTCCCACGCTGGCGCGTCGAGCCGATCCTCCTGGCCGACGATGTTTCCCGCCTCATCCAGCGCGTGGGTGAAAAGCACCAGGTCTTCCTCCACGTTGGATAGGTCCTGGGGTCGCAGCGGCTCCGGGTCGATCACGCGCCACAGCGTGACCAACTCGATCGTCCCGCCCGGCGCGACCTGTGGCGTGCGCAGGTCGTAGCCCAGGAGGCGCAGCGCGCCATTCTGCCCCGCGCTCGAAGGGGCAAAGCTCGCCAGCTCTCCGTGCACGCGCGCCTGTAGCGCGGCCAGGGCCGCCTGCGGCTCCCACTCGTAGACGTCGAAATACGGGTCCAGGTCGTCTTCGCGCAGCATCACACGCTCCCGCACGCGGAGGCCGGGCAGGTCGGCGAAATACGGGTCGAGGGGCACCCGCGCGGGCACGACCAGCCAACCGCTCTTCTCCGCCGGAAATACGATGGCCCGCCCTCCGTCGAACCAGCGCAGCGATAAATCATCCCGTTGCAGACACATGTCGAAGACGCAAGGGTCGTGGGGCGCGTGGGGCAGATAGGTAGAGATGCCTACGCCCTCGATTGCCGGGGCGGTATCGAGGTAGTCGGCTATCTCGACGAGCGTGTGCTTGTAAGCGTCACGCACCTCCGGCGATTCACCCCAGGTGACGAAGTAGGCGTGGGCGGAGGCAGCACCGATGGCAACGATGGCGACAGCAAACGCCGCTCCCATAGCCCAGGTGACCCATTGCCCACGGCAACTTCTGGCAAGGCCAGAAGTTGCTAAACAATTCCCGGCTCTGCCGGGAATTGTCCGTGCCCCCTCCACAACGGCCAGCGCCGGGAAGAGAAAGGCCACCGGCAGCGCGGCGATGCCGCGGGTGAAGCTGGCGGTCGCGCCGGTGATCAGCGAGGGGGAGATGCCGACGAGGAGCCAGATCAGCGCAAAGGCGCAGGCCGGTCGTCGCCAACGTGCCAGGCATAGCGCCACGCCGACCAGGGACAGCGCTCCCGTCAGCGGGTCGAAGGTCGGGCGGCCGGGGACGTTGTAGGCCAGAAACCGGTCGCCCCGCCCGGGAATGAAAAAGCCGGTCACGCAACTCCAGGCCCTGTCCAGGATCACGGAGAAATCCCCGCTCTTCAGCGCTTGTAGGGGTTCGTCCAGCATCGCCAACCTTTGCTCTGCCTCCGGGTGGGCCTGCAGGTAGACGAAGAGCGGTGCGGCCAGGAGCAGCCCGATCAGCACAGCGGCCAGCGTGGGAGGCCACGCGCGTCGAAAGGCCTGCCGGTGGGCGAGCGCCAGATACGCCAGAAAGGCGGGGAAGACAATCCAGGTGACGCGGGCTGGCAAGTACGTCCACAGTGTAGCGCCGATGAACAGCGCGCACAGCGCCACGCTATAGGGGCGAGGTAGAGATGGCTCGCTGCTTGCCTCTGCATCGCCCTTCGGCTTTGTCTCGCCCCAACTGCGCCAATAGAAGACCACCGCAAACGTGAACAGCGCCGGCAGCAATCCGGAGCGCAGCGCCTGGCGTCCCACCGCCAGCGACCAGAACGAGACTGCCTGGAGTGCCGTTGCCGCCAGCGCCGTGGGCTGATCGAAGGCCAGTTGCACCCAGAGATACGTCGCCAGCAGCGTGAGCAGGCTCAAGGGGACGGGAGAAAACCGCAGCACACTCCCCGTCGGACCGAACAGCGCCATCAGTCCGGCCACCAGGTAGTCGTATAGGGGTTCGCGGCCATATCCGACTGTCTGATAGATGGGGCGCGCGCCGTTGAGGATGGCAATAGCATCCTGGCCGTGGCCGGCCTCGTCGTGGGTGAAGCCGGGGGGGATGTCATCCAGGCGATAGACCCGCAGGAAAGCAGCCAGCAGCAGGATCGTTACCAATGACACCAATCTCACGGTCGGATGGCTAATGGACAGTCTGAGGTTTGAGATTTGAGATTCGGCCATTCCTCAAGCTCTCTCAGGGGGGCGCGCCAATCATACCCTAACCTGTCGGGGTTGGCAAGTGGCTTCCGGTTGGGCCAGCACGCTGGTATAATTGAGGCGAAGGGGTTTCGTATGAAGGTTCAGATCAACAACGCGACGTTGGAGCTGGTCGAAGGCGACATCACGGCCATGGACACCGAGGCCATCGTCAACGCCGCCAACGAGCGGCTGGCTCACGGCGGCGGCGTGGCTGGCGTCATCTCCCGCAGGGGCGGCCCGGCCATCCAGCGCGAGAGCGACGCCTGGGTGCGCCAGCATGGCCGGGTGGAGACCGGCTCGGCGGCCATCACCTCTGGCGGCAGCCTCAAGGCCCGTCGCGAACCTCCGGTTCGCGTGATCCACGCCGTCGGCCCCATCTACGATGGCACGGACCGCTCGGCGGAGCTGCTGGCCTCGGCGGTGCGCGCCGCGCTCCAGATGGCCGACGATCACGGCCTCAAGTCGGTGGCCCTGCCCGCCATCAGCACCGGCATCTTTGGCTATCCGATGGCGGAGGCGGCGCAGGTGATGCTGGCAGCGGCCATCGCATACCTCGAAGGGGAGACGGAATTGGAGCGTGTCGTCTTCTGCCTCTACGGCCGGTCGGCGTTCGATGTCTTCGCAGCGGCGCTGGCGGCGCAGACGTAGGGCACGATTACCTGCCGCTGCGCCTGCAGCAGTTCCAGCGCTGCCTCCAACTGCGGATCGTCCTCGGTGGTGAACTCGTCCCAGTCGAGGGAGATCTCCACGTCGGGGACGATACCCGTTTCCTCCCAGTCCGTCCCGCTGGGCGGGACGAACGTTTCCTGCGCGATCCACGCCTGCGATCCGTCCTCAAAGTTGTAGCCGTGCAGCGTTTCCACGTTGCCGTCGGTGGTGCGGCCCACGATGTGCGCCCGCCCGGCCTCCTGTAGCACGCCGCTGAACACCTCGGCGAAGCTGGCGGTCTGCCGTCCAACCAGGATCACGAGCGGCACGCTCTGCGATCCGCCGACGTCCCTTCCCTGGATACGCAGCGGCTGGCTGCCCTTGCGGCTGACGAAGCGGCCCAACTCGCCATCGGCGAAAAACGCGAGCAATCCCCTCAAGACGGTGCCGGTGCCGCCGCCGTTGGTGCGCATGTCGAGAATCAGTCCGCGCAAATCCCCTTCTGCGCTCAGTTCCTCCAACGCCTGGCGCATTTCCTCGATCAGCGCCGTGTTCCACAGGTCAGGGATCAGGATGTAGCCGATATCTCCTTCCAGCCGCCGCACCTCGAGGGGGAAATACCCTTGGATGCGCGCCCGGGTCGCCGTCACCGTGCGCGGCGGCTCGCCCAGCGCCTGCACGCGCAGCGTGACGGTGCTGCCTTCCGGGCCGCGCATGCGCTGGAGGGTGTCAAAGCCTCTCTCGTCGCAGCAGACTGGCTCGCCGTCTACATCCAGGATGCGCTCGTGGGCGCGCAGGCCTGCGCGGTCGGCAGGACCGTCGGGCAGCACCTGCAGGATGACGGCGTATCCCTTTTCCGGAAGCGGGAAGGCGCCGAGGCCAAGACCCCCGTAGTCGAGTTCGCCTGCCTCCATTTTCTCTTGCTCGGCGACCTCGGCAGGGGAAAGGAAGTAGGAGTGGTCGTCGTTCAGCTCGAGGAGCATCTCGTGCATCAGGAGCCAGAACTCTTCGTCGCTCAGACCGGCCTCGATGCGGGCGCGATACGTCTCACCGATGGCCTCCCAATCGGCGCCGTTGGTATCGGGATACAGGTAGTCGTCACGGACGATGGTCCACAGCTCAGTGAAGACGCGCAGGTGGCGGGCGGTTGGCGTTTCGAAGACGTGGATGGGGTGCGTCGCCATCCACCAGCCCAGGCCTCCGGCGGTGCACAGGCAGACCGACAGGCAGGCGATGGCGAGGACGGCGACGAGGCTATAGATGAGAATGGAGCGGCGTTTGGCGTTCATCGGGTGTTGGAGGTTGGAGATCAGGCGGGTTCGCCGCGCTCCCGCCAGTGGGCGACGATCCGGTTGATGCGGATGCGCTGGGCGCGTAGCCAGCGGCGGGGGCCCAAGATGCGGCGGCCCATCTCCGGCGGCGCGTCGGGCAGGCGGGTGAGCGTGCGCTCCGCCACCAGTCGGTCGAAAAAGGCGAGGAAGCGCCGCTCCAGCTCCTCGTCGGCGTACTCCTCCCCGCGCTCGTAAGTCTCCCGCGCCAGTTGCTCGATGAAGGCGGAAGTGTGTTGGATGAGCGTCTCCACCGGCTCCAGCACGATCCCCCAGGCGTACACCGGGTCGAGCGGCATGGAGCCGAATTCCATAGGATTGGAGGAGCTGGGAGTCTCTTTGCCCATGTTCTCTCCTTGGGATTGCCTGACATTATACACCATTTGGCCGATTGCTGTAGCCCGGAAATGCATCGCGCCGCCCCGAAGCGGCGGCGCTGGAGGATCTATTTGTCTGTTGGACCCCTTCCACTCGTTGGGCTACCACCCGCCTGCCCTGAATACATCGGTCAGGAACGCCTCCCGCTCCAGGGGCGTCATCGGGCGAGGGCGAGCAAAGTCCTCCAGCATCGCCGTGAACACCTCGGTGCTGATATGCCGCCCGTCGTAAAAGACGTGCCGATCCATAAACTCCCGGCGGTATTCGATCCACTGCATCTGGTCGAAGAACAGATTGCCCAGGCCGTAATGGATAAAGGTCCCGTTGTAGAACTCAAAGGTCTGCGGGTGGTGAGCCTGGCTGCCGCTGACGATGACCGCGCCCGCATCGACCAGCGCGCGAAAGTCGGCGGTTTGCTGGAAAGTGGGCTCGAACTGGTCGTATTCCTGGTACTGGAGGGTGACGATGGGGATGATGCCTTGCTCGCGCAGTTGGCGAATTCTCGGCCCGAGTTGCTCGGCGAGCGCGCCGAAGTTGCAGGGGGCCGAGCCAGCGCGGCTCTCGGTCGCCCAATCGGATGGCGGCCCCGCCGGGTTGCAACCGATGAAGCCGAAGGTGTGCACGCCGTGGGTGATGATCAAGGGCTGCTGCGCCTGCACCACGTTCCAGCCACCACCGTAGTAGGGGATGGAGCGCTCGTCGTACATCGAAAGTGAAAGCTCCATCGCCCCCACGCCCCAGTCGAGCAGGTGGTTGCCCGTCAGCTCTATCACGTCGATGTCCAGGTCTTCGAACAACTCGATGTAGTTTGGCCGGGCGCAGAACACGACCGAATCCCTGCACGATTGCTGGCAATTCTCTGCAAAAGAGACCTCGTTGCTGATGTGGGTGATGTCTGGCTCGACCAGCCAGGGGCGGATGTCCTGGGCGGGGTAGAGCACGCCATTGCGATCCATCCTGTCGGCGGTGCACCGGCCCAGCGCCGTCACGCCCGTCATCATCAGCACCGTCATCTTTTCCGGGTCGCGGTTTGAGAGAGGGCCTCCCAGGAACTCCTGGAGCTTGGCGATGCCATGCTCCTTGCCGGTCGCGCCAGCGCGCACGATCAGCGGGTAGGCGTCCGTATCCAGGCCTTTGTCGAGCACCGAAACCCCGTCCACCCGCAGCACCTTCCAGCGCGGCTCCAGCCGATCGAAGGGGACGATGGCCCAGGCTTCGCCGTGAGCGCTCAGCCGAACGGCTGGGCGGGTGTCCCAGGCGCGCTGGACGATCTCCTCGGCAGCGACGATCTCGACCGCGCCGGGGGCGGGCTCGCCCATTACGATGGCCAATGTCCTGGCCGTGTCTTCGGAAATCAGCAACGGCAGCCCGGCGAAGGGGCCGGCAGGTGTGCCGTGCCAACTGGCTTCCACGTCGGCCCAGGCCACCTCGTCGGTGACGGTGGGAAAGGGAACCACGACGGCGTAGACCCAGCGATCGACCAGGGGAGTGCCGTAATCGGCGCCAAATTCGATGCGCACGTCGGCGGCCGCAGCGTCCCCGGTTGGGACGAACAGGTCGGGGTGTTCAGCCAGTGCGGTGTTGAGAGCATCGGCGACGGGCGCGGGCAGTCCCTCGGGCACGTAGACGGTCAGCGGCCAGGCGGGCGTGGGGGTGGGCGTCGGCGTGCGGGTCGGAGTGGGGCGCGGTGTGCGAGTCGGGGTGGGGGTGATGGCGGGAGCGACCACCTCGCTGCACGCGGCGAACAGGGCCGCGATCAGGCTCAGGCCGACGAACAGAAGCAGCCACATGGCGCGGCGGGAGGGAGTGGAGGGCATCATTGGCGATCCACGTCAGAAGGGCGGGGTAAAATGTACCCAGACCCAGGTGTTGGGCATTCCATCGTTTACGTAGAGGCTGGCCGCGTCTTCGGAGATGGGCGGGTTAGCCCAGAAGAAGAGCCACTTGGAGTCGCGGGGCGTCAGGTTGACACAGCCGTGGCTCTGCGTGAAGCCGAAATTGTCGTGCCAGAAAGCTGCGTGGAGCGCATACGCCTGGTGAAAGTACATCGTCCAGGGCACGTCTTCGATGTAGTAGTAGGCAGGGCTGCCGTCGGGCACACTCGGGTTGCTCATCTTGCCCTCGCGTATCTTGGCCCACAGCCTATATAGGCCGGGGGGAGTGGCGGTGCCCGTCCGACCACTGGAGATGAGCGAGGCATACACCATTCGCTCTCCCTCGTAGGCGGCGATGGTCTGCTCGAAAACGTCCACCTCGATCCACTTGGCTCCCACGGGAACTCCCTCGGGCGGCGGGTCTACGTCCACGCGGCCCACGGTCGATTGCTCTATCCACTGGTTCTCGCCGACGAGGTACCAGAGCTCGTCCCCACGTCGCTCCTCGGCGAAGATAGTGATCAGTTGATACTTGTTCAATGGCTCTACGGCGGTGTTGTATGTCCCTTGCGGCATCATGGAGGGCCGTACCCAGCGGTTGGTCCAGCCGAAGGGGAGCTGTGGTTGCTCGTTGAGATAGACTCCCTGGAACCGGGAAGGGGCGGCCAGCGCCACGGCATCGGCGGAAATGAACTCGTCTTTGTTGATCTGGTACCACAGCTGTCCTTCATACTCGACCTTGCCGTCGATGCTGACCCACCAGTCGCCGGAAAGCATCGTCCGCACCGGCGGCAGTCCCATCTTGGCCTCCATCGGGTGGCGATAGACGTTGAGCGGCGGATTCCTGATGAGGGCGTAGGTGTGGGGTACGAGCTCGTCCTCTTCGTCGTGCTCTATCTCGGTCACCGGGAGTGCGGGCAGCGGGTCAGGCAGGCGGATGGAGGAGATGCGGTAGGCCGTCGCGCCGGGGCCATACGCGGGGCATAGCTCCGGGTTGCGCCACATCAGGCTGGGCACGCAGACGTAGCGAGTGCGGGCGGGGTGCGCCTCGGTCGCCAAGTCCCGTGGGGCAGCCGCCGCAGAGGACTCTGCCTTCACGGCCAGCGAAACGAACAGTCCCAGTATAGACAGAACGATGAATGGGTAGCGACGCATTGCTTTTCCAGTGGATTGTATTCTAGCACAGCTTGGGGATGGCGTCCAGAGTTTGCCCCGTGCCATCCAGCATCGATGATTCTTGTGATAGTATACCACGCCATCATAATAAGGTCAACGGCTTTCTTCTAAATTCCATTCAGAGGCGTATCAACCCTCCAGGCTGGCAGGTGCGGCAGAAGTTGGTCAGCCGGTTGCCGGCCTTGATCTCGGAGATGGCGGTGCCACAGATGGGACATGGCTGGCCGCCCTTGCCGTGCACGGCCAGAAAGTCGCGCACTTCACGGTGGATATCGGTGCCAATGCACTCGCGCAGTGTGTCGATGGCGTTGCGCAGCACCGATTGCATCGCCTCGTACAGGCGGGCGGCCTCTTCGTCTGTGAGCGATGTGCGCTTGCAGTAGGGGTGTATCCGCGCGGCGAAACAGACCTCGTCGGCGTAGGCGTTGCCGATGCCGGCCACCGCCCGGCCGCGGGTGAGGACGCCCTTGATCTCTCCCCGATGTGGCTTCAGCCGCTCCCGGAATCCCTCTAGCGTCAGATCAAAGGGCTCCGGTCCCATCTCGCTCCACCCCGGGATGGCCGCGAGGTCGGCGGTGAGGTAGATTTGCCCCATGGTTCGCTGGTCGCTGTAGCGCAACTCGTGGCCGTCGGAGAGGCACAGTACGACGTGGGTCTTGTTCAGTCGGCGCTCTGTGGGGAGAGCGTACTGGAGACGCCCGGCCAGATTGCAGTTGATCGCCAGGGTCAATTCGGACTCTAGCAGCCTGTCGGAGAGAAATTTGTCGTTCCATTTCGGCCCATTTTTGAGGTCCAGATGGCGCTTCGTGTCCTAGTTTTAGCCAAATACGGGTCCGAGAGCGGCATTTCTGCGAAAAAATCACTCCCTCCGATGGGTTGCCGGCCAAATAACAAGTCGAAGCGAGGCGTTTTTGCAGAAAAACTTTTCTCTCCGACAGCCTGCTAGGGGAAGAAGCAGTATCTTGCCGCGCCGCTGCGGGCCGGCAAAGGTCTGGCCAACGAGCGCTTCGGCAAACCCTTGGCCTGTCAGGTCGCGCACCACCAGCGGGCGCAGGACTTCGACACTGGTGATGGCCTGTCCGGCCAGCCGGAGAGCCAGCACTTCCCGGACGATTTCGAGGTCGGGGAGTTCAGGCATCGTTCAGCCCCTGTTTGTCCATCTTCCGTTTCAGCCGCTCCAGCCGGTGATGCAATTCAGCCAACGCATCGTCACGGCGTGTCCCGGCGGGCCAGTGCTCGACCAGGGTCAACGCTGCCTGCGTCCAACCGGCTGCCAGCGGGAAGTTCTCCACGTGCCACTCAAAGTGCTTGGCCAGCTCGACGTGAGCCAGCACGTCACCGGTCGCCTCCAGGGCCAGTTGCTGCCAACAGGCGAATGCCTCGGACCGGCGATCAGCCCGCTTGAGGAGGTAGCCCAAGTCGCGCAATACCTTCGCGCGCAGGTCGGGGGAGAGGTCGCCTCGCCTCAGCGCGGCCCGGTAGGACCGCTCCGTCTCGGCCAGCCGATCCTCGGCGGCGTACCAGCGCCCCAGGCCGTAGAGTTCCGCACCGCTCAGTACGGCGTCGGTCCAGGGATCGGCGAAGGTGCGGCACAACCGGGCGGCCAGCGTGACCAGGCTGAGGATGTCCACCGCGTTGTGGTAGAGCACGCGCTGCATCTCGCGGGCATCGCCTGTGCGCAGGTAGTCACGGTAGAGGGTGGGGATGACGCCGCTGGGCACATCGGCCTGCTCGCGCAGCACACCCAGCACCGCTCGTTCGAGCGAACCCAGCGCGCACGAGGACAGATGGTGGCGCCACAGCCGCCGCGCGGGGAACAGCAGGTCGAGGTGGGGCAGGTTGGCCGTCGGCGGCGGGATGCGGGCCAGGATGAAACGGTTTTCGAGGATCGGCACGTCAAAAGCGCGGCCATTGAACGAGGCCAGGGCTTCGAAATCTGCCAGGCGATCTGCCAGTCCCTCGATCATCGCAGGCTCGTCGCCAGGGTCGCGCAGGAAGTACTGGCTTATCCGGAAGCCGTCATCGACAAAGAACCCCAGACCGACGACGAAGGCCATCGTGCCGGCGCCGCCGGAAAGGCCGGTCGTCTCGGTGTCGAGGAAACAGACTCGCCGCGGATCGATGCCGGACAGGGCGTCGTCCTGCGCGACCTGTGCTATGCCGTTGGCGGAAAGGCCGAGGAATGAGGAGAGCGGCAAGTCGCCATGCGGGTGGTCAAGCGGGTAGGTCGCCTCGCCGACAAAGCACTGCCCATGGGAGGTCGTGTGGAAGCGGCCTGGCACCAGGTCCTCGATGGCGACGCGGCGACGCGGGGGAAGCGTTGCCAACTCGCGCACGCCTCGCACCACCCCCATCTCGCGCAGCCGCCGTCGCAGATCGTCGTGCATCGTTATGGCGTCTGTTTCCTCAATGCTCATGATGCCGGGCGTCCTCTCGGCGACGGGTAGTGACTGCTCACCCTCTCGCAGGTGTGAATGCAATTCCGCCGTAGAGAGCGCGCTTCGCCGTCCAATCTGATTCGCGTGCAGCCAATGTTTAGCCTGCGGGAGAGTGGCCTGATTGCACCGGTAAGCGTTGCCGTGGGATCATCAGGGTGCTGGCGTCGGGCACCACGGCGCTTCTACCCAGATATCGCGGTTCGCATGTTGCCCGTCGGCAGACCATACATCCGCCCTGACCGAAGCACCCTTGCAAGCTGCGTAGCGAAAGTAGTGCAGATTCTCGGCTTGCGGCTCCCGGTGTCCTATCGAGGAGGTGTACGGCGGCAATCCACCACGGAAGGTAATGCGCAAGTGGCCTTCCCATTCCTTGGATGGCAATGGCTGCCAGTCCACGATCTCGTAGCCCCGATCCACGATCACCAACGGCTCGACCGAGGGCATCTCGGTGGGCGTCGCAGTGGGTTCGGGTGCTATCGTGGGTGCTGGTGGAGGTGTGTGCGTAGCCGTCGGCAAGGGCGTATCCGTGGGCGCTGGCGGAGGTGTGTCTGTGGCCGTCGGCGAGGGCGTATCCGTGAGTGTCGGTGGAGGCGTGTCCTCGGTCGTTGCCTCTGGCGTGTCAGTTGATGACGGCTGCCGCGTCTCTTGCGGTGACGGTGTGGTGGGAACGTAGGGTGTTGCGTCTGCAAGCGTTGCCCTTGGGATCGGTGGGCTACAGGCTAGGATGCTCGCCCCAAGTGCGGCGAGCGCGAGCAGTATGCAGGCAAGGTGTTTGTTGATCATGATTCTCTTCTGGGAATTGATAAGGTTTCTGGCACACATAGGGCTGCTGCGATCACGGGCACCAGGGCAGCACCTCGGGACCGAGCCAGTAATCGTGTGTCTTGGTGTCCCCGTCGGCCGACTCCACGGTGATGTTCTTGGCGATCCCGCCGCACCCGCTCCAGCGGAACGAGAAGTAGAACTGGCGCTCCATAGTTACGCCAACGACGTCGCCCTCGTGCTTGACGGTGAACGGTGGCGCACCGCCGACGATCTTGATCGTGACCGTCAGCACGACACCGCCCTCTGCCGGTGCCCAGGCATGCACCCATCGCGGCACCTCGAAATCCAGCGGTCCCTCGCTGACAGGCTTGGTGGGGGCCTTTGTCGGCTCGGGTGTGTCGGTGGCAGACTCTGTCGGCGTAGCTGTCTCCGTCGGCGACTCCGGCGGTGCAGTTGGCTCCGATGACTCCTCTGTCGGAGCCGGCGGCGAGGTCGCGTCCTGCGGCGGCGAGGTGACGGGGATGTAGGGGGTTACGGTGTTCGGAGGGGGCGGCAGGGTGGACATCCTGGTAGACACGTTGCAGGCCAGGGCGCTTGCCACCAGAACGGCAGCGGCCAGAATCAAGAGAGCACATCGTTTCTTGCTTGGCATCTTGGCCTCCTTTTCGAATCTCGAAATGGTGAACCTGTCAGGACAGCAGAATTCCCTCCAGGCGCAAAAGCGCGGCCTTGATCTCCACCCCGGCGCTGTAACCGATGAGCCTGTCTCCTGCCCCGATGACCCGGTGGCAGGGGATCAGGATGGGCAGCAGGTTCGCGCTCAGGGCCGCCCCTACCGCCCGCGCGGCCTGGGGATGACCGAGGCGGCGCGCGATTCCGCCGTACGTCGCCGTCGCTCCATAGGGGATGGCGGCGACCTCGTCCCACACGGCTCGTTGAAACGGCGTTCCATCCACGTCCAGCGATAGGTCGAACTCGCGCCGGACGCGGGAAAAGTACTCGCGCAGTTGGGTTAGCGCGGAGGCCAGCGCTTCCGGGTCCTCGTGCGGCGGTTCCTCAGCGACGTACCGTGACAGTTGCCAGAAGAGAGCCTCTGGCTGGCCGCCCCCCAGCCCCAAGGCACAGATGCCCGCGCCGGTCCTGGCGACCCACACCGGCCCGACCGGTGAATCCATTCTGGCGTAGGCAATGCTGTCACTCACCTAGTTATCCCTTGTCGTGTCTGTCCTCGACGACGCGGTGGGCTACCATCACAGCAGCGACGAGATCTGCGAGGTGTGGTCGAGGATGACGTAAGCGCCTGCCCGTTCCAATTCCTTCCGCTCCCCGAAGCCGCACAGCACCGCTACCGACCAGGCCCTCGCTCGCCGCGCGGCCCTCACGTCCACCGTCGTATCGCCCACCATCACGCATCGCTCGACGGGCACGCCGAGTTTCTGCGCTGCGTATCGAACGGGGGCCGGGTGCGGCTTGAGCCGCCAGGTACTGTCACTGGTCGCCAGCGCTTCGAAGAGATCGCGCAACCCGTACTGGTCGAGAAACGCCTCGGCATCGCCCTTGCGCCGGGTAGTGACCACCGCCAGCTTGTATCGTTCCCTCAGGGCAGGGAGCATATCCCCCACACCTGTCATGATGCGGAAATTGTCCCGCGTGCGCAAGCCGCGCCATTCGTAGAGCCGGTCCGAGAGCGCCCGCAGCGAGGAGTCCAGTCCGAAGACATCCAAGAAGGTGATGAGAGCGTTGCCGGGTGTCTCGGCGGCCATCACGAGTCGGCGAGCAGTGTCACCGGGGTTGGGCCAACGCAGCTTCTGCAGCCGACGTGCCAGCCTCTCCACGGCCTGGTCGTCGGTGTCCATCAGCGTCCCGTCCAGGTCGAACAGGATGGCTTCTACTCCATCTTTGTCGAATGAGGCCTCTTCCGGCATCGGCATAATAGTATCACGACGCGGCAAGGATGTCAAAATCCAGCGAGGGTTGTCAGGGCGATGACTGCCAGGCGGAAGTGGGTGACACGAGCCTAGCCCGTGTCTTCGGTCAGCTCGGTCAGGCGACGGATCAGCGGCTGGAGCGTGGGGAACAGCGGGCGGTAGACCTCGCTGTAGATGTGGTCATAGATCGCCCGTGTTTCCGGGTCGGGCGCGAAACGCTCCGTCGTGTCGGTCATCGCATCGGCAGCGGCGGCTGTATTGGGGTACCACTGCGCTGCAACCGCGGCGAGGATGCCCGCCCCCAGGCAGGTCGCCTCGGTCGTGGCGGCGCGCACGACGGGCACGCCCGTGACGTCGGCCACGATCTGGCACCACAGGTCGCTGCGGCTGCCGCCGCCCAGGGCAACGTACTCTCCGAACGGCCGGCCCGTCGTCGTGGCCATCGCCGTGGCCATCCCCTCGCCCAGCAGCCGTTGCTCGAAAGCGATGCCCTCCAGGATAGCGCGGTAGAAATGCTCTGGTCCGTGCGCGCCCGTCCACCCGATGGTGATGCCGGAGGCTGCCGGGTCCCAGTAGGGCGTCATCGCGTGATTCCAGTACGGCACGACCACGAGACCCAGAGAGCCGGGCGGTACCTGGGCTGCGGCGGCTTCCAGCGCGTCCTCGAGGGCGCTCAGGCCAGAGTTATGCGGATTCCCTCCGAATGCCTTCACGAACCAGTTCACCGTGAATGCCCCTCCCTGAATCACAGTCTCCAGAAAGTACTTGCCCGCGATAGGCGCGTAGAGGGTGCGGAAGGCCCGGCGTGTGAGATAGCCGTCGTGGACGATACCGCTGACTACGGCGGTGCCCAGGTTGAGGGACGCGCGATCGCCGCCGACGGCGCTGGCACCCAGGCCAGCGCACTGGCCGTCGCCTGCTCCCGCGATGACGCATAGCCCGGACGGCAGACCGGTTGCGGCCGCGGCCTCGTCGCTCACACAGCCGATGGGTTGTCCCGGCGGTATCAGTTCGGGGAACTGCTCAGGACGCAGGCCCAACTCCTCCATCAGGTCAGCAGCCCAACACCCGGATGCCATATCGACCAATCCCATCGGATCGGCGGAGGCCAGGCTGGACCTAAATGCGCCCGTCAGCCGGTGGACGAGGAAGGCGTGGGCGTCCAGGAACTTGGTCGTCTGCGCTACCATCCCCGGCTCGTGCTGCATCAGCCAGACGATCTTGGTCACGGAGGGATTGGTGGTGAGCGGCTTGCCGGTGATCCGGTGAAAGTGCTCCCCGCCGATCCGTTTCTCCAGGAAGGCGACCTGGTCACGGCTGCGCTCGTCGAGCCACAGGATGGCGTTGCGCAGGGGCCGGCCTGCGCTACCCACCGGCACAAAGCTCTCGCGCTGGTGGGTGATGCAGAGCGCATCCACCCGGCTTGCATCGATTTGACCGAGCAGCGCCCGCAGTGCGGCGCACGCGCCATCCCACCACGCCTCTGCGTCCTGCTCGTACCAGTTGGGCTTGGGCTGGAGAAGGGAATAGGTCGCCCGGCCCTCGGCCGCGGCCCGCCCTTCCCGATCCCAGGCGATGGCCTTGCAGGCGGTGGTGCTGGAGTCGATGCCGATGACGAGGGGAGCGGCCATCAGACCTCGGAGGTCTCTGCCAGCGTGCGGATCCACGGGCGCATCAGGGGGACGGCCAGGCGAAGAACGTCGCCTTCTTCGACGACAAGGTCGTGGCGTAGTACATCTTTGATAGCCTCTTCGGCCCTTTCGGGACCCAGACCCGTTTCTTGGACCAGCTCTGTACGAGAGAGAGACGCATCATCCTCGCGACTCGCAAGAATCTTCAACAGTCGATGCTCGTCCGGCCCGGCCTCGCTCCACACGCCGCTGAAGTAGTAATCGGCCTGGAGGAAGAGCTCGTGGTAGAAATCGGGGGTGAGCAGCGCCTCCAGGTCGGCGGGGGTGAGGGTGCGCGGGGTCTTCTCCCCCTCTTTCAGGAAGCGCTCGTTCCAGCGGTTGACCAGCTCCCAACACAGCCGCTGCAGGAGGTAGGGCTGGCCGTGGGTGAGGCGATACAACTCCTCGGCCAGCGCGAGCTCGTACTCCAGCGCAAAATCGTCCGAGGGCTGGCGAACGAGGTGCAGCGCGGCCTCCCGCGCGAGGAAGGAGACGCGCACCGGCTCGGCGCTGCCGTAAAAGACGGCCTTGTAGTGGCGCAGCTCATCCTCCAGCGCCTGCCGCCCGGCAAAGAGCAGCCCCAACCAGCGGTGCCTCTGGGCGGCGCTGCGCAGGTAGCGCAGGAAGGCCGGGTCGAACTCGCCCCTCTCGAGTTTTTCCTCGGCGATCTCGTACTCGTCGATGGCCAGGGTGAGGCGCCGCCCGGTCATGTGCGGATCCAGCCGCTCCAACAGCGCGTTGAGCGCCATCCGGGCCGCGCCGGTGCTCGTGTAGTCGTCCGCGCCCGGCGCGGGGCCGGCGGTGAGGCCCGCCTCCTGCGCAGCGGCGTGGATCGCGCGGGCAAAGCCGTGCAGCAGTTGGCCGGTGTGGTCGGCCATCACCAGATCCTGCATATCGGTGCGGGCGATGAGCGTCTCCGGCCCCCGGTGGCGGTAGAGGTGGTGGATGATGGAGGTCTTGCCCATCCTGCGGTGACCGTAGAGGATGATGGGCGGGAGCGGGGCGTCAGGAGAGGCGGCCCACAGCCGCTCCAGTTGGGCCAGGGTGGTTTCGCGGCCCACGAAGGTGCGCTCGACCGGCAGGCCGCTGTAGCCCTCGTAGGGGTTCTCGACCGGCTGGCGCAGCACCTGCTCGCCGATCTGCCCGCCGGCACGGGCCAGCACGTCGCGCCATTGCTCGGCGATCTGCCTGACGATGGCGCGCTCCGGCTCGGGGCAGGTCTCGTCCACGTCGGCCAGCAATTGGGTGAGCGCGGCGACGGCGCGCCCGATGGCCGAGGAGCGCATCAGGGGGGAGGCGGCGTGCACGGCCACGTCCGCCTCCTGGGCGACCTCGCGCAGGCGGCGCAGGGTGGCTACGACGGCGGGGCGCAGGTAGGGTTCAGGCAATTCGGGCAGAGAGGCCCCGCCAGGACAGCGGTACTCCATCCAGCGGCCCACGGCGGCGGGGTCCTGGGCCTCCAGCGCCGCCACCAGCGCAGAAGCGATGAGGCACAGCTCCTCACCGCCGGGCAGCGCGCGTACGACGGCGAAGGCCTCCGTCGCTTTCACCGGCTGCTGCACATGCAGGTACCAGAACCCAGCGCAGGCCGCGCGGGCGGGGATGTCCAAACGTAATTCTGGCCTGACTCGTTTGAAGAGTTGACGAAAGAAAAAAAACGGAATGATGAGACCAGCAGTTGCGTAGTACCGTATTCCCTTGTGCAGCGAGGCAGAGCCGAAGTGTACCAGGTTCCAGTCGAATGGCTCGCAGGCCAGTTCGCCCACGGCGGCCAGAAGTCGCTCCTCCGGCACCTGAGCCAGCGCGGCGTTGACTGCCCGCACAACCGGGACGAATTGCAGGGTGTAAGCCAACAGTTGGTTGGCGTTTTGGACGCCAGCGGCCCAATCCCGCGCCAGCCGGTTCTCCAGTCTCTTCTGCATACCCGGCAGGGCCAGCCAGGTAACGCGACCTGCTCCCTCCCGAAGCCAGCCCCAGGTGCTGGGGAGCGCCAAGATGGCATAATCTAGTGTCCGTAGAGCCATTACTATGCCCACGACGCCGCCCGCCACGCCGAGCATCACGCCATCCACCACATCGCTCGCCATGCCGACCGCCACGCCGCCCATTACGTTGAGTACCACGCCGCCTGCCACGCCGACTGCCACGCCACTCACTACTCTGAGCGTCACGCCGCCCGTCACGCCGAACGCCACGCCGAGCGCCACGCCGAGCGCCACGCCGAGCGCGATGCACATCACCCCTAGCGCAAAGCTGGGCTCTGCACTGGTCGACATGCTGAATACCACGGCGGATACTGCACTATATGTCACGCTAAGCGCTACACTACTCGCCACGCCGCTTGCTCTACTTCCTGCTACACTTCTTAGAACGCCGACCTCTAAGCTGAACACTATGCCTAACATTGTGACTACTATGTGAGGCCAATTGATGTGCTCGTTTAGCATCCACAGGGAGACAGACGCCGCCAGAGGCATCAAAGCAACCAAGAGCAAGCCTTGGAAGGCCAGGTCTCGCTGCACCCGATCCTGGCGCAGCGCGGGCAGCAGGTCGCGGCCCGTGGCTTCGCGGTGTTCGGGATCGGCAAAGGTCTCCACGTACCAGCGCAACGCCTGGGGGAAGAAGAAGCACCAATAGAGCAGGCGCAGGTAGTCGAGCGGGTTCCACAGTTGCAGCGGGCGCTTGAGCTTGGGGGCCAAGTCGAGGCGGGGGACGGACATCTCCCCCTCCCCCGGCCCCTCCCCCAAGGGGTGAGGGGAGGCTTTTCTCGCGCTCATCCCAGTGCCTCCATATCCAGGTCGTAGCAGGCGCGCCAGTCGTAGGCCGGGTTGTGCAGCGCCTCATGGCGGTGGTGGGCGGCGCGCTGCAGGCGGTAGGGGTGGCAGGCAGAAAGGGCGAGTAGCTCGTCGCAGGTAGGTGTATCGAAGTGCAGCGCGTCGGGCACCCAGGGGTGGGCCAGCAAGCGCCGGGCTTCGTCCTCCGTGAAAGGGCCGAGCCGTTGGACGCTGAGAAAGTCGTAGGGCCAGGAGCCTTTGCCGGGGTCGGGAAAGATGTCTTTGGGCAGGTCCCGGCTCGCCGTCACCAGCCGCAATCCGCGCTCGGCCTGGCACAGCGCCCGGCAGCCGCGCAGGTGGTCGAGGTCGAAGCCGCGCTCGGGGGCCAGGTCGAACTCGTCCAGCAGCAGCACGGCCCGGCGGCCGTGGACGGCGCGCTTCAGATCCTCCCTGGTCTTGCCGTCTCCGCCCAGTTGGCGGATCGCTTCGGCCAGCAGCCCGCGGGCGTCCTCGAAATCGTAAAAGTCCCAAAAGACCACGGCCTGGCCCGGCTCCTGGCGCAGCCGATCGGCCAAGCAGTGCAGGAGCGAGGACTTGCCGATCTTGCGCTCCCCCACCAGCGCGACGGAGCCGCCCGCAAGCATGCGCAGCAGTCGCTCCAGCATGCGCTCGCGCCCGACGAAGCGGGCCGGGTCGCGGATGGCGACGACGTCGGTGAAGGGGTTGGGCGGAGGAGCGGAGGGGCAGGAGGGCGGAGGAGCAGGCAGGTCTTTGAAGCGGTGCGCCCAATCGGCGTAGTGTTTGAGCAGGAGGTCATTGTTGGCCGGATGGGAGAGTTGGCCGCACAGATCTTCCCAGAAGATGACGTGAACGGAGAACTTGCCAGCCGCCAGCCGCTCCTCGTCAATCTGGCGGACAATCTGTTGCAGTTTGCTGTCCCGGCGGTCGGTGGTGGCGATGGTGTACTCGGCCAGGGGCGGGGAGAAGCGCTCGGCTTTGGCGATCTCGGCTTCTATCTTCTTGCGCGTGAGGCGGCCCTCGTCGTAGCGCTTGCACTGGACGCCCGCGTAGCGGCCTTGCAGATGCGCGGGGCGGCCATAGATGTCCACCCCCTGCTGCTCCTGGCCGCTACGGCCATAGCGCTGTGTTTGAGGGTCGTCCCAGGTACGGGTGTAGAGGTCGGCGACGATGTCCTCGAATTCGTTCCAGGATTCAGGTTTGGGCAGTTCGCTTTGGGGAACGGTAGGCATTTTGAAGGCCTTTTGCCTGCCACTTGCAGAGTGACAGGCAACTCAACCCAGTTTGTTGATCCGCCCGTATGCGTTGTCGTGCTGGGCGATATCGTCAACGACGATACGCTGATTGGCCGCGTCCAGCAGGTAGGGGATACGGAACGGTCCGCTGTGCAGGCTGAAGAAATGGCTACCCTTGATGGGCTGATGCGTAATCTCGTCGGCATGCTCGGCCAGCCACTGAATCTTGCGGATGATGGCTTGGGTTGCTTTGAGGTTCCTGCGAGCCAGTTTGCGCAGTGCGGCCTGAGCCTTCGGCGTGAATTCGTAGCGATACATTACATGTCCCGGAATTCTTGTACCGCCTCTTCGCCGTTAACCAGTTCTACCTCCCCCTTCTGGATGGCCTCGTAGTCTTCCTGCAACTCAGCCAGATAGGTAGGGGTAGCCTCCTCTGCTGTGTACAGCACTTTGACGCCATGCTCGTTTACATAGTAGTCGTGAAGCTCTTCGCGCACCACACGCCGCACGACCGTGGTGATGAGTGTCTCCAGTTGGCCTGCGGTCAGTTGAACGACCGGCTGATCTGGCAATATGTTTGCGTTCTCGCTCACGGAAGACCTCCTGTCATCGTACTATACCACGAATGTGCTATAAGGCCAAACTGCGATCCGACATGCCAGGTCGGTCACGAGAGGATGAACAGTGCCACACTCTCGACGTGATACGTCTGCGGGAACACGTCCACCGGCTGCACCTCGACCAGGCGGTAGCCGGAGGCCATCAGCCGCCCGGCGTCGCGGGCCAGCGTGGCGGGATCGCAGGAGACGTAGACTAGGCGCGCCGGTCGGTGCTCGACCAGCGCGTCCAGCGCGAGGCGATCCAACCCTGTGCGAGGTGGATCGATCACGGCAGCGTCGATAGCCACGTCCAGGTCGGGCAGCACCGCCTCGACCGGCCCCTCGATGACGTCCACGTTGTCGAAGGCGGCGGTGTTCTCCAGCAGATCCTCGACGGCTGCCGGGGCCAGTTCGATGCCGACGACCAGCCCAGCGCGCTCGGCCAGGGGCGCGGTGAAGAGTCCTACGCCGCAGTAGGCGTCCAGCACCGTCTCGTCCCCTTGCAGATCGAGATAGTCGATCACCAGCCGCACCAGTTGTTCGGCCTGGGGCATGTTGACCTGGAAGAAGGACGGCGCGGAGATACGGTAGGCGCGGTCGGCGACGACCTCGGTGATGTGGTTGGAGCCGATGAGGTTGACGTGCTGGCCGTTGGAAAGGAGTAGCACGCAGGAGACGGGAAGATCGATCTCCAGAGCGGGGGGCAGATCGTCGGCCATCTCGAAGACCAGCATCTGGTCGCCGGTGGCGGTGCCTGCGCGTAGGGAGAGGCGCAGCAGGCCTTCAAGGCCTTGCCGTGAGCCTTCAGTCGAACGGTCGAGGTCGAGGGAAGCGTAGAGGTCGGCCAGGATAGGGTGAAGGATCAGGCACGCGTCGATGGCGACGGTCCTTCGACTTCGCCCTTCGATAAACTCAGGGCGTCGCTCAGGACGAATGCGGTTGCTGGCCGCCGCCTGGAAGCCGAGCTTCCCGCCGGGGGCAGGGCGGAACTGGGCGTGGTTGCGGTAGGCCCAGCCCTCAGAATCGGGGATAGTGGGGTGCACGGTTGGCTCGGCGATCTTGCCGATGCGCGCGAGCTGGTCGGCCACGATCTCGGCCTTGAAGCGCAGTTGCGCTGGGTAGTCGGCGTGCTGCCACTGGCAGCCGCCGCAGGCGCCGCCACCGGCGTCGAGGCCAAAGTAGGGACAGGGTGGCTCCACGCGGTCGGGTGAGGGCTCCAGAACCTCGACCAAGCGGGCGTGCGCGTAGCGGCCCTTGTCCTCGACGATCTCGACGCGTGCGGTCTCGCCGGGCAGCGCGTAGGGAACAAAGATGGCGCGGCTCTCGTGCCGGCCCAGCGCCGCGCCGCCGTGGGTGATGGTGGTGAGTTGGAGGTCGAAGGTGACCATCGCTGGCCTATTGTAGCTCAAACCTGCGGAACGCCAAGTGCTGGCGGTCCCGCGCGACTGCGAAATCGCGCTTACTCGCCTGCGAGGTCCAAGTGGAGGGCGTGGACGCCGTCGTACTCCCGCCCCATCGCCACGCGCACGTCGCCGCTGCTCGCGTCGTAGATGATCGACCACTGCGTGCCGTCCTGCGACACGTCGCTCAGGAGAGCCATAGCCTCCTGGGGAGAAAACTTTCCCTCGGCTTCCGCGAGCCATTCGTCGAGTATGGCATACCGCCAGCACCCGCCATCCCCGGTGGCCGTGGCGCGCAGGTGGTTGGTCGCCAGGTGGAAGGGCGTCTCGTTGGGAATGACCACCATCTCACCCGCATAGAACTCGACCAGCACCGCGCGCCCTGATGCGTCGGCGACGAGGTAGTGCAGGGGCGGGCCGCCGTCCCAGGTGACGTTGTAGCTCTCCATGGTGGCTACGGCCTCGTCCACATCGCGGGCGTGGTCGAGCATCTCCCGGATGACGGCCAGCGAACCAATGGCCTCTTTGGCCGGATCGTTGGGCATCTCACTCTCGGGCACGGCGGCCATGCCGACGACGAGTCCGTGCTCGTTCATGCCGTCGAAAGGCCAGAACGGTGCCGCCAGCAGCGGCTCACGCTCGGCCGGGGGCAGGTCGGTCAGCGACTTGACCCGGTCTTCCTCGACCAGGTAGGCGATATCGACCACTGAGACTGAGGCGTATCCGTCGGGTGGGTCGGTGAACAGGAGCAGGGCAGGGCTGTACTCCCAGTCAAAGTTGCGACCGTAGAGCACGTTGTCCTCGTCGCCCAGAACGGCGAAGAGTGAGCAGGCCCACGGATGCGCCGCGTGCGTTCCCGCCCGGTCGTTGTACTGATCGTACGCGCCGTGGAAGTGCATCGTGTAGAGCGGATAGTCATCCACCTTCTCCAGGCTGCGGAGCGTGGCAGCCTCGTCGTCTGTCAGGCCGTCCGGGGGGACAGCACAGCACCCAACCAGGAGCCACAGGATCAGCGCTAGCGCCAGGCTCCGGTATAGCAGCTTTTGGACGTTCATCGATCCCTCCCTTTACCCGAAAACTGCCACGGGGATCACGTCGTTCGGCAAGCCACACGCTTGCGCCAGCGCGTCGTCACGCCATCGCACTTCCCATCGTCCTTCGCGCTCCAGCGCGGCAGAAGCCAGCGCGGCGTGGGCCATCACGATGCCCGCGTCGATGGGCTTGGGCCGTACCAGCGCCAGCACCAAGTCGTCGGGCCGGACGACGAAGCGCCACGGCTGGCCATTGTGAGCCGACGGGGCCAGGCGGGCGTGCTCCAGTACCGACACAAGCGTCGGGTCGTTGGCAGCGCGCGGCGACCAAGATTCTCCCCAGCGCTCGGCAAAGACGATCTTTTCCAGCGGTCTGCGCCTGCCGCCGGCCAGCCGGTGCACGGTCTGACTGCGAAGGCGGCCTAGGGCGCGCTCGCTGGGATATCCCAGCGCGACGACGGCTGCCGCCGTTTCTCCCTGAGACAGTCCTACCACGTCCCCGGCGCTCTGGGCATCGTAGGTGCCGGTGATCCAGCACGTGGCCAGACCCCGCCCGGTCGCTTCCAGGACAACCTGCTCCAGCACGTATCCCAGGTCGAGTCGAGCCAGGTCGCCTTTTTCTGGTACCACTCCGACCAAGAGGTGCGGCGGGGTTTGAATCAAGCCGTAGGAGCCGACGATGAATTTGATGACGCGCTGCGTCCGCTCCGCCCCGCTGATCAGCGCGACGCGCGGCAGTGTCTCCGTCAGCCGGTTGGTAGCGTTGGCGGCGGCAAGCAGCCGCTCCAGAACAACCTGTTCTACCGGGCGCTCCGCGTAGCTTCTAACGCTGACCCGCCGCTCAATCGTCTCCAGGATGTCCATCCTTTGCCTCGTCTACTTTTTCCTCAACTGCTTCCTGGTCCAGTATCCCCTCGCTCCTCAGTACCGCCTTGAGCGCCGTGATGGCCACCTCCAGCATCCCGTCGTCCGGCTCGCGCGTCGTCAGGCGCTGGAGCGCCATGTTGGGCGCGGCCAGCACCCGCATCCAGGGCCGATCGATGAGGCGGGCCGACAGGCGGATGAACTCGTAGGAGGCGCCGGCGATAACGGGGAGCAGGATGAGCCGGCTGATCACTCGCCAACTCAGGGGCAATTTGCCAAAGGGGGCGAACAGGAGAAACGTTATCAGAGCTGCTGTGAGGAGAAAAGCCGTGCCGCAACGGGTGTGCGCCGTCGTAAAGTCGCGCACCTCCTCCACGGTCAGCCCGGCACCGGCCTCGTAGGCGTGGATCGTCTTGTGCTCCGCCCCGTGATAGGCAAAGACCCGCTTTATGTCGGGCAGGAAGCCGATGGCCCAGATGTAGCCGATGATGAGGGTCAGTCGCATGATCGCCTCGACCAGGCTGGTTAGCCATTCCGAGGGCAGGTAGGGGGCGACGAGTCCTGCCAGGAAGGAGGGCAGCATCATGAAGAGCGCGACGCCCAGTCCCAAGCCCAGGATCATCATTCCCCAGGTGGCAGGCCCTGCGAGAGACGCTTCTTCGCCCACTGCCACGTCTGCCGACATCTTGAGCGCCTTCGTCCCTAGGCCCAGTGCGTCCCACAGCATCACCAGCCCGCGCACGAAGGGGGTGCGGCTGATCGGGCCGGTGTAGAGTCTCTCGTTCAGCGGCTCTGTTTCCAGGACGATGTGTCCATCGGGGTGACGCACCGCAACGGCCATCGTGCGCGCTCCGCGCATCATCACGCCTTCGAGAACCGCTTGTCCGCCGTAGTTGAATGATTTGCTCACAAGACCTCCTGGGCAATGTGGTGAGATTGTACAGTGGTGTGGTCGTGCTGTCAATGGTGGCGTGAAACGTAAAAAGTAAAACGTAAAGCGCAAAAGAGAGATTACGTTTTACGCCTTACGTTTTACGTTTCGCGCAATTATGCAGCCCGTAGCCCGCCTTCTCCTACCACCCCTCCAAATACCTGGACCAGGTTCCGTTGCCGTCCTTGTAGCGCCCGTAGAGGTACTCTGCTGAGGGGCGCGGCTCGTGGGGTTGGCGCAACAACTTCATGTGAGCCTCCACCAGTGTGCGCCCGCCCTTGCGCCGGTTGCACTGCGGACAGGCAGCCACCAGGTTCTCCCAGGAGTGTTCACCGCCCCGATGACGTGGCACGATGTGATCGAGCGTCAGTTGGCTCGTCTCTCGGCCACAATACTGGCAGCGGTGATTATCGCGGCGCAGGATCTCGCGCTTGCACAGCCGCACGCGAGGGCGTGGGCTACGCACGACGTAGAACAGGCGGATGACGGACGGGCGCTCGTAGTTGCGGGAGATCGTGCGGATGATGCCTCGTCCGTTCTCCAGCGCCATGGCCTTGTCCGCCAGGATCAACCCCATGGCCCGCCTGGTGGTGCAGACGTTGATCGGCTCGTAATTGCCGTTGAGTACGAGTACGGGCTCGTTCATCAGTGAACCATCCTCGGATGACGCTGCGACGACGCTCCGATGAGTCCGGCGGGAAGTATAGCACACCTAGCCTGAGTCGTCAAAGATCGGCTTGCTGCCACAGTCGGGCCAACTTGCGGTATTTCACCGCCTCGTAGTAGGCCATCAGCAAGCTCAGCCACAGGCCGTGCAGCCCATCCCGCACGCCTCCCAGTGTGAGGAACCGCCACAGAAAGTGGCGCACGGCTTGGGAATAGGGCGTGTAGAAACGGGGATGGATGCCTTCCTCGAACAGGATGGATGCGTCGATGTCGGTGTAGCGTTGCTGCCGGGCGGTGAAATCGGTCAGGTCGGCGTAATTATAGTGGATGAGCGCGTTTCGCAGTTTGCCCTCCGGCCCGTCGGCCACGGCGATCTCGTGGACAGGCCGTTCCCAGCGCGTGCGGCCTCTCAGGAGCAGGCGCGGCTGATAGTCCGGGTACCAGCCTGCGCCCAGCGTGAGGCGGCCGAAGACGTAGTTGTGGCGCGGCACCCACCAGAGCACCTCTTCCCGGTCTCCCGCCGTCACCTCCCGTACTTCCACGGCCAACTCCGGCGTTCAGCGTTCGTCGGCATCCACGAACAAAACCCACTCGGCTTCTACCCGATCCAGTGCGGCGTTGTGGAACTGGGAAAAGCTCTCAAAGGTGTGCTGGAGAACGCGCGCGCCAGCTTCCCGGGCCAGCTCCGCCGTGCGATCCAGGGTGCGGGAATCGAGGAAGACGACCCGCTCATCCGCCCACGACAGGCTTTCCAGGCAGTCTACGATGTCGTGCTCCTCGTCTCGCGCGGGGACAATGGCAGTGACCTTCAAAGGATTTCCTTCCACGTCTGGACGATCTGCTGGCAGGCTTCCATCATCTCAGGGGAGGCTTTGCGCTGGCGTCGCCGCATTCCAACGCGGACCAGCATCTTCGCCAGCCACCTTTTCAGCGGCCCGTGGTGGCGGGCGTAGAGCCACGCCCGGCTTCTCCACAGATTGATGAAGGAGGGAATGCGGACCTGCCCGCTCGACTGGCCGGCGCGGTGAATCACATGGGCGGCGGGGGCGCAGAGCGCCCGCCAGCCGGTCTCGCGCATGCGCCAGCACCAGTCGATCTCCTCGCAGTACATGAAAAAGTCTTCGTCCATCAGCCCCACGTCAGCGATGGCCTCGCCGCGCACCAGCATCGACGCGCCCAGGGGATGATCCACGGTGAAGGGCTCGGTGCCTTCGTAGAGGCGACGCGGGTAGCGCCCGTTGAGGGGCGTATCGTAGAGCCGGGCGGGCAGGGGGAAAAGCTCGAACAGCAGTTGCACCAGCCCGGGGAAGCGAAAGGCCGAGTGCTGGAGCGAGCCGTCGGGGTAGAGGAGCTTGGGGCCGACGATACCTGTTTGAGGGTGGGTCTCCAGCGCGGCGACGAGCGCCGCCGTCGCCCCCGGCTGCACCTCCGTATCGGGGTTCAGCAGCCAGAAGTAATCGACGGGCGGCGCTTCCCGATCCAGAATCTCGTTCAGTGCGCGATTGTTGCCCCGCACAAAGCCCAGGTTATCATCGCTGGCGACGAGGTGGACGTTGGGGAACGCCTCCTCCACCATCTGCGGCGTGCCATCGGAGGACCCGTTATCGACCACCCACACCTCGGTCTCTAACTCGGTGCTTGCCAGGTCGGCGAGGAGGGAGCGCAGGCAGGCGGTCAGTAGCCCGCGCACGTTCCAACTGACAATGACGACGGCTAGGCCAGGCGACGTGACCATCAGCCTACGTCAGCCGCTCCCGCGCTTTGGCGCTGATATAGTCCATGCTCCACACCATGGCCACGACGGCCCACACGGTCACTCCCACCGCTCCGTAATCGTCCAAGCCTATCCAGATCCGCATCTGCTGGCCGATGCCGCCGCCCCCGGCGAAACCGATGACGGTCGACATGCGGATGTTGATATCCCATTGGTAGAGGATGTAGGCCAGGAAGCGCGGCACAAGCTGCGGGACTACGGCGTAGATCAGCGTCTGCAACCGGTTGGCCCCGGTCGAGGTGACTGCCTCCACCGGCCCTGCGTCGATCTCCTCGATGGTCTCGGAAAAGAGCTTGGCCAAGTTGGGAATGTTGTTGATGGCCAGCGCCAGCACGCCGGCGAAGGGCCCAAATCCCACCCAACTGGCCCAGATGACGGCCAGGATCATCGGCTCGACCGAGCGCCACAGGTTAAAGATGAAGCGAGACACGGTGTAGACCGCCCTCCCCACGATGCTATTCCCCATCATGTTGCGCGCGCCCAAAAAGCTCAACGGGATGGCGAAGAGCGAGCCCAACGTGGTCGCCAGCAGCGCCATCAGCAGCGTGACGATGGAGAGATTGAGAACTGTGCCGGTCGCCTCGCTGGGTCTCGGACCGCCGACGACCTCCTTCCAGGTGATGGCTACGCTCCCGGCCTCGGTCTGCCCTGTGTCGGGGTTGATCTCCAGCAGAGGGTGCACCTTGGTCTCCAGGCGGAAGGTGCCCGATCCATCGGTGTCGCAGCAGTCCTTCTGGATGCGCAGGTAGCGCTCGCCGCTGAGGAGCCAGCGCACCGAGACGCGTGTGTCGGGCGGCAGCTCGTGCCCCGTGATCACCAGGTCCTCGCCGACGGCGGCGCAGGAGAGCGAAAGATCGACCCGCGGCCCGCTCTGCAGCGGAGGAACGGCCTTGCCCGCGCCGCAGGGAACGGGCAGGACGGCGGTGACGCTGTGTTCCTCGGTGGGCCGGGTGATCAGCTCAGGTGTGAGGAATCGTTGAGCGATGTGCAGGCCTTCGGGAATACTGCCAAGGAACTCGACAACGTTAATTTGCGCGACCTGCCACGACCACACAAACAGCGCGACGAAGCAGACTACCAACAAGGCCGGCACGCCGTAGCGCCGGAACGGGCCGTGCCGCTTGGTGGCTGGCACCCCCTCGATGATGCGCTTGCGCAGGGCCGCGCTGGCAAAGTCCAGGATCGCGACGATCAGGACGATAGCGATGATGGACGTGGCCATGGCGTTGTACTTGCCCAGGCGGATCCACTGGATCACCAGGAAGCCCAGGCCGGCGTCGCTCACCAGGCCGATCACGGTCGACATGCGCACGTTGATGTCCCAGCGGTAGAGGGTGAAGGACATGAATGACGGCATGAACTGGGGCAGCACGGCGTAGACGACGACCTGCAGCCAGTTAGCGCCGGTGGCGCGGACGGCCTCGATCGGCCCGGGATCGATCCCCTCGATGGCCTCCGAGTAGAGCTTGCCTAACGCGGCGACGGAGTGGAGAAACAATGCCAAGGTGCCGCCAAAAGGCCCCACCCCGACCCACACGGCAAAGATGATAGCCCAGATCAATGTCTCGATCGAGCGGGTGATGTTCAGCAGCATGCGCACCACGTAATAGACAATGCGCGAGATGGGGCTGCTCCACATCAGGTTGCGCGAGGCCAAGAGGCCGCAGGGAATAGCAATGGGAATTGCCAGCGCCGTGGCGATAAAGGCCAGGGCGATGGTCTCGCCGGTCTTTTCCAGGACCAGGCTCATCGTCTGTGTGGGCTGGCGCGTCCCGTAGGGCTTGTGCTGGCGCACCTCGATGCGGTGCGTCTGCGTCTCGCCCGGCACAGGCAGTCTGTCGATGGGCACCGCCGTTGTGGGCACGTCCAGGGAGACCTGGAACTTGCCCTCTCCATCGGTGACGACCGTCAACTGCTCTTTGTCCTTGATGATCTTTTGCCAGTCGCCGATGGGGTTCTGCCACCATACCTCCGCCTCAAAATCGGGGAAAAAGCCCGCGCCTTCCACAACGATCGTCTCGCCCGCGGCGGCGCAGGAGACGTTCGCACTCAGACTGGGATCTTGCGAGGCGCTGATATCCGGCTCAGGCAGCGGGTCGATGCAGGGGACCTGGATGGGCACGTTGCCGATGCGGTCCTCGGTGGGGTATTCCATCAGCTCTGGATCGAACAAGGCGCTGACGATGGGCTTGGCGCGCGGCCAGCCGGTGATGATGCGCTGCGGGTCGAGCTCCGTCGCTCGTATTCCCAGAGCGTAGACGATCAGGGCGGCCAGTAGGAACGGCGCGGCGGTGCCGGAGGGACGATTCCGCATGCGCTGAATGGCGTCCCAGACACCCCAGAGCCACACGGCCGCCAGGGGAACGAAGAGGATGAGCGTCTGCTGCCACAGAATCAGGCCGACGAGGGCGGCCACCGTGACGAGGAGACCAATCCCCCTGGTGCGCTCACCCTGCAATATCTGTCCCAGGCCGGGGATGGCAAGAGAGGCGAGCGCCTTCAGCCACGAGGTACGGGAAGTGCGTTCGGTCGTGGGTTCCATGTGGCTTCCCCCTTTACGCCGCCAGCTCGCCGCCGACGGTGACCATCTCGGCTTCCTCGCCGTACACCTCCTTGAACCGCTCGCGGGTCAGTTCCTTGGGAAGTCCCTCGAAGACCTTTTCGCCGTCCTTCAGGCCGACGACGCGGGTGGCGTAGCGATGTACCAGGTCCAGGAAGTGCAGGCTACAGAGGACCATGATGCCGTCCTCTCGGTTCAGCAGCTCCAGGTATCGCAGGATCGAATGGGCCAGCACGGGGTCGAGGCTGGCCACCGGCTCGTCGGCCAGGATCAACTGGGGTTCCTGCATCAGCGCGCGGGCGATGCCGACGCGCTGCTGCTGCCCGCCGGAGAGCTGGTCGGCGCGCTTGTTGGCCTGCTCCGCGATCCCCACCCGCTCCAGGGCTGCTATGGCCCGTTGGTGCTCCTCGGCTGGAAAGATGTGAACGAGGCTGCTCCAGGGGTTGGCGTATCCCAGGCGGCCGGAGAGGACGTTGGTCAGCACCGAGGAGCGCTTGACCAGGTTGAACTGCTGAAAGACCATGCCGATCTGGCGGCGGATGTGGCGCAGTTCCTCTCCCTTGGCGGCGGTGGCGTCGACGCCGTTCCAGATGACGCGCCCTGCGGTAGGCTCGATCAGCCGGTTGATGCAGCGCAGCAGGGTCGATTTGCCCGATCCCGACAGCCCGATCACGGCCAGGAACTCGCCTTCTTCCACCTCGAAACTGATGTCGTGCAAGCCGACCGTGCCATCGGGGTAAACCTTGGTTAGATGTTCCACTTGTAGCATGGCGCCTCCCTGTGATTGGGATTCGGAAGACAGATTGTAAAATATGAATGAATTCGATCGTTGAATCAGAATTGCGTGAGGGCGGGTCTGCCCCGCCCCCACGCGATGTTTACTGCCGTTACTTTGCTAGTTCTTCGATGTCCATTCCAGCCGCGCTCAGGTCGGCGCGGAATGCATCGTAGAAGGAATCGTCGGCCTTTTCCAGCCCGTCGATGGAGTAGAGCGAATTCAGGGCTGCCTGTCCATCCTCACTCGCGGAGATATCCAGCAGCGCCTGGGTGATCTGGTTACGTACGTCCGCAGGGACATTCTTGGCAAACGCCACGGTGTCGTTGGGGATTTCGGTCGTGGTAGCTAAGATGGAGACCACGTCCTTCACGTCAGCATAGTCCTCCTCAATCGAGCTGCGTGCGTCGGAGTAACAAGCGCCGGCGTCACAGTCGCCGTTGTAAACTGCTGCGACGACGTTGTTGTGCGAGCCGGCCTCCACCTGCTTGGCAAAGTCGACGTCGGGATCGATTCCGTTGGCCTTGAGCATGATGCGCGGGATGATGTACCCGGACGTGGAGTTGGGGTCCACCCAGCACATGGTCTTGCCCTTGAGATCCGCCAGCGACGTGATGCCGCTGTCGGCGCGGACAATGATCTCGCCTGTGTAGAAGTTGGTGCCGAAGCGCACCGTCACGAGAGCAACGTCCACGCCGTACTTTTCGTTGGCCAGCACGTAGTTGAAGGTGTTGAGCCAGCCGATGTGGGCCTTGCCCGCGCCCATCGCCTCGCGCACGGCGGCAAAGTCGGTGCCGACGTTGGCCTTGACGACCAAGCCGGTCTTGTCGGTGATCATCTGGGCGATCGCATCGCCGCTGGCGATGATCTCCTCGGTATCGCCCGACGGGACGAACGACATGATGATGGGGTTCTTTTCAGTGCCCAGCTTGGCCGGGCAGCACCCGGTCAACGTCCCCGCAGCTATCAAGGCCACAACTGCAATCAATACGAGTACGCGCTTTGTATTCACCTTATTTATCCTCCTCTTTTGAGATTTGAGCAAAGCGGCTTACGACTAAGTGCATCTATGGTGTATCTCGCAAACACCACCCCCTTTCAAGGATTCGCTGCTTGCCGGTGAATCTCGTGATAGAAAAGTGTGGATAGAACAGAGGTTTACTTTTCGTCAGTGCATCCCGGGGATAAGTATATCCCTCTTTGTCCTAGGCTGCAAGTGTGAGTTTCGCTCGTGGTCGGACTTGTAAGGAGAAGAGGCTGGGAACTGATTACTCTTCACCTGCCAACTGGTGACCGATAGCTTCCATCACTGCCTGGTGCACTCGTTTGAGGGGAACACCCTGCTCTGTGGCGATGCGCTGGCAATCCCGGTACTCCGGTGTGACGTTCAGCACCATCTCACCACGTCGGGCCACCTTGACGTCGATCGGGCCGTAGACCGTTTCGACAGAGACGATCTCACGCTTCAGCTTCCAACGCCGCACCGGGTGTGCGCGCGCGCCGATGGTCGTCGTCTCGGCGAACAGGATGTCGAGCGCGTCTGCCACGCGCTCCTCCGGCACGAGCACGCTCAACTGGGTGGCGGGCCGCCCGCGCTTCATCTGGATCGCCGTCAAGAAGACGTCCAGCGCCCCGGCAGCGAACAGCCGTGCGGTGACATGCTCGTACCATTGGGGGTTCATGTCGTCGATGTTGGTCTCGATCAGGGTAGCGTTGTCTTCTTCGTGGCTTTCTGCCTTCTCGTCCACTTCACCCACAGAGAGGCGCAGCTGGTTGGGGATTGGCAGCTCGCGGGTGCCTGCCCCGTATCCGATCTGCTTCACGCGCATCATGGGCACGCCGCCGAACGATTCCGTCACGGTGGTGAGGATCGCCGCGCCGGTGGGGGTGACCAGCTCCGCGTCCACGTCTCGCCCATAGATGGGCACGCCCTGTAGCAATTCAAGCGTCGCCGGGACGGGTACCGGTAGGATGCCGTGGGCGCATTCGACCGCGCCGCGCCCGACGTGGACAGGGGAGGCATAGACCCGCTCCACGCCCAGCAGCCACAGGCCGATAGCCGCGCCCATCACGTCCACGATGGCGTCCATCGCGCCTACCTCGTGGAAGTGGATCGATTCGACCGGCGCGCCGTGCACCTTGGCCTCCGCCTGTGCCAACCGGCGGAAAATAGCCAGGCCTCGTGCCTTGACCTCCTCCGGCAGGTCGCTGTCCTGGATGATCTCTTCGATGTGGTGCAGGTGCCGCTCCACACCCTGCTCCGATACCTCGATCTCGATGTGGGTGCCACGTATCCCGTGCCGCTTGACAGCCTCGACCTTGACCGTGTAGCCGGAGATGGGCAGGCGGGCCAGCTCCGCCTCCAGCCGCTCCAGCTCCAACCCGGCGTCGAGCAGCGCGCCGAGAACCATATTGCCGCTGACGCCGGAGAAGCAGTCGAGGTAAGCGATGGTTGCCATGGGAGTTCCTTTCAGAAGAGCTAATATCTGCCAGCAAGGGGAGTAAGGAGTAGGGAGTAAGGATTAGAGGGAGTTCCCCTACTTCTTACTCCCTACTCCTCTTTTTACAAAGGTTCTTCTCATTGGTTAATCAAGTGCGCCGTGTACCCTGCGCCGAACCCATTATCGATGTTGACCACCGCCACGCCTGGCGCGCAGCTATTGAGCATGGTCAGCAGCGCCGATAGCCCGCCGAAGCTGGCTCCGTATCCGATGCTGGTGGGCACGGCGATGACCGGGCGGCTTACCAGCCCCGAAACGACGCTGGCCAGCGCGCCCTCCATCCCCGCCGCCACGACCAGCACGTTGGCCGCCATGATCTGCTCGCGGTTGCCCAGGAGGCGGTGGATGCCTGCCACGCCGACATCGTAGAGCCGCTCCACTGGGCTGCCCAGCGTCTCAGCGGTCACGGCGGCCTCGTCAGCCACAGGGATGTCGGCGGTGCCCGCGCTGACCACGAGCACCGTGCCCCGCCCGCTCTGGGGCGCTGGCCCGCCGACGACGATCATGCGCGCGGCGGTGTGGTAGACGGCGTCAGGGAAGGCCGCCTGCACCGCCTCGGCCACGTCGGCGCTGGCGCGGGCGGCCATCACGCGCCCCTCCCGCTCCCGTATCCGCGCCACGATCTGCACGATCTGCTCTGTGGTTTTGCCGGGGCAAAAGACCACCTCCGGGAACCCCTTGCGCAGGCTGCGATGGCTATCCACCCGGGCGAAGCCGCCGACGTCCTCGTAGGGAAAGCCGCGCAGCCGTTCGAGAGCATCCTCCACGCTGAGGGTGCCTTGCTGGACGTTCTCTAGCAACTCGCTGAGCCATCGGGGGTTCATAGATGTTCTCCAGGTGTGAGGTTTCTAGAAATGATACACGGGAACGGGAGTGTTTAATCACTTGAGCGGAAGTAGGGAGTAAGAAGTAAGGGGGAAAGAAATCTCTACTTACTCCCTACTCCATACTTCTTACTCCTTGTCCTCAATAGATACATTCAGACTCCCCCGCCGATATCCTTCCAGGTCGAGTGTCACGTAAGCATGGCCCAACTCTTTGAATCGGGCGATGATTTGCGCGCGTACCTCCGGCTGCGCCAGGCGGGTGATTTCTTCGGGTGGCACCTCGATACGGGCGACGTCTCCGTGATCCCGCACCCGGAGATCGCCAAAGCCCAACTCGTCCAGGAACACTTCGGCCGCCTCCACCCGCGCTAGCCCTTCGGGCGTGATGCGCGTACCGTAGGGGAAGCGCGTTGCCAGGCAAGGCCGGGCCGGCTCGTCCCACGTCGGCAGGCCCAACCGGCGCGAGAGAGTACGGATGTCCGCCTTGGTCAGCCCGGCTTCCTCCAGCGGGCTGCGCACGCCCGGCGTCTCTTGCACCGCTTGCACACCGGGGCGGTAATCGTGGCTGTCGTCGGCGTTGGTGCCCTCGATGACCCAGGCCAAGCCCTCTTCTTGGGCCAGGGCGACCAGTTGCCGGAGGATCCCCAGCTTGCAGAAGTAGCACCGGCGCGGCGGATTCCGCAGGAACTGCTCGTCCTCCATCTGGCAGGCGGGGAAGAGGCGGTGGCGCGCGCCCAAGGCACGTGCCAGCTCACCCGCGGCCTCGACCTCCCGGCGCGGGTAGACGGGTGAGGTGGCCGTCACGGCCAGCACGCTCTCCGGCCCCAGCGCGTCCAGCGCCGCCCGGAGCAGGAGCGTGCTATCGACGCCGCCGGAGTAGGCGACGAGCACGCTGCCCATGTCAGCGAGGGTGTTTTTCAACGATGCTAGTTTCTGTTCCATAGATGATAGTGGGAGGGGATTGAGAAGTACTTGTCGATCATGGGGAGGCTAAGTCTTAAGTGCCGCGAGTCTCCAGGAGTTGCAACTGGACAAGCTCTTCTGCCTTTGGTTTCTCCTCAGGCTGAAGCTGGTAATTCATCACCAGAGCTTCCAGCATAGGATTTCGGTTTGTCTCTTTAGCACCCACATGGTAAAAATGATCCTTGGTTACGATGCAAAAGTTTGCCCACAACTGGTCAATGTAAGGATTTCGCCTATATTCGTTGCTGTGCCAGGTGGATAAG
>DAOUDX010000221.1:0-7422 GCA_034430835.1 Anaerolineae bacterium
CACCACAGTCACGCCGTTGGGCACACCCAGGCCATTGTACAGCGCGGCCATCGTAGCCTCTACGATGCCTACCCCGCCAGGCAGGAAGGACACCTTGCCCAGCAGCAGCGGCAGCCCGTAGCCTGCCAGGAGAACTCCAAGGCTGACCGGGTGACCGGCGGCAACGAACAGAAAGTACAGGGTCAGCATATCGAAGCCGGTGTTGAGTGCCGCGCCCAGCATCGGCCCGCGCCAGCCACCGGCGCGCAGGGCATCCCAGGCGCCGAACCAGCGCCCAACGGCAGTCTCTGTCGTGCCCGGATCGTAGGGGCGGCGGCGCAGCTTGGCCCAACGGCCTGTCAGGCGCACCGCCAGCGTCGTGAGCCGAGTGCGATGGCGCGTGCCCCAAATGGCCACGCCGGCGATGAGACTCAGCACCAACAGAGTGAACCCGAACCCGATGGTCTGCAGGATAGAAAGATCGTGCAAGACCAGCAGTTGGACGAGCCCGAAGATGCCCGCGACCGCCATTGCCGAATCGTAGAACACCGTGGGCAGCGAACTGGCCAGCACGGCGCCTTCCGTGCTGACGTCGCTGCCGCGCATCCAGCGAAAGGTCGCGGCGACGTTGCTCACGGGGCCGCCTGCCACCAAGCCCATGCTCGACGCGGCTGCAAAGATCGCCGTGCCGCGCGCCACCGAGAGCCGCTGCCCCATGATAGCAACGAGCGTCTTGAGCAGATACCCGCTGCCCAGGTAACTCAGCACCTGTGTTGCCACAGCCAGCGCCACCGCCCACCACACCATCCCTTCGATGACCTGGAGCGAGCGCTCGATGGTGGCGATTTGTGGCAGGATGACGTGCACCGCCAACCCCAGCAAGACGAGGGGCAGCAAATAACGCAGCACCCGGACAAGCGATCTCCCGGTAGACGAGTCGATGGATTCCGAGGTCATGTTCTACTAATGCCTTGGAGATGGCTGCTCTGGCTCTTCACGCTGGTAGGGAATCGGGATGTATTGTACTGAAGGGCGCCGCTGAGCCGCCTGGGGATAGAGCTGCATCAGATCGTATACCTCCTGCAGCATCTCGGTGCTCACGGATAAGCCTAACTCCATGGCAGGCTGGAGCGATACGAGGATGAGAAACACCCAGAAGAGATCAGTCACAGACATCGTTCACCTCCATCGGCTATTTTGCCAGTACGCGGGCCAAAGCCAGCAACTGCGGATCCAACGATTTCCTGTTGGCAATCACCTCGTTCAGCGGCGTGGTCGCGATCTCGTCCCTGATCAGCCCCACCAGCACCCCGTGCTCGCCGTGGGCCAAGCGCTCGACGGCGGCCGCGCCCAGGCGGGAGGCCAACAGCCGGTCGAAAGCGCCGGGCGTCCCTCCCCGCTGCACATGGCCCAGCACCGTCACCCGCAGGTCAAAGCCCAGCCGCTCGCGATGTTTCTTGAAGTAACCGGCCAGCCCTTCGGCGTTGTAGCGCGCGCCCTCGGCCACCACGACCAAGGCGTGGGGCTTGCCGCGCTCGTAGGCTGCACGCAGCTCCGCCGCCACAACCTCAGGGTCGGCTTCTACCTCCGGGACGATGGTGACCTCGGCCCCGCCGGCGATGCCGGCCATCAGCGCCAGGTAGCCACACTCGCGCCCCATCACCTCGACCAGGAAGGCACGGTGGTGGGACGCAGCGGTGACCTTGAGTCGGTCGATGGCCTCCAATGCGACGTTGAGGGCGGTATCCACTCCGACGGTGATCTCCGAGCCATGCAGGTCATTGTCGATGGTCGAGGCCACGCCGACCACCGGAAAGCCCATCTCGGAGAGGGCGTGAGCACCGGCCTGGGAGCCGTTGCCTCCGATGACGACCAGGCTCTCGACGGCGCGATCCGCCAACATGCGCAGCGCCTGCCGGCGGCCCTCCACGGTCTTGAACTCCTCGCAGCGGGCGCTGCCCAGTACCGTGCCGCCCAGTTGGATGATGCCGCCCACGTCGCGGGCGCTCATCGAATCGAGGTTCCCGGCGATCAGGCCGGCATAACCCTGGTGGATACCCAGAACCTCCCAACCTTGCTCCAGCCCTGTGCGCACCACGGCACGGATGGCGGCGTTCATGCCCGGGGCGTCCCCTCCGCTAGTGAGTACTGCAATGCGCTTCATAGTATTCCTCCAACTACAACGATTAGTCACCCGCCATCCCCAGCGCCCGGACGTAGAATCGCTCCGCGTACTCCTTCACCATCCGTCGGGCGCTGAAGGCCGGCGCCACGCTCTTGATGGCTGCCTTCATGACCCGCACGAACTCGTGAGGCACCCCATCGTCGGAATGCCGATAGTAAAGTGGAATGACCTGTTCCTCAAGCAGACAGTAGAGCGCCTCGGCATCAGCCCGGAAACGATCCCCTTGGACATCCTCCTCGCCAAAAGCCCAACCGTTGTCTCCATGATACCCCTCAATCCACCATCCGTCCTGGATGGAGAGATTGGGCACGCCATTGACGCTGGCCTTCATCCCGCTGGTGCCACTGGCCTCCAGGGGCGGTAGGGGGTTGTTGAGCCACACGTCCACCCCGTGGACCAGGTACTCGGCCAACTGCTGGTCGTAGTCCTCCACGAAAGCGATCCGACCGGCGCATTTGGGGTCCTGGGCCAGGCGAAAGATCTTCTGGATCAAGCGCTTGCCGTCGCCGTCGGCCGGGTGAGCCTTGCCGGCGAAGATGATCTGCACTGGGTGTAGGGGATCAGTCAGCAGCCGCTTGAGCCGCTCCAGGTCGTATAGAATCAAGTCGGGGCGTTTATAGCCGGTGAACCGCCGCGCGAACCCCAGCGTCAGGATCTGGGGGTCGAGCAGCGCGCCGAAGGCGATGACGCTACCAGAGGCGACCCGATCCTTCCACCAGCGCTCTCGGACCCGTTCGTCGATCCGGGCGGTCAGCAGTTCCTTGAGGCGCTGGTGCAGATGCCACAACTCGCCGTCGGGAATCTCGTCCACCAGCTCCCAGATACCCGGACTGCCCTGGTGTTCCAGCCACGCCGGGCCAAGGTAGCGCGTCAGAAGGGCCTGGAGGGCGGTAGGCTCGATCCAGCTTGGCAGGTGAACCCCGTTGGTGATCGCCTCGATGGGAACCTCGTTCACCTGCTTATCCGGCCACAGGCCGGCCCACATCCCGCGGGCCACCTGGCCGTGACGCCGGCTGACGGCGTTGCGAAACCCGGCCGCCCGCAGAGCAAAGACAGTCATGTTGAACCCCGCGCCGGGGTCTTGGGGATTGGTGCCCAGTGACAACAGCGTGTCGCGGTCGGTACCCAGCCCGGCGTAGTAGCTGCTCAAGTATTTGTCCATCAACGGGAAGGGGAAAACATCGGTTCCGGCCGACAGGGGAGTGTGAGTAGTGAAAATGGTGCTCTCACGCACCTGTTGGGCCGCTTCCTCGAAGGTAGCCCCCTCATCCACCAACGCCCGGATGCGTTCCAGGATCGCCAGAGCCGGATGGCCCTCGTTCAGATGCAGGGCTGCCGGGCGGATGGACAACGCCTCCAGCGCGCGCATCCCGCCCATTCCCAACACGATCTCCTGCCGCAGTCGCTGTTCGAGATCGCCGGCATAGAGGTGATGGGCGATGGTCCGATCCCAGGGCTGGTTGGCCTCCAGGTCGGCATCCATCAGGTACAGGCTTACCCGGCCCACGGCTACCTTCCACACCGCCACGTAGAGAGGGGGATCGAAGAACGGCACCCGGACGGTGAGCTGCCGGCCATCTGCGTCCGGCACCGGCGTGATGGGGTCGTAGGTGCGGTCCAGGGGCTGCTCCACGTCCTCCTGCCACCCATCCTCCCGGATGCGCTGCCAGACGTAACCTCGCGAATAGATCATGCCCACGGCCACAACCGGTACACCCAGGTCGCTGCACTCCTTGAGGTGGTCGCCAGCCAGGACGCCCAGTCCCCCGGCATAGACCGGCAGTGAGGCGTGCAGCCCGTACTCGGCGGAGAAGTAGGCCAGCGGGGCCTGGGCGCGCCCGTGCTCGGCGGCGAACCACCCGGCCTGGGTAGCGACCTCTGCCGCGAACTGGCCTGTCACGGCGTCATAGTGCACCAGGAAGTCGGCGTCCTCTGCCGCGCTCGCCAGTTGCGCCGGGGGGAGGAGAGCCAGCATGCGAATGGGGTTGTGCCCGCTTTCACGCCACGCCTGCAGGTCCAGGGAACGGAACAACTCCCGCGCTGGCGCGTTCCAACTCCACCACAGATTGTAGGCCAAATCTCCCAGACCGCGGACACGGTCGGGAAGTGTGAAGACAGCCTTGGGTTCGTTCACGTTAAGCTCCTCTGTCTCAGGGAGACTGCACATCCATAGGTTGGCCCAATAGCTCCAGCGCCCGCAGCAGTTGAGCGTCTCCGCTATCGCGCACCTGCTCGGCCGTCAGGTCATGCTCCGTCAACGGGATCAGCGGGTCCACGCCGGAAGGAAGGACCACAATCGCGTCAGGGGCCAGCCCCTGGTGCCAGATGACGCGCCCATCTGGGGTCAACCATTCCTGAATCGCCAGCAGCAACACCGAGCCATCGGAAAGAGGAAACTCCTGCAGAACAGTACCCGTGCCGAAGGTGATCTCCCCGACCACGGTGGCCCGCTTTGCATCCTGCAGCGCGCCCGTGACGATTTCGGCGGCGCTGGCCGTCCCCCGATCGACCAGCACGACCATCGGGATATCCACGGCTACTCCCCCGGACTGCACTGGCACAGGCATGGCTTTCCCGTGGGCATCCTTTACCAGCAGCACGTTGCCGCTTTCCAGGAACTGGCTGGACACCCCCACGGCCTCACTCAGTAGTCCCCCCGGATTGCTGCGCAGGTCCAGCACCAGGCCGGTCAACTCCTGACTCTTAATCTCGGTCAGTGCGTCCTTGAGATCCTGCGTTACCCCATCGCTGAAGGCGCTGATGCGCACGTGCGCGATGGGGGTGCCAGGCAACCGTGCCCAGGTGACGTTGTCGATGGTGATCTTGGCCCGCTTCAGGGTCACGTCGCGCGTGTTGCCCGTCTTGGGATCGAGGATCGTCAGCGTGACCTGGGTGTCTGCCGGGCCGAGGATGTGCCCCACGACCTCGTCCAGGCGCAGGTCGGCGACATTCTGGCCATCCACCTTCAGGATGATGTCTCCGGGACGCAGGCCCGCTTGCTGGGCCGGGGAACCATCCATCGGCGCCACGATGACCACGTGGCCATCTTTCACCTCCATGTAGGCGCCGATGCCTTCATACTCTCCCTGAAGCGCGCTGTGTTGCTGCTGCACCATCTGCGGGGTCAAAAAGCGGCTGTGGCCGGTATCCCCCAGCGCGTCCACCATCCCGCCAATAGCGCCGTAGGTCAGTTGTTGGGAATCCAAAGCCTGACGATCCACATAGCCGGACTGGATGACGTTCCAAGCCTCTCCCATCAACCGAAAATCGGACACGGCGTCGGCTGGGATGCCACTGGGCGGGGCGATATGAAACAGCACCGCCCGGTCGAACAAGACGCCTCCCACCAGACCCAGCATCAGGATCACCAGAACGACGCCCAAGATACCAAGAATGCGCAGGAGACGGTTCCATCGGTTTCGCACGATTCACCTCGTCCGGCCGCGGATCGATTCCGCGTGCAGCTGCAGCCACTTGATCACATCGCGGCGGCGCAGGAGCCCGACCAACTCTTCATCACGGACGACGGGCAGTTGACGTACGTCGGCACTGGTCAGTTTCTCCAGTGCCTGGCTCGCATCCTCCTCTGGGGTCGCCACGACAAGTCTCTCAGCCGGCGTCATGATGTCGCGGACAGTCGTGGTGTCCCAAACATCACGCGACACCCTGCGCACGTCCTCCAGTGTGACCAACCCGATGATCCGCCCGTCATCCAAAACCGGGAAAGCCTGGTCATCCGTACCCAGGATGTGCTCGTGGACCAGGCGAGCAATCGTGCAGGTCGGTTGACAGGTCGGCGGATCCTTGCGCATCATGCGCGAGACCGGCACTCCCTTGAGGACATCGTGCACGACGACCTGCTGATGGCTCTGGACGGAGGCGCTGTTGAGGAACCAGCCGATGAAAGCCAGCCACAGCCCACCGCCGAAGCCCGCCCCAAAGAAGGGAATCCGCGCACCGAAGGTCATGGCTACACCCGCGACGATCATGAGCCAGGCGATGGCCTGGCCCACACCGGCGGCCCAACGCGTCGCACGGCGCAGGTTGCCGGTCGCCGCCCAGAGGATCGAGCGTAACACCCGCCCGCCATCCAGCGGGAACCCAGGGATCAGGTTGAACAACCCGACGGTCACGTTGACTGACCCCAGCCATATCACCAACGTAAGCAGGGGGCTCAACCGGGCGGCGGCCTGGGCGGGATCGGCGATGGCATCCTGCACGGGACCGACGCCCGCGCCTGCCAGCAAGACGAGCAATCCACCCAGCACGATGCTGGTGAGCGGACCCACGATGGCCATGAGAAACTCTGCACCTGGGGAAGCGGGCTCGCGCTGGATATCCGACACGCCGCCGAACAGGAACAGTGTAATGTCACGCACTGGGATCCCACGCGCCCTGGCCACCAGAGAGTGAGCCAGCTCGTGGGCTAGCACGGAGCCAAAAAACAGAAGCGCCGCCACGATACTCGTGCCCCACACCAGCGCTGGTCCCCAGTCACGATGAATCTCGCCAAACGTCGTGCTGAGGTTCCATATCACCAACAGCAGGATCAACAACCAGCTCCAGTCTACACGGATTTCGATACCAAATATCTTGCCAACACGGAAACCGCTTCGCATGACACACCTCCTCGTAGGTTGACGCAGTATAAACCCCCAGCCTCTATCGGCTCCCCACTCACCCCTTGAGATAGTTGTACCGCCGCCGCACCGGAATTGCGGGCAGGGCCTCGATCTGCTTCCTGGTCAGTTTCAGATAGACGGTGTTCTCCTTGATGCGCGCGATCTCAGAGACGGGAATGGTCACGTCCCTCTGGCCCCATAGGTGCCCTTCCCGGAGGATCAGATGGGTGATGTGCTCGCTCACCGGATCCACGAGGAACTCGTCTACCTGGCCGACGCGGCCGTCGGCGGCTTTCACGTGCGTCCCCCGACGCACGGCAAGTTCACCCGGCGGCACCCGCTCGATCTCAACCGGGATGGCCTCGTCTTCCTCGGGAACATTGTAGGGCCATAGCATGAAATCATCTCTCTCGTAGCGAAAGCCTGGGAGATCACCTTCGACGTATTCGACTTCGGTGAAAGGCTCCTGCATCACCAAGTCTTCTTTCGTGCAGCGCAGGCGAATCGGTAGTGTCCTTGGACAACTGAGATAATTGCTGGCATACTATCAGTGGATTACATCTCCCTTGGAGGTGAGAATGAAGCTGATAGCATGCCTAATCATATTGTCGTTGATTGTCGCGTTTTGGTCAACCG
>DAOUDX010000222.1:0-6822 GCA_034430835.1 Anaerolineae bacterium
GCGGTCGTGCTTCTGGATGGACAGAGTATGAATCCCAAGGGTACGCGCATTTTCGGACCGGTGGCCCGAGAGCTGCGGGAAAAAGGGTTTATGAAGATCGTCTCGCTGGCTCCTGAGGTACTATAGGGTTGGCGAGTGAGGAGTGAGCAGGTGGCTAATCGGATCAAAAAGGGCGATACGGTAGAAGTCATCTCAGGGAATGACGAAGGGCTGCAGGGAACGGTGCAGCGTGTGTTGCCCAGGAAGGACCGGGTCGTGGTCTCCGGGGTCAACATTGTCAGGAAGCATCAGCGCCCTGTCCGCGCCGGGCGTGGTGAAGTTCAGGCTGGCATTATTGAGTTTGAGGCTCCGATCCACATTTCTAACGTCATGCTGATTTGCTCCCAGTGTGGAAAGCGTACGCGTGTTGGCTTCACCCGGCAGGAGGATGGACACAAGGTGCGGGTGTGCAAGGCGTGCGGCGAGCTCATTAGCTAGGTTGTAGGAGTAGGAAGGCGAACCGATGCAACGTCTGCAAAAGATTTATCGTGATGAGACGCGGCCTGCATTGATGCGGGAGTTTGGGTATCACAATGTCATGGAGGTGCCGGGTCTTCGGAAGATCGTGGTCAATGTGGGAGTGGGCGAGGCGCTGGATAACGCCAAGGCGCTGGATCACGTGGTGCAGGATCTGGCGACGATCACCGGTCAGCAGCCCGTGATCACGCGGGCACGCAAGTCCATTGCCAGCTTCAAGTTGCGGGAAGGGCGCGCTATCGGTGTCAAGGTGACACTGCGTGGGGAACGTATGTGGGCGTTCTTTGACCGGTTGTGCAACACAGCTCTACCGCGCCAGCGCGACTTTCGGGGTGTCCCCGACACGCTCGATGGCCACGGGAGTTTTACCCTGGGTTTGCGGGAGCAACTGATGTTCCCCGAGATAAGCTATGACTCGATTGACAAGGTGCGGGGCATGGAGATCACGTTGGTTACCACCGCCCCCACGGATGAGGAAGGACGGCGGCTGCTGGAGTTGTTGGGGATGCCGTTCCGTCGTCGGCACCAATAGTCTAATGGAGAACATGTATGGCGAGTAAGTGTCACCAAAAGCGGGAGGAACAGCGCAAGTACAAGACGCGGGTGCGGAACCGTTGTAAGGTGTGTGGACGGCCGCGGGGCTACATGCGACGTTTTCAACTGTGCCGCATCTGTTTCCGGGAGTTGGCCTTGAAGGGCGAGATCCCGGGTGTGGTAAAGTCGAGTTGGTGAGAATAGCTGAGCGAGGTCTTATTCATATGACGACGTCCGATCCAATAGCCGACATGTTGGCGCGCATCCGTAATGCTCAGATGGTACAGCATGCAGATGTGCGCATCCCTTCCTCCAAGATCAAGGTGGCAATTGCCAAGATCTTGAAAGACGAGGGATTCATTCAGGATTTCAAGGTGACGAAGGATCGTCCTCAGCCGCAGTTGGTGATCAAGATCAAGTACGCCGGCGAGTGGAAAGATCGCCACCCGGTCATCACGGGGTTGAGGCGTATCAGCAAACCCGGTCGTCGCGTCTATACTCGTGCGTCGGATGTTCCGTGGGTGCGAAGCGGCATGGGAGTCGTGATTCTCTCGACGCCCAAAGGGGTGTTGACCGGCCAGCAGGCTCGACGCCTGGGTGTGGGCGGTGAAGTGCTGTGCCAGGTGTGGTAGGAGCTCGTGCAAGCTTGTTGAACGTTGAGGGAGGCGTGTAATGTCACGGATAGGGCTTATGCCCATCCCTCTATCTGATGAGGTGAAGGTTGACATCAGGGGCAATCAGGTAACAGTGACGGGGCCGAAAGGGACGCTGTCCCGTGACTTTCACTCAGATATGGAGATCGTGATAGAGGACAATCAATTGCGCGTAAATCGCCCGACCGATCAGCGGCATCATAGGGCGCTGCACGGCCTGACGAGGGCGTTGCTGAACAACATGGTGGTCGGCGTGACCGAGGGCTTTCAGAAGCAGTTGGAAGTGCAGGGCGTTGGGTATCGCGTCGATCTTCAGGGCGACAAGAGCCTGATGCTGCAGTTGGGTTTCTCTCATAGCGTGCGTGTTGCCCCGCCTGAGGGGATCGCGTTTGATGTGAATGCCCGCACAAAGGTGATCACGGTGAGCGGAATCGACAAGGAGGTAGTGGGGCAGGTGGCGGCGGAGATTCGTGCGTGGCGACCGCCGGAGCCTTACAAGGGGAAGGGTGTGCGTTACGTTGGCGAGCACGTTCGTCAAAAGGCCGGCAAGGCAGGCAAGATTGCGTAGGTTTAGCCGTTTGCAGTCTGCAGGTGGCAGGAAGCGGGCTGTCTGCTAACGGCTGGTAGCTAACTGCTAGGTGAGGTTGGGGTTATGCCAGAGATTGATCGTCGAGTAGCGCGTCTGCGCCGGCATAGGCGGGTGCGAAAGCACGTGGTGGGTACGCTGGAGCGGCCGCGGTTGGACGTGTTTCGCAGCTTGCAGCACATTTACGCTCAGGTGATCGATGACAGCCGAGGGCACACGCTGGTGTCCGCTTCGACTGTTGACCCAGAGGTGAGAAACCAGCTCAAGGGGTTGGGCAAGACTCAGCAGGCGCAGGTGGTGGGCAAGGTTCTGGCAGAGCGCGCGTTGGGTCAGGGTATCAAGCAGGTCGTCTTCGACCGGGGTGGATACAAGTATCACGGTCGTGTGAAGGCGTTGGCTGAGGCAGCCCGTGAGGGCGGGCTCGTATTCTAACGGAGGCAGCATGGCCATGGGGGACGTACGGGACCGCGAGGTTTTCGAAAAACGAGAGGAGTTGGACGAGCGGGTGATCGACATCGCTCGTGTCGCCAAGGTTGTCAAGGGTGGCCGTCGCTTCAACTTTCGCGTGACGGCGGTGGTGGGTGATAATAAAGGCCAGGTTGGCATCGGCGTCGGCAAGGCGCGGGGTGTGCCCGACGCGATTCGCAAGGCGACGGAGCGAGCACGGCGGGACATGCATCCCGTTTCGCTGCTACAGACCACGATCCCGCACGAGGTGACCGGGCGATGTGGCGGTGCACAGGTGTTGCTCAAGCCGGCGGCGCCGGGCGCCGGCGTGATCGCGGGCGGTGGTGTCCGGGCTGTTCTGGAGGCGGCGGGCATACGCGACGTGCTCACGAAATCGCAGGGAAGCACTAACATGCTGAACGTGGTGCGGGCGACGATGGACGGTCTCGAACGCCTGCGTCGCGTCGATGATATCGCTCGTGAGCGGGGCGTGCCTGCGGTCAAGGTTATGCCGTTCTGGAGGCGAGGCCGATGAGCGCTGCGAAGAAGGCTTCAGGGAAGAAGGAAAGGGTCTTGCGCGTTACGTTGGCCAGGAGCCCGATCGGGTATTCGTACAAGCAGAAGCGGACGGTGCAGGCGCTGGGCTTGCGGCGGATGCACCAGACAGTGGAGCAAAAGGATACGCACGTCATCCGGGGAATGATCGAGAAGGTCAAGCATCTGGTGATGGTCGAGGAAGTCGAGTAGGGGGAGAGCGGTGAAGCTACACGATTTGAAGCCCTCTGAGGGAGCAGTGAAGACGCGTAAGCGTGTGGGACGCGGCATCGCCGCTGGCCAGGGCAAGACGGCCGGGCGTGGAACGAAGGGGCAGAATGCGCGCAGCGGTGGTGGCGTGCGGCCCTATTTCGAGGGTGGGCAGTTGCCCCTCGTACGCAAGATACCCTTCGCGCGGGGTGTGGGCTTCCGCGACCCGTGGCGCGTTCAGTTCACGCCGGTGAACTTGGAGCGGCTCTCGGGTTTCAGGAAGGGGACCAAGGTCACGCCGGATAAGTTGGCCGAGGCTGGCATCATCGATAGCGCGGACGAGAAGGTCGTGATTCTGGGGCGCGGTGAACTGAAAAAGGCATTGAAGGTGAAGGCGCACCGGTTCTCGGCCAGCGCCAGAGAAAAGATCGAAGCCGCCGCCGGCTCGGTGGAAGAACTGACGTGGCAGCGAGGCGGTTATCGGACGCGGTAGTGTAGGCCGGTGAAGGGTTGGGAGTAAGACAATGATTCAAGCCGTGCGGAACGCTGTGACCTTGCCCGATTTGCGGCGTAAGCTTTTCTATACGCTGTTGCTCCTGATCATCTACCGGCTGGTGGCGCATGTGCCGGTACCGGGTGCGCAGCCAGAGGTGCTGCAGGCGTATCTGCGGCAAGGGACGGGTGCCGGTCAGTTCTTTAGCGTGCTTAACATGCTCTCCGGTGGGGCCGTGGAGCGGTTATCGGTGCTGGCCACCGGCATCCAGTCGTACATCACGGCGCAGCTCATCGTCCAGTTGTTGCAGCCTATCATCCCGGCGTTGGAGCGGCTGGGTGAGGAGGGTGAGGCGGGCCAGCGCAAGCTCAGCCAGATCACGCATTACGTCACTATCCCGCTCTCGATGATACAGAGTTATGGGTGGATCGCGGGCTTGAACGTTTCTCTCACCCAGCAGGGGAACCCCACAGTCTTGCCGAACTTTGGTTTTGGCTCGCCAGCAAACATTCTGCCTACCGTCGCGGTGCTGCTGACGATGGCTGCCGGCACGATGTTCGCCATCTGGCTGGGAGAGCTGATCTCAGAGCAGGGGATCGGCAATGGGATTTCGCTAATCATCTTCAGTGGTGTTGCGACCGACCTTCCGAGCAGTATCAGGCGGGTGTGGGTCCTGTCAGTGTACGGTTCAGATGGCATTGCCGGTACCTCCGACGATGGTGCCATCTGGATGGGGGTGTTGCTGCTGGCGGTTTTCCTCTTGCTGATGGCTATCACGATGTTCGTGATCGTCGTGGTGCAGGAGGGGCAGCGGCGCATCCCGGTGCAGTACGGCAAGCGGGTGCGAGGGTTCAAGACGTATTCTATGCAATCGTCTCACATCCCGTTGCGCGTCAATACGGCGGGGATGATCCCGCTGATCTTTGCCCAGGCATTTCTTACTTTCCCGGCGATTATCGCGAATTTCTTCACGACGAGCGCCAACGCCAACGTGGCCAAGTTTGCCAATGGGGTGATAGGGTTCTTCGGCCCCGGGCAGAGCCCGTGGTACATACCGCTTTACTTCCTTACGGTTGTTGGGTTCACATATTTCTATACGGACGTCATGATGCAGCAGCAGGACTTGCCCGGCGCGCTGAAGCGGCAGGGGGGCTTTATCCCGGGCATTCGGCCCGGCAGACCGACGGCAGATTTCGTCACTTCTGTTTACCGGCGGATCACGCTGGTGGGGGCGTTGTTTCTGGGAGGTGTGGCGGCACTGCCGCTCGTTACGAGTTTGATAATGGACGCGGTTCTTGGTATAAATACGGGAGGGACGGGACTCTTGCTCATCACGGCGTCTGGTCTGATCATCGTGGTCGGTACGGTCATCGACACGATGCGCCAACTCGAGGCGCAACTCCTGATGCGGCACTACGAGGGGTTCATGAAGTAGCGATGGGGTGTTTCGTCGTGCTGCTGGGGCCGCCAGGCGCTGGCAAGGGGACGCAGGCCAAGTTGCTGGCGCAGGCGCTGGGTGTTCCTCACGTCTCGAGTGGGGACCTGTTCCGTGATCATCTGGGCCGCAAGACGGACCTGGGGTTGCTGGCGAAAGAGTATATGGATCGGGGCAATCTCGTGCCCGACGATGTCACGGTGGCCATGGTGATCGAGCGGATCGGCCGGCCTGATTGTCAGGATGGCGTTGTCCTGGATGGCTTTCCGCGAACGTTGAGCCAGGCCAAGGCACTGGATGACCAGTTGGGCGAGCAGGGGCAGTGGGTATCCGTCGTGCCGCTGGTTCAGGTGCGGGATGAGGAGATTGTCAGGCGTCTCTCCGCCCGTCGAGTCTGTCGGAGCTGTGGGACGGTTTACAATCTGGTTTTCAACCCGCCTCCAACAGAGGACGCGTGTGAGTGCGGTGGCGAACTGTACCAGCGAGACGACGATAACCCGGAGACGGTGCGCAATCGGTTGTACACGTACTACAAGGAGACATCACCGCTGATCGGTTACTACTTTGCCAAGGGCTTGCTGGTCGAGGTGAGCGGCGAGCAGGCGATTGAGGATGTGCAGGCCGACCTGTGGGCTGCCGTGAAAGCAGCCGAGGATTGAGTTGATCTTTCTGAAATCGGCGAAAGAGATTAACAAGATGCGCCGGGCCGGCAGGGTGGTGGCCGAGGTGCTGGATGAGATGCGGAAGCGAGTCGCGCCGGGCGTGACGACGGCGCAACTGGACGAGTGGGCAGAGGCGGTGATTCGCAAGCACGGGGCTACCCCGTCGTTCAAGGGCTATTCGCCTGATGGTCTACGCCCTCCTTTTCCGGCCACCATCTGCGCCTCGGTGAACGAAGAGCTGGTGCACGGCATTCCCGGATTGCGCGTGTTGGATGAAGGGGACATTATCAGTGTAGACGTCGGCGCCATCTTGGATGGCTATCACGGCGATGCGGCGGTCACGCTGCCGGTAGGTAAGATCGATCCTGACGTGCAGCGGCTTCTAGAGGTGACTGAGGCTGCACTCTATGAAGGCATTGGTGCGGCCAGAGAAGGGAATCGTTCCGGCGACATCTCGGCGGCCATCCAGTCCTTTGTGGAGGGACGCGGGTATAACGTCGTGCGGGAGTATACCAGCCACGGCATCGGGCGCAAGATGCACGAGGAACCTCAGGTACCCAACTATGGGTATCCAGGGCGGGGGGTGCAGTTGCGCAAGGGGTTGACTATCGCGCTGGAGCCGATGGTGCTGGCTGGCGAGCGGTTCGTCCGGGAGTTGGACGATCGCTGGACGGTGGTTTCGTGTGATGGGAAGTTAACGGCTCATTTTGAGCATACTGTCGCTGTGACCGACGGCGAGGCAGAGATTCTGA
>DAOUDX010000223.1:0-4604 GCA_034430835.1 Anaerolineae bacterium
GTCAAGTTGGCCCGGTGACGCTCCTTCGGGTAGCGGGATGATGCGCTGCTCCTGAATTGTGTCTCCCGGCGCTAAAGTGGTCAAGGGCAGCATGCCTAGCCAAAAGTCGCCGTCGGCCTGGGCGATGGGCGGCTGGTCGGATTGACCGAGATGGACGAAGATGGTGTCGTGAGGTTGCGCTGGTGAGAGGCTGCGCCAAGTCAGAGTGACGCTCAACCGATTGGGCTGCTGCTCGACGTGGGCTTCCTGGAGACAGAGTGTCTGTCCAAAGACGGCCAGCCGGCAGCCCAAAGATCGCGCGTTGACGACGGCCCCTGCCCACTGGAGCTCGAAGGTGCCGTCGGCATAGTAGTGTGACAGATAAACCGCGTCCACTTGACGGGTCAGTTGGTAAAGCTCGACGGCAGTCACCATCTCTCCCCTCAAGTCTACCAGATAAGGGCCGGCGTCACGCGACTCGCCATCGATCCAGGGCATGCGCCGCGACAGGATGTCCGGGGATGCGCCGGTGATGCTGGTCGGGAACGATGCCAGGTCAACCGAGCCAGGAGCGAGGGTCATCCACCATTTGCCCCAGGGGTAGGGCGGGCGCTTGAGGGCGTATCGATCAGGGAAGTTGACGCAGAGCAGGCGTGTGTCTTCAGCCTCGGCGGCCTGGACCAGCGCCGCGATGTGCGTAGCACCGGCGGCATAGAGGCGCTGGAAGGTGTTCACCAGCAGGAGGCTTTGCAGGGCGATGAGCCCGAGTGCTATAGCTCCACCTGTTCTCCACAGATAGCGAGTCCGTGAGCCGTTGATCGGTGGCAGAAGAGCGCAGGCCCACAGCAAAGCTATGCCCGGGCTGGCGTGGTAGAGCAGGCGGGACGCGATGCTCACGTAGCTGTACCGCAGTTGGGTAGCGGGGACGATGACCCCTAACAGGCCCCAGGCCAGCGCGAGCACAGCTTGGCGCATGCGCCCGGCGCGCCAGGCGGCCGCCAGCAGCCACAGGAGGGCAAGGCCAAGCATGATCAGGATCGTCGCCGGCGTGAGCGTGTGTCCAGGCGCATAGCCAGCGGGTCGGCCCAATAGAGGGAAGACGAAGCCTTGGGCAATGTACAGTTGCACTGGCACCTCGAAAGCCGGGGTCACAAACCCGGATTGGCGCGGTGTCAGAAGCCAGAGCGTTCCAAACCCGGCTGCTATGAGGGGGTAGGTCAAGGCTAGCCAGGGTATCTTACGGCGAACTGGGCTGCCCGGAAGATGGCTGGCGCTCTGCGGGCGGCGCAGTACCCATTCGATGAGGAGTGGCAAGGCACACAGCGCCGCGGAGTTTTCCTGCACCGCGAGGGCGAGGAGAAACAGCAGTGTGCTGAGGCTGGCGGCCAGGAGGGAGCCTCGGCGCTTGCGACGTGCCCCGACATAGGCCAGGCAGCTTCCAAGTTGCAGGGTTCCCGCCAGCGGTTGCGCCGGAGCTGACCAGGCAGTCGCCTGGTGTGAAAAGGGATACCAGGCGAACAGCACGCTTGCCGCAACGGCTGCCCAGCCCTCCAGGCCCAGGCGACGGCAGAGTGCGTAGAGCATGCAGATATTCAGCAAATGCCACCCGACCTGGGCGGCGTGCAGCATTGGGGCGGCGAAGGTGTTGTCTGGATTAAGGAAGAGGCGGTTGTAGAGCACGAGTGCCGGCCGGTACATGTGATAGTCGGCCATGGGGCTGACGAGTTCTTTGAGCGACTTTCCGACAACTCGGCTGTACCACAGGGGATCGTCCCAGATGAAGCCGAATTTCAACGCAGGGGCATAGATCCAGGCTGTGATCAGTAAGAGACCCACCATGGCCAGCAGGATGTGGGGGCGAGGGAACCTTGTACGGCCCGGCGCAAAGGGCCTCGGCTGCAATAAGCTTTGTCTCAAGGTTCCTCCACCACGATGGTTGTGAGTGGAATCGTGTCAGCTCCCGTGGGATCGATCAGCCGGGTGCCCGTGTCGGGATCGTACAGGCCGTTCTGGAGGACGTACTCGCCCGCCGGCGCATCGGCGGGGATGGCGAGATTGTGCACGTCGGTGATGTATTCCCCGGGCAGCCAGCCTGTGGTGGGGCGGGTCCAACCGGCGGGGACGCCGTCGGATTGGGCCATTAGCCTGCCCTCCGGATCGAGCAGGTGCAGGAAGACGTGGTAGGAGGTGTCGGGCGTCTCCTCAGCGCGCCAGATGAGAGTGATGGTGATGGAGGTCCCGGGTTGCAGGTTCGTGGTTCCGGGCTCTATGTCGAAACTCACCAGTGTAGCCATCTCTCCCAGGGTGGTATTGAGCGTGTATGGGAGCGTGGGAGGAGCGAAGGTGTGGGGTGGGGCAGTGATGTGGATGGTCGATGGGAGGTTGGTTGGCTGGTTGGCTGGGGATAGGGAGATCTGCCAAGAGTAAGCGCCGCTGTCGAGGTCGGCGGGGAGGTGGAAAAGATGCTGACCGCGCCAGACGTCGCCGGGCTGCCACATGGAGGTCGGATACCAATCGGCAGTGAGCGCCAGATCGTACTCGGCGGCAAGTGTGCCGTCGGGAGCCAGGAGCGTCAGCCGGGAGGTGATATCTTCAGCCATCTTCTTCTCGGCTCGCCAGTAGGTGGTAATGAGAACCAGATCTCCAGGGGTAGCTTGGTCGCGATCGAGTCCGGCGACCAGGAGAGTGAGGTCGCCTAGCGCCAGGTCGAGCCGGTCGTCGTCGGGTGGCGCCGCCGGGCGGCGGGGACGGGTCAGGGTGACTTGTCCCAGCGTTAGATCGGGTGCGATGGGCTGGCTCTGCTCGTTCAGCACGGAGAGCGTGGCCAGAGTATGGCGATTGAAGGTGGTCAGTACGATGTCGTACGTACCGGGTGGTGTGCCAGGTAGTGGGATGATCTCTTGGCTGTCCAGCGCGTATCGATCTGGGCTCCACGTGACGGTGGGGGGATAATTGTCGTAACCGCTTGGGCAGAATGTGTCGGGCATGCTCCAGCGTAAGCCGTCGGGGCCGACCAGGTGGATGACGCTCTGGTAGTGTGCGCTGGGTCGCGCGTAGACGGTCCAGTAGAGACCGATCCGCGGCGTTCCGTCGGCAGGCAGGGAGGTGTGGCTCTGTTCATAGCCGATGAGGGTCAGACCGTCGGCATAGCGCCGGTTTACGGGATGCTCGATGCCGGCTAGGGTGCTGTCTTGCAGGCCGGGGTGGCGCAGTGGATTATCCAAGCGTTGGAGCAGTATGGCAAGGCCCAGGAGCGCCAACCCCCACCCGGCCCAGGTCAAGGAAATCCGTTGGGGCGGTGTCGTTTCCTTGGAGATCATCCTTTTTTGAGGCAGGAGCATCAGCCCAGCCACCAGGATCAAACAGGCCAAGGAAATGCAGTCTGCGACGAGGCGCATAGGCGTCTCTCCAAACCGGATGGCCACGTGGTGACGCCCGGCTGGTACGGGGAACGTGATGCGACCATGGGGTGTATCCGGGGTGATGGGGACTTTTCGACCATCCACAGTGACCCGCCAGCCGGGGTAGTCGAACCCGTTGTAGATAGCCACGAAGGGTGCAGTCGCGGTGACAGTCAGCTCGGCTCCAATGGGCTTGACCTGTTCCTGAAAGACCTCGGTGCCAGGTGGAAGGCTGGCTGGGTCTAGCACTGTCGTGGCAATCTCTTCGGGCAGCGTTTTGACGGTGAGGGGCGTATACTCCCCTTTAGCCGTTGTGCCAATGAGGTGCCTTTGTTGTTCGAAGTGGGCGATGCTGCTCGTCGTAGGGGACTCTTCGACCCATGAGCAGTAGCGGGGGGAGAGCCAGAACATAGCCCCTATGACGAGGAGTGTGATGGCCGCAGCCGAGAGAAGTGTCCCTCGTCGGTCATCAGGAAAGAGATCGACTATCGCCGCCGTCAGCATGGCCAGGCACAGAGCAGCCGGCGCCAGCAAGCGCCAGGGGAACTGGGTGTACTCGAGGAGAGGGGCGGTGTCCCATACAGGGCGACTGCTGGCGGTGGTCAGCCAGGCGTAGGTGATGAACCCGGCGGCGAAGAAAGCGATCTGGACGCGCCGCGGCCGATCGTGAAAGCGCCACAATCCGATCAATGCCGGGAGACCCAGTGCCACAGGCACCAGTCCCAGTGTACGAGGCGGTGAAGGATTCAGCAGATCGGGATGGACCGTACGCGGTGCGGCGAGGAGTTCTCTCAAGTCGAGAAAATTGTTCCAGTATGCGAATGTAGGTGGAACAAGCAGGCGGTCTATATGGACGTAGGCTTGTTCGGCCATGGCGGGTAGCCAGAAGAAGGCTGCCGATCCCAGCCCAAGCAGGAGGGCCACCCCTACGGCTATCATTCTGGGGCGGCGCAATGATCTCGTGGGCAGAGTGAGCGCGGTCAGTAGGCCGTAGGCGGCCAGGAGCGGGCTGAAGATGAGGGCAAAGACGTTGTGAGTGAGCAGGATGGCCGCATAGGCCAGGGCGGTGCCAGCCAGGATCTTTCTGCCTCCCGATCGTGCCAATCGTCCCATGGCCCAGAGTGCCAGTGGTGGAAAGACCCAGGCCAGCGTTTCGGCCAGGTTGCCCCGGAAGAGGGCGTCGTAGGAAAGGTAGGGAGCGTAGGCGTAGGCTACTGCCGCGAC
>DAOUDX010000224.1:0-11452 GCA_034430835.1 Anaerolineae bacterium
GGATCCCGAACGTGTAAAAACGTCTCTTGAGCAGATCCGCAAGGTTTATCGGGGAATCCTCGATGATGTGACCTTGGCCATTGTACTGCCAAATGCCATTGCAAGTGTTGATGCGACACGACAGAGATATGACCATGCCGTCAGGAATCGCACGAGGGGTTTCACACCTGAGCCCTGGGGATACACAATACCGCATGACCAACCACTACGATTCATACCGTCGCAACCGCCGAATGGGGTTGAGGTGCAAGTGGATATTTACTGTGACGTTCGGTGGATGGATGCTGACATACCTGATAAACAGGACATCAAGGTGCGTATCTGGAGCAATCACCACGAAACGGCATTTGACGCAAGTCGCGATGCCCCGCAGATATTCGAACAACTGACGGACCCGGCAAGGATCTATCACGGGCGTGTCATTTCAAGGTTCCACTTCGACAAAGCTGACCCCGATCAAAAGCAAGGGCCTGAGTATCATCTTCAGTTCGGGGGGAAACCAGAGGAATATGAACTGTGCTGGCATCCCAAGAGAGTCAATGTACCCAGACTAGAATATCACCCAATAGAACTCTTCCTGGCTTGTCAGATGGTCGCGGCGAATTTCTTTTGGGATGAATACCTGGTGATTAGAGAGAAGCGTGAATGGCGTGAAGAACTGATTCTGTACCAAGATCTACTATTGAAGGGCCATTACAACAACTGCCTGACCCTTATCAAAAATCATAAACCACTACTAGATGGGCTTTGGGTTTCTTAGGCAGGCTTCTTGGAGTCAGTAGCGATCTGAAGTAAATCCTGCAAAACCTCATAAATCCTTCGTCGTTGATCCTCTTCAAACCCAAGGATTTGACAGATTACATCATCAATCACTGTACGGTCGTGGGCTCCAGACTTTAGATATTGTTCGTAAGCTTGCCCTAACTGTCCTTTTTGCTCCGCTGTTAACAAACTAATATTGAGGATGGGCACCTTTTTGATCTGGCCCGGCTTGATGTTGTACGTCCCGCCTCCATAGACCTGTGCATGAGCACGCAGCATTATCTCACTAACCGAGCTTGTCAAGACTGCTAGATAGACTTCAATACTGATTCTATCGAGAGGCAGTGGCAAAAACTCAATGAAAAGCTCACCAGGTACAAAGCCAGCTTTGTTCCACACAACAGTAAATGTGCGGTATGTTAGTCTTGGAATTAAAATCGCAGCGCGTCCACGACGCTCCAGCGACGTTCTAAGATTGTACCAGGGGTTGCGACGTGATCCTTGGATACGCTTTTTGGTCTGATAGCCAATAACTGTAGTACCTTTCCCTCGTACTTCTACTTCTGTTGATTCTCCTCTTTCTATGTATTCAAGCGCCCGAGTTCCCTGTAATTCCTTCTTGCTCTTTGAGCAATAGAACAAATAGAAAGATGGCTGGGCTCCCTCTTCAATTATAGGCTCACTGTGATGCCGGGGAGATTGCGCTAAGGGTTCGAGATATTCTCTCTCAATCTGAGCTAGTTCAGCCTGTTCGACAGTGAGGACGAAAAAATCCTTGGCAAGCGTTTGAATGCCAACCCGTGTATCAGCAAGAGTCGCAATAGGAGTCATAAAAGGATGTGACTCCAGTTCTGCGTACAGCTCAGGAGCCTTAAAATGAATACCCCAGAGTTTGTCAACTTTTAGATCGAAGCTCTTGATTCTAAAACGTAAAACGTCGTCATTACTATTTGACTGAAACAATGATTCCTGGACAGAGCGGATCGGCAAACCGTTCCTGACCCTCACGAAATGAGTGTACCCGTTTGGTTTCGCGCTCCTCTTCTTTGTGGCCAGCACCAAAACAGGCTTAACTTGCGCACCATCAAATATGCGCCTGTCCAGGCTAATCAAGTAGTTGATCTCAAAATCCTTCAACAAATACTCCTTGAACACTCTGCCATAGTTGGCATTTAGCCAGGAGTCTGTAGTTACTACGGCAAGCCTGCCTTCTGGCTCAAGCACAGATAGGGCACGTAATAGGAAGTAAACTGACAGGTCTGTTAGACGAGGCAGGTCATCTTCACCAATGGCATGATTGGCCGCAACCACACTTTGCCGTATGCGGTCCACATTCTTGATGTAGATTCTTCTCACGTAAGGAGGGTTACCGACTACCACATTAACTGGATGAAGATCAGTGTCAAAAAAGTCCTTGGCAGACACATTGGGGAAATTCACACTCAAGTCTTGTGCCCGCTTCAGGAATCTGCGGTAGGTTGGACTATCAATCTCGGTTCCATATACTTGAGACCGGGCATCGGCAGTGTGAGCACCGAGTTCAATTAGTCGGTCATAAGCCGCGAAAACAAAAACACCCTCGCCGACGCCGACATCCAACACCGTATCCCTGGGTTTCTGGATAGCCCAAGAGGTGAGAAAACCGGCTAGGTCTGGCGGGGTGTATATTGAGCCTAAACTGCGAGGTGTTCTACTTTCCACTGTTGGCATTCCCGTCGGTTGTACGCCGTTCCACTTGAGATTTTATCATATTCTGCATGTTGCACCAGTAGAGTCTCATGGGCAGTATCATCGCTCTTCTGACAACGCTTGGGGTATTCGTGGCAATAGGCTGAATTGCAGCCACTACAGAAATGAGGAGCGTCATCAGGCCGTTAACACCATACTAAATGAGCTAGGCGCAGGTCAAATGGGGCTAACAGTGACCTGGACGACTATGTTAGCACCAAAATATGTTGCCGAAAGCTGGCAACAGACAACATGTCTCAACCCTGTCGCGCCAATATCGTCTTGAGCCTGTCTGTTGGAGTGTACCGGGTCGCCCTCGTTGTGCCTTCCTGGCTCAAGAAACCTTCGTTCACCAATCGCTTCGCCTTTTCCCACACCACGAAGCGCGACACTCCCCCCGCCTTGCGCAGGTCTGCGTTGGTCGCACAGCCCTGCGCTGTCAATTGCATTGTGTCGGGGCGATTACAGTATAGCGGAATTTGCGAGAAAGGTCAAAAATCGGTTGGGCCGTGGGGTGTGGTCAGCAGGAATGGATGTGCCACAGAGGGCAGGCTGTTCATGCGTTCCGCACGCGACACGTATCACTAGAGCAAGCCGTAAATGCTCCCTTGCCTCGCCGGAGGGACGTGCTATACTCTCCCCATGGGCGAAGGGCTTGCCCTGAGCGCAAACCAAAGGTTCGGCGAAGGGCAGGAGTGAGGGCAAGTCCCCAGAATATCGAAACGACACGAACAGGCGAGCCAGACGCAACGGAGGCACAGCGATGGAAAACAGAACAGAGGCTTCACAAGAGGGAACATTACGCACCCTGCCGCGCAACGTGTGGGCCGTCAGCCTGACCAGCTTCTTCATGGACATCTCCAGCGAGATGGTGATCAACATCCTGCCGCTGTTCCTTTCCAACGTGCTGGGGGTGAAGACCGACGTCATCGGCCTGATCGAAGGCATCGCCGAGGCGACGGCCAGCCTGCTGAAAGTTTTTTCCGGCTGGCTCTCCGACAGGCTGCGCGCGCGCAAGTGGCTGGCCGTGGCAGGGTACGGACTCTCCGCCCTGGCCAAGCCCTTCTTCTACTTCGCCAACTCGTGGGGCATGGTCGCTGGCGTGCGCTGGGCCGACCGGGTGGGCAAGGGCGTCCGTACCGCGCCCCGCGACGCGCTGGTGGCCGATAGCATCGACGAGCGAAACCGAGGGCTGGCCTTCGGCTTCCACCGCGCCGCCGATACCGGTGGGGCCGTGCTGGGGCTGCTCATCGCGCTGGGCGCGGTCTGGATGGCGCAGCAGGGAGACGCCATGCTGGGAGAATCCACCTTCCGCACAGTGGTGCTCGTCAGCCTGATCCCGGCGCTGCTGGCGGTGCTCTCACTGGCCATCGGTGCGCGGGAGGTGCCGGTGACCGGCCAGCGGGCGGCTCCCAAGTTCGCCTTCCGCAGCCTGGGCAGGCGGTTTATGATCTTTATGATCATCGTCGGCATCTTTGACCTGGGCAACTCTTCCGACGCCTTCGCCGTGCTGCTGGCGCAGGAACGCGGGCTGAGCGTCATCGGCATACTAGGCATGCTGATCACCTTCAACTTGGTCTACACATTGATCAGCACGCCGGCGGGCTCCCTCTCAGACCGCGCCGGGCGGCGGCGGGTGATCGTCGGCGGATGGCTGATCTACGCGGTTATCTACTTGGGACTGGCGCTTTCAAAGACAGGCTGGCACGTGTGGGCACTGTATGCTTTCTATGGTCTCTACTACGGCCTGGCCTACGGCACGACCAAGGCAATGGTGGCCGACATCGTGCCGGCGGAACTGCGCGGCACAGCCTACGGCACCTATAACGCGGTGTTGGGCATATTGGACTTTCCTGCCTCGCTCATCGCGGGGTTGCTGTGGCAGTGGATTGCTCCTGCTGCAGCGTTCTATTTTGGCGGGGCAATGGCGCTAGCGGCGGCGGCAATGATGGTTTTCGTGATGCCGAAAGCCGCGAAACAGGAAGCGTAATTGCCCAAAGGACGACAGACGAACGACGAGGCACTGTTTGTCGCCACCCGGCGTTCGTCTTGCGTCCGAGTGAATGAAAGGAGTGCTATGGAATACCGAGTTCTGGGACAAACCGGCGTCAAGGTCTCGCAACTGTGCTTCGGCACCATGTCGTTCGGTGGAGACGCCGATGAGGAGACGTCGGCGGCGATGTTCCACCGCTGCCGCGAGGTGGGCATCAATTTCTTTGACTGCGCCAACGTGTACTCCGCCGGGCGCGCCGAGGAGACTCTGGGCAAGCTGATCGCCGACTGCCGCGACGAGCTCGTGCTCACCACCAAGGTCGGAGTCACCACCGGCGCGGACGTGAACGCGGATGGGCTTTCGCGCCGCCACATCGCGCTCGCAGTGGAGGATAGCCTGAGGCGGTTAGGAACGGACCGCATCGACGTCTACTTCGTCCACAGGTTCGACGCCGACACGCCCATTGAGGAGACGCTGCGCGCGCTGGACGACCTGGTACACCAGGGCAAGATCCTCTACCCAGGTGTGAGCAACTGGGCCGCGTGGCAGATCGCCAAGGCATTGGGCATCTCGGCGCGGGAGGGCTTGGCGCGTTTCGAGTGTATCCAGCCGATGTACAACCTGGCCAAGCGGCAGGCTGAGGTCGAGATCCTGCCGCTGGCTCAATCGGAGCAGATGGCCGTGACCCCGTACAGCCCTTTGGGTGGCGGGCTGCTGACCGGCAAGTACGGCGCGGAGCGCAGGCCAGAGAGTGGACGGTTGGTGGAGAACGAGATGTACGTGAAGCGCTACCGTTTGCAGGAATACTACGAGATCGCGGAGCGCTTCACTGCGCACGCAGAGGAACGCGGCGTCCACCCGGTATCGCTGGCGGTGGCTTGGGTGATGGCCAACCCGGCGGTCACCGCGCCCATCGTCGGCGCACGCAACGTGGAGCAATTGGAGCCGTCGCTGGCGGCAGTAGAGGTAGCGATGACGCCAGAGTGGCGGGCCGAGATCTCGGCCCTATCCATCGAGCCGCCGACGACGACGGATCGGTTGGAGGAAAAGAGTGGCGTCGTCTACCAGGGAACGAAGCAAAAATAGCGAGGGTTGATGACCAAACGCTAAGGGGTCGGCGTGGGCGTCTCCGTGGGTGTAGCTGAAGGCGTGGGGGTGGGACCCGTGGGAATAGGGGTCGAAGTCGATGTGGGCGTGGGGGTCTCTGTGGGCGTAGATGTCAAGGTAGGTGTGGGCGTCAAGGTAGGCGTGGGCGTGGCAGTCGAGGTAGACGTTGGTGTATAAGTCGGCGTGGGCGTGCTCACCGCCGTCGGAGAGGGGGAGGGCGTGGAGGTGGCAGACGGACTGGGCGTCGGTGTCGGCGTAGGGCTGGGCGTGACAGTGGGATAAACCGGGAGTGTAGGGGGTGGAGGTGGCATATACAGCATCTGTCCCACGTATATCCGATAGTCAGGCAGGCAATTGGCCCGCCGGATGGCCTCGATGCCCACGCCAAAACGGCGAGAGAGAGCATAGAGTGTATCGCCCCGCTGCACACGGTACAGGTAGCTCCAACCCAAGGGCGGACCGCACGTATAGGGTGGCGGGGTCGGGCTAGCGTAGAAGGTGGGTGGCAGGTACAGCTTCTGGCCGACCATGATGCCCTGCGTCGTCAAGCAGTTGGCCTGCATGAGAGTAAACACGGTCGTGCCAGATCGATAGGCCAAACTGGAAAGCGTGTCTCCCCGGCGCACGACGTAGACGATCCACCCCTGGGGAGGGGGGCAAACGGGTATCAAACCCCCAGGTGGGGTGGGAGTGGAAGTCGGCGCTGGAGTGGGCGTGGGCGTCAGCGTCGATGTAGGCGCGGCAGTCTCTTCGGTGGGCACCGCAGACGGTGCCACAGAAGGAGCGGAAGAAGGAGATGCCGTGGGCGAAGCAAGCACCGGCAGGAGAGGCGTGGAAGTAGGCCCGGCTGCCACTCCGATCTGAGTGGGGGTCGGGCGCACGCCAAATAGGTCGATCTGGCTCAGCAAGAAAACACCCAGTAGCATGCACACGCTGAGGAGCGTGATCGCAAGCCCTGCTATCAATTGCCATAGCCCATTGAAGCGACGGGGGCCAGCGTGCGCTTGCTCACTCACTGTTACCCTCTAACTCGGCGGGCAGGGTAATCACGTCAAGAGAGGGGAATCCCTGCTCCATCTGCCCGTCACCCTCAGGAGATAGCGGCAGGATGAAGCTGAACGTGCTGCCCACCCCTTTCTCGCTCTCCACCCAGATGCGCCCCCCTTGAGCTTCCACCAGCGCCTTGGCAATCGACAAGCCGACACCGGTTTCGCCGAGGCCGGCGATCAGGGGGTTGTCGGCCCGATACAACCGCTGGAAGACCCGGCGTTGATCCTCGGGGGCTATCCCGCCACCCGTGTCAGTGACGGAGACGAGCACATAGTCAGGCAGTCCCTGGATTTGATCGGTGTGCTCCTCCAATTGGGCCTTTACCACGATCTCGGTTCCCGACTCCGAACATTGACAGGCGTTGGCAAGGAGGTGCTGCGCGATCTGATAGATACTGTCCCGGTCGGCATACACAGGTGGCAGATCGGAAGGTACGCCCATCTGCACGGACAGCTCACGCTCGCTGAACTGAGCGGACAGCGACATGATGGCACTCTCGATCACGCTGCTGATGTCAACCGGTTCGAGAGAAGGCGCCTCTCGTCCAGCATCTATCGACACGATCTTGACCATGTCGTCGAGAAGCCCACCCATACGCTCGATATTGGCCTTGACCCGCAGCAGGAACTGACGCTGCGTCTCGCCGAGGATACCCACGGCCTCACCGATCAGCAGGTCGGTGTAACCATTGATGGAGGTCATCGGGGTACGCAGTTCGTGAATCAACGAGATCAGCATCCCGCTCTGAAGCAGCGATCCCTCCTCAAGGTAGAGCATCACAGTCAACGCCCCCGGCCAACCAGAGGCGTCCGGAAGGCGCGTCAATTCCGCCCGCACCGTCCGCCCATCCAACTCAAGGGTTGCTGTAGCCGTGTCACCCGCCTGCGCTTCACTGCTCAACAATCTGCCGACCGCCTGAACCCACGCCGGTTCGTCGAATAGATTCTGAAGAGGCGTCCCGATCAGTGCCGAGCGCGGCTGGCCTACAAGGTACTGGCCCCCCTGGCTGACCAGGATGATTTTGCCTTCGCCGTCGCCTACCACAATGCCACCCGGCCCGCCGCCGTCGGTGGATTGCTCGACGGGAGCCAACGCCGTCTGGCTCTGGACCTCCTGGAGCTCGGTCCGCGTCTGCGCCAGTTGCATCTGCAGCTCGGCCTTCGCGTGGGCGATTTGCTCTGCCCTCTCCTTCCACTCGACTAGCTCGGCTTCCAACCTGGCGCGCGCCTCGGCCAACCCGCGCAACTCCTCCTGCCAGATCGCGATCTCGGCAGGGGCTTGCGCCTGAGCAGCGGCCCCCTGCTCCTGCAAGCGTAGCCTGGTATCCAACTCGTTCGCCCTCTGGCGCTGCTGCTCCAGCTCGCTCTCCAGCTCAGCCGCGTACTGGGTCAAACGCTGCACCTCGGCGAGGGCTTTCTGCAACTCGGTGCCCTGATCGACGCCCCCTCGACGCCGCGCGCCGGCCAACGATGCCGCGATCGCCCCGGCCACAGCCTTCAGAATCTGCTCGTCGCGCGGAGTCACCTGCCGGCGAGACATCGGGTTCCCCACCAGCATGACGCCCAGCAGGCTGTTCCCTTCGATCAACGGCTGCAGGACGAGAGGGCCCGGCCGCTCGAACCCCAGGCCGTAGTAGATAGTCGAAGCGACAGGGTCCTCGTATCGGGTGTACACACGCTCCACCCGGCCAGTCTGGAGAACGGATGCCAGCAGCGGATGCTCGGAAGCAAGCAGCGTCAGATTCTGATGTGACAGCATCTTGCTGGTGGGTGGGTGCAAGGCGGCGATGCGCACCCCTCTGGACGGTCCTGCGATCGGGAGGCCAATGGCAACCATGTCGGTCCCCAGCATACGCACGATGGTCAGGGAGGCCAACTCCAGAGCAGCGTCGATGTCGCGCGCCTCCTCGATGCGCCGGGCCACCTGGAGAATGCTGACCACCTCCAGTGCCTCATCCTCACCCCCGGCGGCGACCGGCACTGCGCTCAACGCGCGACGGTACACGAGGGCGGTCAGCAGGGGCAACGCGGCAATGTTGGTCAACCGAACCCATCCGGCGATGTGAGATTCGACGTCGGGGTAAAGAAACTCACAGACGTGACCGGCGAGCCAGAGGCCAAGCAGAAAGAAGGTCAACCACCAATCGTCCCCACGCCATATCAGATTGACCAGCAGTGAAAACCCCAGCACCGCTATGGTGACTATCTCCCAGACTGTCGCCTGCAGGTAAGCGTTGTAGGCAATGCCCTGGGCTTCCACCTCCGGCCAGAGAACGGCAGAGACAGCGTAACCTGCTATCGCCAGCAACAAGGTGAGAACCAACAACGCTGCACCCAGTCGTCCGTGCTTGCCAAATACCGACAGGAACGCCCACGCAGCCAACAAGACGGTGACGAACTCGAGGAAACGTTCGAGAGGGGGCAAGATGGCCGTAGGAGGAAACCCCAACCCGCTGGCAAAGTCCAGGACGGCGAGGAACATCACCGACCCGCGCGCCAACATAAAGCCCACCCCGGCGACCAGCATGCGGACCGCATTCGGGTCGCCGCGATGGCGGATCCAATGTCCAACCGCCGTCACCAGGACGATCTGGATGGTAATTGACGTTACCAGGTAGTAGATCAGGTCACCGGGCTGACCGGCAATCGATCCGACAAAGTCTTGAAACCCCATTGGCCATCCGTGATTGATGATTAGCTGATCAGAAAACCACCCTGATTGTACACCAGAGTAGACGGGCCGTCAATTTGCCCACCCACCCTTTCAGGTATACTTACAAAGTGAACCGATGGGATAGACTACAGGTAGTGACCAGTCATCACACTTTGTCCACCCCATCGGCCACTCATTTGGGATCAGAGGACCAAACTCAATCAGCGCCGCGAGCGCCACTGTAGGACTGTCCCCCCAAGTGTACCAGGCTGCGCCGTCGGCTCGTACACTCTCTACCGGCTGGCCCGCGGGGGGTTGGCGCCGGCGGCCATCGTCAACGCCGAGGCCGACCCGGTGGTGGCCGTGGGGGCCATCATCGCCGAGATCCCGATGGCGGGCCAGGTGGACATCGCGCGCATCCGCAGCGGGGATTGGGTGCGGGTGCGCGATGGGGAAGTGATGGTGGAGAAGAGGCGCTAAGCGCCTCGAACGCGCTCGGTCTGTGGCCTCGACTCAACCTACCCGGCTTGAGATACGGACTATCACTGTTATGCAGCCTGTATGGACTGGAGAACAGAAATGATGAATGAGGCTAGTGCTTCTAGTGACTCCGTATATTGTGGGGGAGGTATCGCTCCGTAGATAATGGGGTTAGTGATGGACAATACGTCTTCGACGGTGAGAGCAATTCCGTCTGAGATTATCTGCCTCTGCTTTAGGTCTTTGAGAATGGAATACAAGTTGGGAACTACTGGCTTCTGAGAGAAATCTGAGTAAGAATCTTTCCAGATTCTTTCTAGTTCAGATTTGATTCGGTAGTAGCTAGCAAAGGCAATGAGTGCGTACCGCGGTACCTGGTTTATGTCCAGGGAGGTGGTGCTTAGGTCCTGTTGGCTGACCCCTGGTAAGGAAGCCGCGTTTTCTCGGGCTTGCTGTAATACTGACTCAGGAACTGGGTAGTGTGGTGACGTAACGCTGAGAACATTTGTAGTATTGCTTACGCTTAGCAATTCTGCACGTAAGGAGAGATTTTGTTCTCGAATATCTTGTTTGATTTCTTTCTTTGCGAGATCTAGTTCCCTTTTGAAAGTAAGACCAAGGAATGAGAACTCTGAAAAGAAAGGAATCACAGCGACAGCGGCTATCATAGCCAGTAGTCCTAGGTCGAAATCGGATGTCTGTCCTGATGACAAGACGACCCTTGTTGTCAGCGTCACGCCTAGTATTACCAGGAGTACGACCCACCAGATTTGCTTGAACTTGCCACAGAACATTGTTTTTTCCTTTTGCGGGTCAATGGTTTGGAGTGTCGACTCTAACTGCTGACAATCAGCTGTATGCTAATCAGCCACGATGCAGTGACGGTCTGCTAGCCGAGGGCTAGTATTGTGCTCGGCCACCTGAATCACAATCTGCTTTGACGTTCCACTCTCCATTGCGGCAACCTGCCAGGTATGTGCCCTGTCTACAGTCCGTTGAAACCCCGGAAGCCTCGTTCAGTGGGATCACCTGCGGGGGTTGGTAGAGGCGGACGCCTTTTCCTAGGTCGATTCTCTGCGCTTGTGCGCTTGAGTTGGTGTTTGTACTTCTTGCCACAGCAGTATCCTCCCCAGGCTATGTCTGGACTTGTACTCCTGTCACGGTTGACCTTCTGAAACTGCTTACAAAAAGGGGGAAAGCGACTCCCTTCGAGTCACTTTCCCCCTGATGAGGCGGAAGGGCAGGGATTCGAACCCTGGGTGACCTTGCGGCCACAACGGTTTTCGAGACCGCCCCGATCGTCCACTCCGGCACCCTTCCGTGAAACGCCTATGCTTTTACTCAGTCGCCCCTCAGTTCAGCAAAGAACCGCTCCAGCAGCGCCTGCGATTCCTCGGCTAGCACACCGCCGGTGACAGCCACCTGGTGGTTGAGGCGCAGGTCGCGCAGGAGCTCAATCACCGAGCCAGCCGCGCCAGCCTTGGGGTCGGCTGCCCCGTACACCAGCCGGGGCAGCCGGGCCAACACCATCGCCCCGGCGCACATCGGGCATGGCTCCAGCGTACAGTAAAGCGTTACCCCCACCAGCCGCCAGCCGCCCAAACTGCGGGCCGCTTCCTGGAGCGCGATCATCTCTGCGTGGGCGGTGGGGTCGGCATCGACCTCCTTGCGATTGTGCCC
>DAOUDX010000225.1:0-6171 GCA_034430835.1 Anaerolineae bacterium
CGGTCATGACGCCCAACGCCTCCTGACGACCCACCTCGGTGTTGTTGAAGGAGATATACGCCGCAATGCTGGTGGTCTTGATCAGGCGGTCGTAGGCGATCACGAACACGCCGGCCTCGGCGGCCTTGTCCGCTGCGGTGGCAGCCGCATCGCCATCCTCAGCGATGACGATGATGGCCTTTGCGCCCTGGGCGACCATGTTGTCGATCTGGTCGTTCTGCATCTTCACGTCGTGGGCGGCCTCCTGGGAGAGGACATCGTAGCCCAGATCCTCCAGAAGCCCTCTCATGAGTATCTCTTCGTTCTTCCAGCGCTCGGTCGCAAAGTCAGAGAAAGATAGACCGACCTTGATCTTCTCTCCCTTGGGTACTTCGGTAGCGCCAGCCGGGGTCGGCCCGCAGGTGCAGCCAAACAGGCTGGTGGCAACCAACGCCATCGTCAGGACCAGCACGATCGACTTGGTAAGTTTGCCTTTCATTTTTCCTCCTTGCTAAGATTAGGGGTTTCTTACAGTGACTCGACCGATATCAATTCGCCTTTGCTCCACCACCTCCTTTTCAATCGTCTGTGACGATCACGATGCCGATTGGCCAGACGCCAATCGTAACACTCGGGCTCAGGGACATTCGCGCCGGACGTACCGTCGCCGATACCGGCCGGCTCGCTGTACGACTTGACACAATCTCCAATCAACGGGCTGCAAGTCAATCCCGCATAACGCTAGACTCAGCAGATCGTCGATTACACTACAGATGATATGGTACATGGAGAAGAAGCTTTTTCCAGGCAACTTGTGTGTTGCTACAAAGAGGAGATTATGACACAAAGGATTGCCCTTGTCAGGCCTCACTTCCACTGGTCCACCTCGCTCTGGTCGGGTTCCCATCCCTCGGTCGACCACTTGCGCGGAATACCCTTGGCGTCTAGTTGTGCTTCGTACTCCTTCAGGTTGGCCTGGGTGACGATATCCACCCCGGTGTCGATGATGCCATCCACTACACCCATCTCGTCAAGTGCGGCATCCTGCCCCTTGGTGGAGACCAGATAGATAAAATACACCGACTTGTAGCCCATATCGAACTCACGCTGGGCCACCGTGACGTCGATCACCCCCTCCTTGATACCGTTGATAATGTCCGTCGTCGCGTCAAAGCAGACCAACTTGGTCTTATTCACCCGGTCGGCCTCCTTGATGGCCGTTGCCCACGCCGGACCGTTGTAGACATACACGCCAAAGGCGCCTGCCAGATCAGGATGTGCCGACAATACCGAGTTCGCCAACTCCAGCGCGCGCGCAGCATCTTCTTTGTCATTCACCGGCTCCAGGGCTTCGATGTTGCTCCCCTCAATGGCAGCCAGGAACCCATCGGTGCGCTGCAAGGCGTTCAGGGCCGTGTCGGAGCCACGCCCGATGCCGACGGTGCCCCCCTCGGGCAGTAACTTGATCAGCTTCTCACCTGCCATCTTTCCGGCAGCATAGTTGTCAGTACCGATGTAAACCAACGAAACCGAGTCGGCAACCGGCGGTGTATCCAGTGTGGTGACAATGATACCTGCTTCGACCGCCTTCTCCATCACGGGCTCAAGAGCAGAGGGATCCGAAGGCGCTACTGCAATGCCGGTTACGCCCTGGGCGATGTAGGTCTCCATCGTCTCGATTTGCTTGGCAACGTCCTCTGTCGGCGGAACGAAGAAGACGACTTGGTCATCACGCAGCCCCAAGTCCTTGGCTGCTGCATGAATACCTTCCTCCACGTTACTCCAATAGGGATGCACCGATTTGCCGATGACGACAACCTTAAAGTCCGCAGACCCAGGCCTTGAGCGTACACACGCTGCGAGCAATGCTATGATGACAATCGCAAGGAGCAACAAACCCGGTTTTTTCACCCTCACACTTCCTTCCCGACATTTGCTACTGGATGCTGTCCTTGCAAATTGGGGCTGGATAGACTGCACGAACAAGAATTATAACAGAAAAACTGCCGCTTTACACCCCCGACCTCCCCTCCTCAAGCCCAGGATTTCCCCTAGCTGATTAGGGGAAATCCCCTAATCCACACACAGATAAATGTGGGCAACGGCCTGCAATGGTGGTATAATCGAGCTATGAGCAAGACGCGCGTCCTGCTGGCAGACGATCACGCCGTCGTGCGCGCCGGTATCCGCCAGGCCCTGGAAGAGTTGCCCGACTTGGAGATCGCCGGAGAGGTCGGAGATGGCCCAACGCTCTTTGCGGCTCTGGAGCAGGTGCAGCCAGAATGTCTCCTGATAGACATCACGATGCCCGCCTTCGAGCCCATGACCGCTGTTCGCCAGATCCGAGAGCGCTATAGGGACATGAAGATACTGGTCGTTAGCGCCTACGACGACGACGTCTACGTGCAGGGCCTACTCAGCGCAGGCGTCGATGGCTACCACCTGAAGGACCAACCCCTCAGCGACCTACGACTGGCCGTGCAGCGCGTGCTGGCCGGCGATCGCTGGGTCTCTGGACCACTGGTAGACAAACTGGTCAGTTACGCAGGTGCTCCCCCATCCGATCTGCCATCCCTCACAACACGCCAGCGCGAACTTCTACAGCTGCTGCAGCAAGGGCTGGATAACCAGACCATAGCCCACCGCCTGGGACTGAGCGTCAAAACGATCGAAAACCACCTCACACGCCTCTACCGGCTGCTCAACGTCCAGAGCCGACTGGAAGCCGTTAACCACTTGATGAAACACCCCCAGATCTTGGCCATGTCCGGGCAGGCAGCGGCCCTGGTGCCGCCGTCGCCCGAGAGCATCGTACGCGAACTCATCACCGTGCTGCTGGTGGACGACAATGCCCGTTATCGTCGCCAACTGCGCCGGATGATCGGCAAGATCTGTCCGCGGGCGACGATCTATGAAGCCGAGAACATCGGAGAAGCCGTACACCTGACCGAACGCGTGACGCCCCAACTCGTACTCGTCGATGTGATACTGGGGGAGGAAGACGGCATCCGCTGCACGCGACGCATCAAGGCGCTGTTGCCCAAATCGCGGGTCATTCTGATCAGCGCTTATCCAGACCGAGAGTTTCACCGGCTGGGCCTGGAGGCCGGCGCAGTTGCCTTCTTGGACAAAAAAGACCTGGAAACAGCCGCGCTGCAACAAATCATCGATGATGTAATTGCGTGAGTTTCAAAATGAGCGAAGCCCCTATCCCTCTTCCTGCAAAGAGCGAAAGCAAGTCTAGCACGTCCAAGCTACTGAGTTGGTTTTGGGACAAGACGATCGGCCGTTATCCCATCGTCATCATCCTTCTTCTGCTCGTGATGGGTGTCCTTTCAAGCATTCAGCAACAGGCCTTTTTTACCGGCACGAATCTGCTAAACATCGCCCGCACGTTTTCCTGGCTCGCCATCGCCGCCTTTGGCGAAAGCTTGGTCATTATCATCGGCGGCATCGATCTATCGGTAGGCGCAGTGATGGGATTGGCCGGTCTCATCAGCGCGTTGTGCATGCAGATGGGGCTGCCGGTGCCGCTGGCCATCGTCGTCGGGCTGATAACCGGGGGCCTGGTAGGCTGGCTCAATGGTACCATCGTTGCCCACGTCAAGCTCCCCCCTTTCATCGTTACTCTGGGAACGATGAGCGTTGTGCAGGGACTCACCCATGGCTTGAGTGGAGGGTGGTCTGTGACCGACCTCCCCCAAGGATTTCGCTTGCTGGGCCAAAGCGACCTGTTGTTGGGTCCCGTTTCCTTTCCCTTGCCATTCATGTTCGTGCTGGGCCTGGCAGTACTCGTCAGCTTGTTGACGAATCAGACCCTACTGGGCCGTTACATCTACTCCCTGGCCGACAGCGAACAGGCGCTGCTCATCTCTGGCGTAGGTGTTGCCCGAGTCAAAGTGCTGACCTATACACTCTGCGGCTTTTTGGCGGCAACCGGTGGGCTACTGATGACCGCGCGCTTGGGCGTCGCAACACCCACGGCGGCCACCGGCTACGAACTTGACATCATCGCTGCCGCCGTTATCGGGGGGACCAGCCTCTTCGGCGGAAAGGGAGGCACGTTAGGGGTATTGCTGGGCGCAGCCTTTATGCAGGTGCTGCGCAACGGGTTGGTGCTTCTGGGATTTCCTACTTACTGGCAAGAAGCAGCGATGGGAGCCATGATCCTGTTGGCCATCCTGCTAGACTACTGGCGGAGAGAGAGCGCCTCCACGTGGAACTGGAAGGGGAGCGGAGAAACAAAGGGGCAGAGGATTTGGGGGAGATGGAAACCGATTCGAGGTCGCCGGGGATTACTGGCTTTCCTGATCCCGTCTGTACTGCTCGTTAGCGCCCTGGTCGTCTGGCAAACCGTTATCAGGTTGCCCGGCGGCTCCCAACTGTCTGAGCCTTCCAGCCGGCAAACGCTGACGGTCGCCTGGATCCCCAAAGCCCGTAACAACCCGGTGTTCGAGTTGGGCCGCCAGGGCGCTATTCAGAAGGCGGCGGAATTGTCGGCCAACGGGCCGATCCAGGTAAACGTGTTGTACGTGGGCTCTGTGTCCTCCAACGCCGCCGAACAAGTGCAGGTGATAGAAGACGTGATTGCGCGCAAGGTGGATGCCATAGCTGTCTCCTGCAACGATCCCACCATCTGCATCGACCCTATCAACCAAGCCGTGGCGGCCGGCATCCCGGTGATGACGTGGGACTCGGACTCTCCCCGAAGCCAGCGTTTCACCTACCTGGGGATCGATAACTACCAGGCCGGGCAAGCCGCCGCAGATCTGCTGATACGCGCGATGGGCCAACAGGGGGAAGTGGCTATCCTCACCGGCGTCCCCGGCGCGCACAACCTGGAAGCTCGCGTCCGAGGCTTTTACGACGGCATAGCGTCTTACCCCGATATCCAGGTTGTCGCCACCGTCGTAAGCAACGACGATATCAACCTGGGAGTGCAGGTGGTGGAAGAGACCATGCAGACACACCCTGACCTGAACGGCTGGTTCTTTGCCGGTATGTGGCCACTCGTCGCAGATCGTGGATCTATGCCTCTGTGGGAAGCATCCGCCTTGCGTGGAGACGTAAAAACAGTCGCCTTCGATACGCTTCCGGTCGAACTGGAACTGTTGCGTGATGGCTATCTCTCGGGACTGGTGGGACAGAAATACTGGGGATGGGGATACGACACGGTTCAAATCGTTTACGACCACGTCGTCAACGACAAACCACATCCGCCTTATATCAGCTCGGGCATGGATATTGTCACGCGCAACAATGTAGAGCAAATGCTTTGGGCCTGGGAGAACAACGACTTTAGCCAGCCCTTGCCCGATCCCTACTGAGATTCTTATGGAACCGCTGCTGAAAGCCGTTGATCTCTCCAAGAGCTTTGGCACTCTGTCCGTTGTGCGGCACATAAGCCTGGAAGTTCACCCAGGTGAGGTCGTGGGGCTCGCCGGACAGAGCGGGTCTGGGAAATCGACCCTTGCCATGCTATTGGCGGGGTTTCACGTACCAGACGAAGGCAAGTTGTACTTTGCCGGGCGGCGGCTCCGCTGGCCCCTCCGCCTACAAGCGCTGGGTATCGAGATCATCCATCAAACGCCCAGCCTCGCCGGAAATCTGGACATTACCAGCAACGTCTTTTTGGGAAACGAGATCGGTTGGCCCTCTTGGGGAAAGTGGGTAAAAGTGCCAAACCGGCAGCGAATGGACCGAGAGGCGACTCGCATCTTGGCGCAACTGGATATGCACTTTGCCTCCCTGCACGAGGCAGTGGCCAACCTTTCGAGCGAGCAACGCCAGATGATCACCATCGCCCGCACAATGACCCGCACACCTCGGTTGATCGTCATCGATGACCCGACGCGGCTGTTAAGCTATCCACGCCAGCAAAAGCTGCTTTCTCTGATTCAAACGTGGCAGCAGCAAGGGACAGCCGTGATTTTCAGCGGCAACAATCTCGACCACCTGTTAGCCGTGACAGATCGCATCGTCGTCCTGCGTCACGGACGGTTGGTCGCCGAGTATCGCACCGACGAAACTGATCGCGCCGAAATCGTGGCTGCGGTGGTAGGCACTACCGACCGCCAGCAACTGACGCCCATCATCTGGGCTCTGGATAGCTACTATCGCGTCCGCGAGCAAGCCGAAAAACTGAGCCATCACCAAGGGCTTTTGGAGCAAGACTTGGCAGCACAGGGCACG
>DAOUDX010000226.1:0-14907 GCA_034430835.1 Anaerolineae bacterium
TGGGTCATTTGAGGGATAGGTATGCTGTGGAACCTCTCGTCGCCATGCTTCAGGATGAGAGCGCGAGGGTACGTGTGGAGGCGATTAGAGCCTTGAGGGCCATTGGAGACAGACGAGCGGCGGGGCCTATTGCCGACAGGCTTGTGGACAAAGATGTGACGGTACGAAGAGAGGCGGCCCACTGGAATTTCCGCGACAAGTGTGCGATAGGGCTGCTCACCGCCGCGCTGCAAGACGGCGACAAGGAAGTACGCTATGGGGCAACCTTGTCCTTAGAGCGGCTTGACGACGTGTGGAGTGAGGAAGTTGTGTGACCGTCTAGGTGCTGTTACCGATGAGCGCAAGCCTGGCTACAGATGACCTCACCGGCATCATCCTGGCCGGGGGGAAAAGCCGCCGGATGGGGGGGGGCAACAAGGCCTTTCTCGAGCTGGATGGCCGCCCGCTGATCGAGATCGTCATCAAGCGCGTGCAGAGCGTATGCGCCGAGGTGCTGATCGTGGCGGGCGACACGAGCCCCTACGCTGGCCTGGGCATCCCGGTGGTAGCGGATCGCTTCCGTGGTGTAGGCGTGCTGGGCGGCCTGCACGCCGGACTGGAAGCCGCGTCCCACGACCTGACCCTCGCCGTCGGCTGCGATATGCCCTTTCTCAACCCAGAACTTCTGCGGGCCTTCGCAGACTGGGCGGAGGGTTTTGACGTGACAGTGCTGCGATACAAGCCCGCCCCCCCTCAATCCCCCCCGCTCTCCTTCGACTCCGCCCCTCGACTTGCTCGGGGGGCGCCTCAGGACAAGCACGAGGGGGATATCCCGGAGGGACAGGGGGGGCAATTCATTGAGCCCCTCCACGCCGCCTACCGCCGCACGTGCCTCCCGGCGATCGAGGCCGCCATCTGCGCCCGGGAGCGGCGCGTCGTCTCTTTCTTCCCCCACGTCCGCGTGCGCACCATCACCCCAGAAGAGGTTGCCGCCATCGACCCCGACCTGCGCTCTTTCCGCAACGTCAACACGCCCTGGGAGTGGGAAGCCATACAAGCAGAGTGGGCAAGACGAGTTGAACACTACCCAAAAGGATGCTAAAATAGGGCTGTCCAAGGGGTCACAGGCTATGGGTATCGAAAGTATCTTTAGGGAGAAGCGTGAAGAAATTGTGCGGATCGCTGCCAGTCACGGAGCCGAAAGCGTTAGAGTTTTCGGCTCTCTGGCACGCGGCGAAGTGAGACCAGATAGCGACGTTGACATCCTGGTTAAACTCCGCCCTGGTCGGACGCTGCTCGACATCGTTGCAATTAAGCAGGACATCGAAGATTTGCTCGGTTGCGAGGCGGACGTCGTCACTGAGGCAGCCCTCAGCCCTTACATCCGGGACCAGGTATTGAAAGAAGCAGTCAGCTTATGAAGGGCGACCTGCTTTACCTCAGACATATCCTGGACGCCATTGAGAAAGTCGAGTCATACACCTCGATCGGCCGAGACGCCTTCATGTCCACCTCCCACTGGCAGAATGCCGTGATTCGACAACTCGAGATCGTCGGGGAGGCAACCAAGCGGCTGTCCTCTGGTCTGCGCTCACAGCACAGCGACATCCCTTGGCGCCGTATTGCTGGATTGCGCGACGTTGCTAATCCACGACTACATGGGGGTTGATCTCGCAGCGGGGTGGGAGATTACTCAAAAGAACCTGCCGATTTTGAAGACGCATATCCAGACCATCTTGACCAGCTTTGATGGGTAGCGGCAGCCTGACATCATGTTTCACACATCACGCTTGACAGATCGAGCTATTGCGGTTAGAATCCCGGCGCACATGAATGCGATAGCGATGTATTCGGGTCTCTGTTGCACCTGTCCGGAGCGAGGGCGTTGAGCGCCTAGGCTCTGGGCTTTTGTGCTGCCAGGCACACGTGCATCTTCCAGACCAACCGGCTCAGGCGACAGCGCCCTCGTAGGATTCGTAGAGGCGCTTCGCCAGAGGCGAAGGTTGGTCTTTTTGTTTGCCTGGCCTGGGAACAATCCAATGGGAGAAGAACGATGGTCCGAACACATCCTTATACAGGGCAGATTCGTCCTAAAGTGCTCACCGGAGCCTGGGGAGAAATCGCTGATCACGAGCGACGCGAGGCAGTCTGCTGCGTAACGCCCCGTCGCCGTACGGCCCAGACGCCTGCGGCCGTATCCCTGATTGGGCAAACTCCCCTGGTTCCGTTGGCCCGCGTAGCCGCTGATCTATCCCCTGCCGTCGATCTCTACGTCAAGCTGGAGGGCTTTAACCCCGGCGGCTCGGTCAAGGACCGCGCAGCGCTCTCCATTGTGCAGGAGGCCATACGGACCGGGGGGCTGACCCCCGGCAAAACACTGCTCGACGCCACCTCCGGCAACACCGGTATTTCGTACGCCTTACTCGGCGCGGCGTTTGGCTTCCCCGTCGAGCTGGTGATGCCAGCCGATGCCAGCCCGGAGCGGCTGCAGATCCTGAGGGCTTACGGGGTGGAGTTGGTGCTCTCCGATCCCGCCGGTCGAACCGACGGCGCGCGGCAGGTGGCCCGCGAGATGACGGTCGCCGAACCCGACCGCTACTTTTACGCCGACCAGTACAACAACCCGGCCAACCCGCTGGCCCACTACACCACCACCGGCCCCGGGGTCTGGCAGCAGACGGGGGGCCGCGTGACCCACTTTGTGGCCGGGATGGGCACCAGCGGGACGATGATGGGTACCGGGCGCTACCTGCGGGAGCGGAACCCGGCGGTGTGCCTCGTCGGCGTGCAGCCAGTGAGCGAGCAGAAGCCCATCCCAGGGTTGAAACATCTGGCGACGTCGGAGCCCTTGAGCATCTACGATCCGCGCCTGGTAGACGAGATCGTGGCAGTGGACGCAGAAGAGGCAAAAGCGATGGCGCGCCAGTTGGCGCGGGAGGAGGGGCTTTTCGTGGGCATCTCGGCGGGAGCGGCGGTGGTCGCCGCTTTGCAGGTGGCCCGCGAGTTAGAGGAAGGCGTCGTCGTCGCGCTCCTGCCCGACGGTGGCTTCAAGTACGCCAGCGCGCCGTTTTGGGTGGAATAGACCCTTGGGGGTTCCGAAACCCCAAGGGTTTCAACCAACAACCAACACCCCCGTCCCGTCGATCTCGCTGCGCTTGAGGGCCAGGAGCGCCTCGTTGGCCTCCTCGAGCGGAAAGGTCTGTACAGTGGTCTGGATGGGGATCTCAGCGGCGATCTGCAATAGCTCTCGCGCGTCCTGCCGGGTAAAGTTGGCCACGCTGCGCACACCGCGCTCCCAGTAGAGCAGTTGGTCGTAGTCGATCTCAGGGATGGGCGTCATCGTCACGCCAGCCAGCGCCAGCGTGCCGCCCCGCTCCAGCACCCGCAGCGCGTCCAGCACCAGCTTGCCCGCCGGGGCAAAGATGACCGCGCTGTGCAGCTTCTCCGGCGGTGTATCCTCTGCGCGGCCCACCCACACCGCGCCCAGCTCCCGCGCCAATTCCTGATGTCCCTCGCTGCGGGTAAAGACGTGCACCTGGCAGCCCCAGTGGCGGGCCACCTGGATGGTGACGTGGGCCGAGCCGCCAAAGCCGTACATCCCCAGCCGCTGACCAGGTTTGATTTGGCTCAACCTGAGCGCCCGGTAGCCGATGATGCCCGCGCACAGCAGCGGGGCGGCGGCAACGTCCGAGAAGCCATCGGGGATGGGGTAGGCAAAGCCCTCGGGGACGACCATCGCCTCGGCATAGCCGCCGTCGGCGTGGAGGCCGGTGAACTGGGCATCGGCGCACAGGTTCTCCAGCCCTTGGCGGCAGAACTCGCACCGGCCGCAGGTTTTGTAGAGCCACCCCACCCCCACCCGCTGGCCAGGCTCGAAGCGGGTTGCACCTTCGCCCCGTTCCTCCACCACACCTACGATCTGGTGGCCGGGGACCAGGGGCAGCTTGGGCAGGTCGAGGTCCCCCTCCACCGTGTGCAGGTCGGTGCGACAGACGCCACAGGCCTGCACGCGCAACCGCACCTCGCCGGGGCCGGGCTGCGGCAGCGGCAGATCGGCCGGCTCTAGCGGCCGCTCTTCCACTGACTTCGTCTCACGCAAAAGCATGGCTTTCATCTCGTGCCTCCTTCAAAAGACGTCGTTATTGTACCAGCGAGAGTTGCGAGAGGCAACTTTACCCTTGCGGTTACCCAGCTTTGGTGTACAATCCCCGGCACCCACGAGAAAACGCAAAACGAGGTGCGATATGGTCAAAACAATCCTTTCGATTTTCTGGAACGGCGAGCAGCGCCGGCTGAGAGCATTCTGGCGGCTTGGCCTTCACATTGCTTTCATGATGGTATTGGGTCTGGTTTTCCTGGTTATACCCATCGTCGTCGTGACCGTGCTGGTCAGCGTGGGGAGGGGAGCGGGCCTGCTCCCGGAGACGTTCCCTGGCTCGATCTCGTCTGCGATGAACGACTTGTTCCTCATGGGGGCAGAGCTAATCGTGATGGTGGGCGCTGCCTGGCTGGCAGGCCTTTTCATCGATCGCCGCAGGTTCGCCGATTTCGGCGTCCACCTGAATCGGAACTGGTGGATCGACTTTGCCTTCGGACTGGCGCTGGGCGCCGTCTTGATGGGCCTCATATTCGTCGCAGAAGCAGGCGCCGGCTGGATCACCGTCACGGGGACGCTGCAGAGCCCATCTTCCGATCCTCCCCTCGCGGCGTCCCTGCCCGCCCTGTCGTTTGGTGTGGCAATCCTGTCGGCCTTGCTCCGCTTCATCGGCATGGGCATCAGTGAAGAGTTCTTGAGCCGGGGTTATCATTTGAAGAACCTGGCAGAGGGCCTTAGTTTTCGCCCTATCGGGCCAAAGGGGGCCATCATCCTCGCCACGCTGCTCTCCTCTAGCGTGTTTGGCGTCCTCCACGCCAATAACCCCAACGCAACGCTCATCAGCACGCTGAACCTCATCCTCGCCGGGATCTTCCTGGCGTTGGGATACGTTCTCACCGGCGAGCTGGCCATCCCCATCGGCATGCACATCACGTGGAACTTTTTCCAGGGGAATGTGTTCGGATTCCCCGTCAGCGGCACGCAGGCAGGGGCGACCTTTGTCGCCATCGACCAGGGCGGCAACAACCTGATCACCGGCGGTAATTTCGGGCCGGAGGCGGGGCTGATCGGCATCGGCGCGATGATCTTGGGCGGCATCCTGACGGTGCTCTGGGTTCGTATCCGTTACGGTCGAGTTGACCTCTGAGAAAAACTGGCGACGCCCGACTTGCGGCACCGTAAACAGCAAGCGGCCGCTACCGGGGAAAGCACTACTCCTGAGGTCTAGCCGCTTCTACAAGATGCACGCCCCCAATAGAATTCCTCGACCAGTGATCAACATCTACCGTCCTTGCGTATAACACAATAGAACAGCTTTATGATACAGCATGTGGCATCCTCCGTATGACCGACGTTAGTGCCCTGATCGTGCGCTGGCAAGGCGGCGACGAATATGCCGCCGAAGCTCTGTACAGCTATCACCGGGATCGAACCTTCCGGCTGGCGTACGGTCTTTTGGGCAACCGGAGCGATGCCGAAGAGGTAGCGCAAGATGCCCTGGCCTATGCCCTCACGAACATCGACCGCTACGACTCTGAGCGGGGCAGTTTCGGCACGTGGTTGCATGTCATTGCTGTGAGTCGCTGTCGGGATCGACAGCGGCGGCAGCGTCTCAGTCTCTCATCGTTGACGGCCTGGCTAAGAGAAGAGGACGACGTGGCTGATCCGACCCCCAATCAGGAGCGACGAGTCATTCGGGCCGAGACGAGAGGTGAGGTTTGGGAGGCCATCCAGGGCCTGAGCCCTCGCCTGCGAGAAGCCGTCGTCTTGCGGTATTGGGCCGGGCATACGTATCAGGAGATGGCCAAGATCATGAACTGCCCAGTTCCCACCGCCCAGTCACGGGTACGTCTGGCGTACCAGCGCCTGCGAGCCGCTCTTGCCCCAGACAATCTGGCCGCTCTGGGTGACGTGGAAGAGAGGACTGTGCGATGAGTAACCATCTGAGCGACAAGCAACTGATTGGTTACATCCATCAGATCCTCACTGACGCGGAACGGGAGGAGATAGACCGGCATCTATCGACCTGTGCCCGGTGCCGTGCTCTCCTGGCCGACCACGAGGCCCTGCAGCGGCGCATTCATTATGGCTTGATGGGCGACTTGAGAAAAGCTCGCCCTTCCTCCCGGATGTGTTTTGCGGCACTCTCTCCCGGCTTGAGACGGGCCAGAAGGTGGGCCGCTGTGTGGATGACCACCAAGGAACTCTCCGTCGTGGCAGCGCTGGTTGTGATGGCCTTGCTGCTTTCCACCTTGATCACCATCCCTACGCCAAAGCCAATCATCATCACTGTCCCAACAGGCATGCTGTTCAAGGGCAATCTACAGCGTACCGGCTTCTACGGTACCGAGAACGCCCCGCTGGCAGGTGAGCTGGTGTGGTCATTCCAGACAGGGGACATCATATGGACTTCCCCCGCCATCGCGGACGGGATGGTCTACTTTAGCAGCGACGACGGCTACTTCTACGCCCTGGACAGCCAGACCGGGCTGGAGGCGTGGAAGCTGAAAGCACCGTACAACGTCTCCACCTCCTCCCCGACCATCGTCGATGGAGTGGTGTACGTTGGCATCGACAACGCCGTATATGCGTTGGACGCTCAAACCGGGGACGAGATATGGAGAACCCCAATGGTGTGGACCGAGTCCTCGCCAGCCGTGGTTGAAGGAACGTTCTACGTCGGCGGTATCGATCGCTACTTCTACGCGTTGGATAGCGAGACCGGGGAAAAAAAGTGGGCGTTCAAGACCGGCGGCGAGATCTTTTCCTCTCCTGCCATCACCGACGGGGTGATCTACTTCGGGAGCGGGGATGGTCATCTGTATGCCCTGGACAGCCAGACAGGACAGGAATCGTGGAAGTTCAAGACAGGTGGGTACATAGCCTCCACTCCGGCGGTGGTCGGTGGGGTCGTCTACATCGGGAGCAACGACACACATCTCTACGCGGTAGATGCTGAGACCGGGGAGGAGATGTGGAAATTCAAGACTGACGCTGAAGTCTGGTCCTCCCCGGCCGTCGCGGGCCAGATGGTGTACGTGGGGAGTAAGGACGGCTACCTCTACGCCGTAGACAGCCGGACAGGACAGGAATTGTGGAAGTTCAAGACGGGGGAGTACATCAAGTCATCCCCGGCTGTTGCCGGTGGGGTGGTCTACTTTGGGAGTTATGACTATTACTTTTATGCCCTGGACGCTCAGACCGGGCAGGAGATTTGGAGATTCGAGACAGGAGGTGGTATAAAATCCTCCCCCGTTGTCGCTGATGGGACGATCTATTTCGGCAGTGAGGATGGGAGCCTTTATGCGGTGCGCTAATCATATTCTCTAGATGGAGGCAAGTGATCGAAATGAAGAAACTAACCAGACGCGAGTTCATCAAACTAAGCGGCACGGTGGCAGCGGCAGGATTGCTGGCTGGATGCGGCGGTTGTGCAGCGCCAGAACCAAGCGTCAGCCGGGAGGACGTGCTCAAGTTCCACCCCGATGCACCGAGCAAGATCGTGCATACCCATCACGCCGGCGTGTGGACGGGCACGCCCACAGATGGCTCGCTCGCAGATAGCGCAGAGGAAAACAACCTGCTGGTGCCTGAGGCGCTGCGGGAGATGCTCGATGCCTCGATCACGGAACTGACCGGCTTGAAAAAGGCGCGCGATGCGTGGGCTGTTCTGTTCTCTCCTGACGAGCGTGTCGCCATCAAGGTCAACACGTTTCGCAACAGCCTGATCTGGACGCACGTCCCGCTGGTGACCGCGGTGACGGACAGCCTCCAGGAAGCGGGCGTTCCGGCCGAGCAGATCGTCATCTTTGACTATTACACGAGCGAGCTGGAAAAGGCGGGCTTTGCGGTCAACGAGGATGGGCCCGGCGTGCGCTGCTACGGCACCGAGTCAAACTACACGCAGGAGGGGACGGTCAAGGGGAGGAATATCGAGCTGAGCGACATCCTGCTCGAATGCGATGCCCTGATCAACATGCCCGTCCTCAAATCGCACATGCTCTCCGGGCTCTCCTTCGCCATGAAGAACCACTATGGCTCGATCAGCGGGCCCAGTCTCCTTCACAGCAACATCGGGAACGCGATGGCCGAACTGAACGCGCTGTCGCCGATCAAGGATCGCACGCGATTGATCGTCGGCGACGCGCTGACAGCCTGTCTTAAATACCGAGGGGCGTACCCATACTGGAGCTCAGATTGGACGGGGGATTCGATCCTGATGAGCTTCGACCCGGTCGCCATCGACACGATGGCGTTGCAGATGCTCGAACGACTCCTGACCGACCAGGGAGGCAATCCCGCATATATCCTCGCGATGGCCACTCCCTGCCTGGAAGGCGGGGCAGGATTAGGCCTGGGCACAAACGACCCAACCAACATCGATTTCAAGGAGATCAATCTAGGATGAGGAAAATCACTCGACGGCAGTTCATCAAGCTGGCCGGCGCAGCAGCCACCGGGCTGGCTCTCTTCGGCGCGGGCTGCGCCCCGCCTGCCAGCAAAGCCGGCCGCCGCACGCCGCCCGACCCGACCGGCGATCAGGCTTACCTGGCCGTCGCCCGTGGCGGCGACTCGGCGGCGATCACGCAGGCAGCCATCGCGGCCCTGGGCGGCATAGAGCGCTTCGTCAAGTCCGGCGACGACGTGATCGTCAAGCCCAACATCTGCGTCAACTACCGCACGTCGGAGTACGCCGCCACGACCAACCCCACCGTCGTCGCCACATTGGTCTCCCTGTGCCTTGAGGCCGGAGCGCGGCGCGTGCGGGTGATGGACACGCCCTTCCCTGGCATCGACCCCGCTTCGGCTTACGCGGTGAGTGGGATCGAGGAGGCGGTCAAGGCTGTCAGCGGCGAGATGGAGGTGATGAGCCCGGTCAAATTCATCGAGACCGCCATTCCAGAAGGCAAGGATATCACCGCGTGGGAAGTCTACCAGGACGTACTCGACGCGAACGTGCTGATCAACGTGCCCATCGCCAAGCACCACAACCTGGCCCGGCTGAGCCTAGGTGTCAAGAACCTGCTGGGAGTGATCACCAAACCGAACCAGATGCATCAGAACCTGGGCCAGCGGGCCGCCGATCTGGCGAGCCTCGTCCGCCCGACGCTGACGGTGGTGGACGGGGTGCGCATCATGACGACTCACGGTCCCACCGGCGGCAGCCTCAATGACGTGCAAGAGACAAACACCGTCATCGCCAGCCATGACTTTGTCGCGGCGGATGCCTACGCCGCCACGCTCTTCGGCCTGACCGGGGCCGACATCGCCTACGTGAAAGCTGCAGCGGACATGGGGTTGGGGATATTGAACCTGGGCAGTGTAAAGGTGGAGGAGATCAGTGCGTAGACTGACACACCTGCTATTTGCCATTTGCTATTTGCTATTTGCCATTTCTCTGCTGTCTGGTTGCATCAGCGCCCCTCCGGAACCAACACAGCCTGCAGTGTCTCCCATGATCAGCGCGTTCCCCAGCGCGGACGCCGTCCAGGGTTGGACGCCCAATGGTGAGGTGGAGACCTTTGACAGCGAGACGATCTTTGCCCTGGTGGATGGCCAGGCTGACTTTTTCTTCGTCTATGGCTTCGAGCAAGTGGCGGTGAGACGGTACGTGAATAGGGATGGCACCGTGCTCGATATCCACATCTGGCAACTGGCTCAGCCCGAGGACGCTTACGGCCTCTTCAGCGCCGGCATCGCCGGGGAGCCGGTCGCCATCGGCAACGAGGGCGACGCCGACCCCGAACGGCGGCTTGTCTTCTGGCAGGATCGCTACGTGGCGCAGCTCTTTGCCCGCAAGGATATCCCCGACGCCGACCTGCAGGGCTTTGGCGCAGCGATCTCTGCCGCGCTGCCCTCCGGCGGCGAGCGGCCTGCGCTGGTGGACCAACTGCCCGCCGAGGATCTGGTCCCGCGTAGCGCCATCTTCTTTCACGAGGAGCTCTCCATCCAGAACGAGATCTGGCTGGGCGGGGAGAACATCTTGGGCTTGAGCCAGGAGACCGACGGCGTTCTGGCGCGATACGAGGTCGGCGGCGCGACGGTGCGCCTGCTGCTGATCGAGTACCCCGACGCAGAGGCGGCATCGGCCGGGCTTGCGGCGCTGGAGGGCGGCGATATCGACAGCTTGATCGTTGCCGATGTGCGCAGCAATCTGCTGGGCGCGGTGTTCGGCGAGGTGGACGAGGCAATGGTTAGTGCGCTGCTGGAGGTGGCCTTAGAGTGACACGAGTATTCCGGCGCTGGGTGGTGTTGGCAACCATCGCCGTTGCCTTGCTCGCGGGCTGCGTACGGACAACGGCGACGCCGATGCACACGCCTGCATTGACACTGACGCCGACGCCAATGTCTACATCGACATTGACGCCCACACCAACCCTAACGCCAACGCCCAGGCCAACCCTGACCCCCACCCCTATTCCCTTCTGGGACACACGCACCTCCACCTCCGAGGCGCAGGGGATCGATTCAGCGACGCTGGTCACGATGTTCGACTACATCGCAGAGCAAAAGGCTGAGGTCCATAGCGTGCTGATCGTACGGAACGGAACCATCGTGACCGAGGCGTACTTTCACCCGTACCACCAAGACCGCGCCCATGACCTGACATCCTGCACCAAGAGCTTTCTCTCCGCATTGGTCGGCATCGCGATCGACGAGGGGTATCTCAACCTGGATGACAAAGCCTTGGACTTTTTTCCCGACCGCACGATTGCGAACGACAGCCCGCTCAAACGGGAGATCACGGTGGAGCATCTACTGCTGATGCGGTCTGGCCTGGATTGGCCCGAGTCGTCTGTCTCCTACAGCTCTGAAAGCAATGTGCTGTGGCAGATGATGGACAGCCGCGATTGGGCGCAGTTCGTGCTCGACCGCCCCATGGCAGTTGCGCCGGGAGCCACGTTCAACTACAGCACCGGCGATTCGCAGTTCCTGACTGCGATCCTGGAGCAGGCCACGGGGACGTCCACGCAGGAATTCGCCCGGACGCGCCTCTTCGAGCCGCTGGGCATCCCCTCCGCGCACTGGCGCTGGGCGTCTGCCCCAGACGGCGTCGCCTTTGGAGGCGGCGGCCTCAGCCTGACCCCGCGCGACATGGCCAAGTTCGGCTTCCTCTACCTGGAGGGCGGCGTCTGGGAGGGTCAGCAGGTCGTTCCGGCAGAATGGGTGGAGGCATCGGTCGCCCCCTCTTACTATGGGTACCACTGGTGGCGGCTCGCCGGCGGAGGCTACGCGGCACTTGGCTACGGAGGCCAACGTATCGCCGTCGTACCAGACCTGGAGCTGGTGGTGGTCATCACCGGCGATTTCTCCGGCGTGACGTCGCGCTACCTCGTGGATGGTTTCATCGTCCCTGCGGTCAAATCGCACGAGCCGCTGCCTGAGAATCCCGAGGCGCTGGCTGAGTTGGAGGCCCGCATCGACGAGGCTGCGTTGCCCCGATGAGTAACGAGGGCGTCCCATTGCTGCAGAAGCGGATTGAAGAAGCCTCTCTGAACGCCTGGCCCGCCCTGCAACAGATGCTGTACGATGGCTGGGTGTTGCGCTTCGCCAAGGGCTACACCAAGCGGGCCAACTCGGTCAACGCGCTCTGTCCTTCCGCCATCGATACGGCAGAGAAGATCGCCTTCTGCGAAGCGCGCTACAGCGAGCGAGGGCTGACGCCCGTATTTCGCATCACGCCCTTTGCCCCCGCCGACCTGGATCTCGTGCTGGAAGAGCGCGGCTATGAGCAGATCGACACGACACTCGTGCTGCATCTCGACCTGAGCCAGTGCGCTCCGGCATCGTCGGGGCACGTGCGTGAGGACTCCCTCGACGATTGGCTGCCCATCTTCTGCCGGCTCAGCTTGTCCCCGCTGGATGCTCACCAGGCGCACCGCGAGATACTGGAAGCTGTCCCAGGCCGGCGCTACCCGGCATCGCTGATCGCATCCGGCGAGCCGGTCTCCTGCGCGCTGGGGGTTCTGGAGGAAGAGTTCTTTGGCCTCTTCGACGTCGTGACGGCGCCCGAGCACAGGAAGAAGGGGTACGGGACACACCTCATATCCTCGATGCTCGGCTGGGCGCGGGAGAGCGGCGCGCGCCACGCCTACATCCAGGTGGTCGAGCGCAACTCGCCCGCCAGACGCCTTTATGGTAAACTGGGCTTCCAGGAAATGTATCGATACTGGTACAGGATTCCAAGGACATGACATCCAATAACCAAACTCGACTGCCCGATGGCCGCGCACTGGGATACGCCGAATACGGCGACCCGGAAGGCAGAGCGGTCCTATTCTTCCCAGGCGCGCCCAGTTCGCGGCTGCTTCATCCGCCTGAGGAACCCACGCGGGCGCTGGGCGTCCGCCTCATCGCGGTCGAGCGTCCCGGCTTTGGGCTCTCCGATTTTCAGCCGGGCCGCACGCTGCTGGACTGGCCCGACGATGTGATCGCCTTTGCCGATGCGTTAAGGCTTGATCGTTTCCCGGTAGTAGGCATCTCGGCGGGGGGACCGTATGCGGCGGCGTGCGCGTACAGGATTCCCCAACGGGTGACAGCGGCGGCCATCATCAGCGCCGTCGGGCCGTTCGACCGGCCGGAGGTCATCGAGGAGATGCCCAAGGTGAGGCGACTGGGCGCCAAGGTCGCCAGGCGCGCGCCGTGGCTCCTGAGATCGCTGCTGTGGCTGGTGAGTAACCCGCATCGCAACCCGGATAAGTTCTATGAGCACATCATCTCTGGGAATTCGGAGCAAGACCGCGCGCTCCTCACACGCCCCGAGATGAAGTCGATGTTGATGCAGAACTATCTCGAGGCGACGCGCGCGGGGATGCGCGGCTTTGCGCGGGAATCCATCATCGTCTCCAACGCTTGGGGTTTTCGGCTCGAGGACATCACGATACCGGTCTATCTCTGGCACGGGGAGGAGGATCTCAACGTGCCGCTGTCCGCGGCCTGGTATATGGCGGAAGCGATCCCGAATTGTAGGGTCACCTTCTTGCCTGGAGAGGGGCACTGGCTGATTCTCACGTATTGGGATAGAATTCTTGCCGAGTTGATCTCCTCATAACCGGTCTGCTGAGAATGAATAGGCTTATGACTTGGTCTCGCTGGCGGCGCGTGCGCCAAGCCATCCAAACCCTGGCATTTGCCCTGTACGTCTACCTGCTCTTTGCCGCGTTGCAGCGGCGGGCGGCTTTCCCGCTGGCCGATCTGTTCTTCCGGCTCGATCCCTTGGCCGCGCTCGCCGCGATGGTGGCCGACCGTGCCTGGATCCCCCGCCTGGCGCTGGCTCTGGTCACGCTCGTGCTGACCCTGCTTTTGGGGCGGGTGTGGTGCGGCTGGCTGTGCCCGTTGGGGACGCTCCTGGAATGGACGCATTTTCCTTCCGCCACAAGGCGAGCGCAGTCACCGTCCCCTCGCTGGCGCACGGTCAAATACGTTCTTCTGGTCGTCATCCTGGCGATGTCGCTGCTCGGCAGCCTCACGCTGCTCGTCTTCGACCCCATCACGCTGCTGACGCGGACGATGACGACGGTGCTCCTCCCGGCCCTCAACCACGCCGTAACTGCCGTCGAGCGCGTCATGTTCTCCGTTGGCTTCATGCGCCCCGCCATCGACTGGATCGAGCGGGTGCTGCGCGGGCCGGTGCTGCCCGTCGTTCAACCGGCCTTTAGCGGGAGCGTGTTCGTCTTTCTGCTCTTCCTCTCCATCCTGGCCCTCAACGCACTGGCCGACCGGTTTTGGTGCCGCTACCTGTGCCCGCTCGGGGGATTGCTGGGGCTGCTTTCGAAGGTGGCGCTCTTCCGGCCCGTCGTCCGCCCGGCGTGCAACCGCTGCGGCCACTGCACCCGTGCCTGCCGGTTGGATGCCATCGACACCGGCGCGGGCTACGACATTGTCCCCTCCGAATGCACCGTCTGCCTGGACTGCCTGGCGGCGTGCCCCGAAAGTGGCATCGGCTTCCGCCCTTCGACAAGCTCAGGGCAAGGCCTCAGCCGACCCGACCCGGCGCGCGAATACGACCCGACCCGGCGGCAGATATTGACCGCGCTGGGAGCCAGCGTCGTCGGCATCGCGCTGCTGCGCACCGAAGCCCGGGCCCGGCAGCCCGATACCCACCTGATCCGCCCGCCCGGCGTCAATGGCGAGGACGAGTTCCTATCGCGCTGCGTGCGCTGCAGCCAGTGCATGAAGGTCTGCCCCACGTCGGGGTTGCAGCCGGTGATCTTCGAGAGTGGCCTGGAGGCATTGTGGACGCCGCGCCTGGTGCCCCGCCTGGGCCATTGCGACTATGGCTGCAATGCCTGCGGCCAAGTCTGCCCCTCCGGCGCGATCCCGCCCTTGACGCTCGCCGAGAAGCAGCAGCAGGTGCTGGGGTTGGCTGCCATCGACCAAGACCGCTGTTGGCCGTGGGCCTACGGCATCCCTTGCATTGTCTGCGAGGAGATGTGCCCCCTACCGGAAAAAGCGATCCGACTGGAGGAAGCGACTGTCACCGATGCCCAGGGCCAGGAGACCATCGTCCAGCGCCCCTCTGTCCTGGAAGCGCTGTGCATCGGTTGCGGCATCTGCGAGCAGAACTGTCCGGTGGAGGGCGAGGCGGCGATACGGGTGTATCGGCGGTAGGTGGGGAAATAGCTACGAAGCCGAGCAAACGACAGTCGATCCGGGGAGCTGTCTTGCGATCGGGATTGGAGGTGGGCATGGCCGTTGAAATTGTCGAGTCTCATAAACTCATACCGGGCAAAGTCTCATAAAGTCGTATCAGTCAGGCTGTTGCACAGCGTCATCTCGCGCCAAGCAGCTCGGGAGAAAGGTAATGCAAGTTGATATGCTGGCAGCGCGAT
>DAOUDX010000227.1:0-5857 GCA_034430835.1 Anaerolineae bacterium
CAGCACTTGAAAACACGATCTGATGCTAAGATTTCAAGGTTCTGTATACCCTGGATGGCCTTGCAGCCGCTTCCAGGACTTATCGTTATGTCTTATCATCTGCCGTCGGCAGTCTGATTAGCGGAAACTAAAGGATAAAACTACACTATTTATGTCCCAAAGTTTCGATTCTGGATCGCCAATAGGTTTATAAGGTTTTTCCGTTACCGATATTTTTATCTCTGAAATAGGCGATGATTCTTTCGTGACACCCATTTCTTCATCAGAAGGAATACGTTCGACAAAAGAATGGGAGGGAGCGGCTACCTGAAATCCGGCTTCAGGAAAAATCGAAAGCACCCTATTGACCATGTTCCAAATCACTAACCCTGGATTATCCTTCTGCCTACCATGGCTGGTTATTGCAGCGAATTCACCATTTTTCGAGAAATTGACGCAACTTCTATTTAAAAGGCTGGGGAATTTGAGGATTGGCTTCCTATACTTCTCAATGCCGTGCTGTCGTTCAACTCTAATCGCCAGCTCGAGGCCTCTGTCAACCATTTCCGAAGGAAGTGACAACCGTCTGTCTTTGTCTTCTGGGATCAATCCATGGCCAGATGGCGGATGATCAGCGTCCATTTCAACCTAATCTTTCTCTTTCGACCTAAGGCTTTCCAGAAGCTCTCTTGCTCCCCGAATTTGATGCTGAAGATTCCTGGCCATATCGCCCAGCAGGTCTCGCCCGTGTTCTTCCGCTTGCTCCACCCGACACATCAGCTGGTAGAGCTCGGATGCTTTCAGCGCCTCAATCTGGTCCTCAATCTCCCGGATGCGCGCCTGGGCCTGGTTGATCTGCCTGTCCAGCAGGTCGCCGTGGATCTGCGGGGTAGTCTCTGGCGCGGGCTGCTCACCACGACGTTCCCACTCTTCGAGGATTTGCTCCAGGGCGGCTTTGTCATTGCGCTTGTAGGCGGCGTTGGCGCGCGCCATCAGGCGCGTGCGAAAGGCGCGGTCCTCCTCGTCAGTGGCGAGGTCGGGGTGGATGATCTTGGCGACCTTGCGGAATAGGTTTCTCAGCTCTTCAGAGGGAGGTGGAAGCTTTTGCTCCTCCCCGGCGAGCTTTTCGTCCACCGCTTGTTGGTTGGCACGCGCTTTCTGCTCGGCGGCCTCGTATCCCGCCCGGTGCTCCGGGTCAGGGTACAGGCGATATAGCTCGCGGGCGATTTCGGCCTCCAGCCAGTCCAACTCGGCGAAGAGGTTGCCCACCCGCCGGGCGTACGTGCGCTCAAAGAAGGCCAGCTCGTTTTCGAGCGTAGCGAGCTCCAGCTCCTTCTCGGCCAGCTCCTTGCACAGCGCCTCAAACTTTGCCTGCCGGGATGCGATGTTGTCTTCCAGGGATGTATCGGGACGTGTCATGTCGCTGCGCCTATTGTATCTTGTGTCTCCGACTCGCTGTAAACCAGACTTCTGAGCGATTTGACAGTGAGGCCTATCATAATCAGAATCTCGGCTACTTCACCTACCAATGCTACCACCATGCATACTATTGGAAGAGACACAACTTTGAGTAAGCCTTTCAGAAAGGAGTCTCCTTCATATTTGCTCTTCTCAAAGTGCCTCACATAACCAAATCGCGCCCCGATACAAAGCCGCGATAGCGGCGTCGGCTTCATGCGCGGGCTAGGCGCGTATTTGCAGGTAACACAGCCGAAGTGCCTGGCCTATGATTGCCGCTCTTTGTTTTTGGCATTTTGATACTGTGCTATCATCTGGTCTACGACCCCTTGATTGGCTGCGATTGTCAAGAGGTACCGTTGGCGTTGGCTTGGATCATCGATTTGTTTAAGTTCTCTAGCTTGTTCAGGTGTAAGCTCAACTTTACTTGTGAATTTCACGCCAGAGGCATCGTGCAACTCTACTTCGAAAGTCTGCGGTTTACGCACTGTGAATATAATGTCCTCTGCATCGCTCAGATCAACCGGCTCGATTTCACTTGACTCGTAGTTGTATCGTTGGAATCGCATTTGCTGTTGCCATCGGATTCCTTGTGTGATTTGCAGGGCTACGCTGGAGGCATCTTCTCTGGACACCAATCTTGGCCCCTTTAACTGAATTGGCTGCCGCCGGTCTATTGCTCCGATTTGATGAAGCTCGTCAAACCACATATTCACGACATTCGTCAGTACCTCATATATGTCTCTCTTTGACCCATCGACAAGCTCAACCTCAACGATCTTCTCATCGTGGCTGTATTCACCGCCCTGATCTGTGAACCTGGTACAAACGAGAACCTCACGGATATTATCAGCTCCCGCAACCTGTGGTTTGCCGCGTGTTAGCGTTTTGTGTTTCGCTGCATTAACAATGTCTCCAAGTAAACCGTAATCTGGACACAAAGCAGCCTGTTGAGCCCTTGACTTTCTGAATGGTTGAGGGATATGCTCGCGGAGATGATAAAGCGCTATAGCCGCATCTATTGCCTCGCGTCGATCTTTGTTGTTTCCCATCTCGTGGTCGTTCTTTACCTGCCCGTATCGATGATATGCGAGGAAAACGTGTTCGTAGAAGTACGCTGCCAATTCCTGCATTTCCTTTGACATTTGACGCCCCGCTTTGCTCTTGCTTTTCAGCTTCGCGCCCAGCATGTTATTCTATAGAAATAGTTCTGCCATTTGTCCCATACATATGGCGTGTTCTTGAAACTCGTTTCTGCATACTACCGTCACGATGTCTGCTATACAGAGGTATTTCTGGATAATGCGCCATATGAGGTTGTGGTGCCGGGGATATCTTGTCGTCGGTGACGGTCTCCCTCCCCGCATCATAGTATACGGCAAGGTTCACCGGATGTCAAAAAAAGAAGGGCTGTGACTATGCCTCCACAGAGGCTCCTCGACCGTCATCCGCTTTGCCCCAATCATCAAACGCGCGTACAATAGCCGTCGCCGGGCGGGGACGCGATAGGAGCATTCTATGCGGAGTCGGGCGTGACGGGCAAGAGAGCAGGGTGTGTCGGCAGGGGAATCCGGGTGCTTGCACTGGCGCTGATCCCGATCTCCTACCTACTCCTAACCTACGCAGGGTGGTGGACGGCCCCCGTCGCCTCGGCGCTGATCGTCCTGCTGGCGCGGCTGGCGTGGCCCGACCGCTGGGCCGAAGCCCTCGGGTTGAGGATTCCCCCTCGGCAGATCGGGGTCTCGCTGGCCCTGCTGTGCGTCGTCGCCGGCGCCGCGTCCGGTCTCATCGCCGCCACTGCCAGGGCTGAAACCATCGCCTTCATGCCGGTGTGGGAGAGCAGGGCGTGGGCCTCGGCGCTCGTCCACACCGTCGGCCAGACGCTGAACGAGGAGATGGTGCTGGGCGCGCTGCTCCTGCGGGCGGTGAGAAGCCGGCTGAGATCCATCCATCCCCTGGCGGTGTCCGCGGGCGTCGCGCTGGTGTTCTCGCTGGCCCACTATGCGTTCTATCGCGCGCGCCCATCCTGGTCGTGGAATTACGGAACGCTGTCGGTCGCCACGCTCGCGTCGCTGTGCGCCATCGGCGTGGCGCGCAACAACTGCATCCTGAGCACCAGGAACGTCGGCTACGCCTGGGCCATCCACCTGGGCTGGAACGCCGTCTTTATGAACGGCACGTACCGCTGGCCGGGATCGCACGCAGAGCTGGCAGAGCCGGCGATGTTCAACGCCATCGTGGGCCACACCGCCCTGGTCGCACTCAGCGCGGCGCTGATGGGGTTGAGCCTCCTGCTGTTCTTGAGGAGGAGAGCGCCGGACCCCTTAGCAGGCACTGGGCAACAGGCTCTCGTCCCCTGCCTACTCGTATGCCAACGCTTCTCGCACGCTCACCCGCGTCGCTCGGAGCGCCGGCCACAGGCTGGCCAGCGCCGAAAGCGCGACGACGATGATCAGCCACAGCCCCACCCCACCGAGGGAATAGATAAAGTCGAAGGGGAGGGAGAACAGCGCGTCGCCCACCGCGTCGCTGAAGGCCCGCGAGCTGGGCACGCTGATGGGCACGGCCAACACACAGCTCAGCACGCCCAGTAGCACCCCCTCGGCGACGAATATCCCGGCGATCGCCGCCGACCCCGCCCCGATCGCGCGCATCACGCCGATCTCGCGCCGCCGCTCGACGACGTTGATCGACATCGTGCTCGCCATCCCGATGCCGCCCACCACCGCCGTCAGCGCCGCCATCCCCAGCAGGAGGGATAGGACGATCTCGAACCCACCCAGATTCTCCTCCCGCATGTCGTCGGCGGTCTGCAGCCACGACGTCTCGATCCCGTGCGCCTTGTACGTCTCGCGCAGGTCGCGCACGAGCGCGCGGCGGGCCTCGGGCGTGTGGGCCTCGCCCTTCACCGCCGCCCACCATCCCCGGTTGCCGGTGCCGGTCACCTCTCCCAGCACGTCAAAGGGCACCAGGCAGTTGCGCTGCCCATCCTCGGCGTTGAGGAACAGCCCCACGACCATCCAGGTCACCTCTTCCTCCGACTCCTCGATCCTGACCGTGATCGCGTCCCCGACAGAGATCCCCTCCTCCACGGCCAGCTTCTGGTTCATCACCAGGGCGCGCCCGTCCCCGGGCAACAGCCCGCGGCCCGCGGCGATGCGCGGGTTGAGGATGGCGGAATCGGGCGGCACGCCCATCAGCAGGATGTACCGCTCGCCGTGATCGGTCGGCAGGGGCGCCCACCAACGCATCCACACCTCGGCCTCGGCCACGCCGGGCGTCTTCTCGGCCACCTCCACCAGGCGCGCCGTACGGTACGATTTCTCGAACCACACCACCGCGTCGCCGCCAAAGTCGCTCAGCATCCTGTCGAGCGTCGTGTCGAACGACGCGCGGACGCTCATCACCATCATGAACATCGCCCCGCCCAGCGCCAGGGTGAGCAGGGTCAGCACGACGCGCGCCTTGCGGCGGAAGGTGTTGCGCAGGCTGAGCGCGAAGGGCCTGGGCAGGCGGCGCACCCTGCCCAGCAACCGGTCGAGCCAGCCACGGCCGAATCCGCCGCCCAGGCCGTAGGTACCGATCGCCTTGTGCGCCGTGATGCGCGCGCCGCCGATGACGGGTACCGCAGCCGCCAGCAGCGGCACCACCACCGCCAGCACAGCCTGGAAGGCCACCGCCGTCGCATCCACCGGAAAGGTGTCCAGCACGATGTTGACCAGGTCCAGGATCCAGCCCGCCAGAAGGTAGGCGCCGACCGCCCCCAGCGGCACCGCGATCAGCAGCGACAGCGCGCCATAGATCAGCGCCGCCATCAGATAGACGCGCACCACGCGCCCCCCGGTCGCGCCGACCGTCTTCATCACGCCGATCTGCCACACCTGCTGGGAGACGATGGCGGTCGTCGTATTGACGATCAAAAAGACGCTCAATCCCAGCGCCAGCGCGCCCAGGACGAGCAGGATGACGGTCACCGTATCCACCGAGTCCTGGAACCAGTGCTCCGTCGGGTCCCTGAACCACCATCCCCAGAGTGCCACACCCGCGCCCTCCAATCGGCCCCGCAGCGCCTCGAATAGCTCCTCGGTTCCCGTCCCGTCGTGCATGTCTGTGCGAACGTCGATCCGATTGAAATCCCAGCCGGTCAGCCAGGCGGCAGTCTCCGGCGTGGTGTAAAAGATCGGGTCGGCGCCGAACTGGGGCGGTTCGGCGGCCGGATCGCGCACGATGCCAGTGACCTCCAGGCGGCGCTCGTGCAGACCGTGCTGGATGACGATGATCGAGCCGATGGAGATGCCATGGTGCCGCGCCGTCATGCGCTCGACGGCCAACACGCGCTCCTCCGGCCAGTAGCCCTTAGATAGTTAGAGCAGTCGTATGATCTGCTGTTAGTTTTCATAATGTGGTTTGAGGTATCATT
>DAOUDX010000228.1:0-16698 GCA_034430835.1 Anaerolineae bacterium
GGCAATGATTGAGGTATTCCATTCCCTTCGGCTCCGCCTCCTTGCGGTGCTGGTACTGGTGGTGGCGATCACCGTAGGAGGTATTGCCATAGTCAGCACCCAGGTCACCACCAGGGCATTCCATGGCTACGAAGACCGCCGAGGCATGATGCGCGACCGGCGCTTCGAGGGGTTTCTGACCATGTATTATACCCAGCACGGAGATTGGTCCGGCGTGCAATCAGAGATCGAACGGATGGGGCAGATCACAGGGGAGCGCCTGATCCTGGCCGACCACGAGGAGCACATCGTCGCCGATTCCGAGGCGGAACTGATCGGGCAGCCCGTGAATCACGCCTGGGGTCCGCCGCCAGCGCCGATCGTCTACGACGGCGTACCGGTGGGCGCCCTCTACGTCGGCATGCCTGAGGGGGGAGCCAGAGTCATCGAGGAGTTTCTGGCCTCCAACAATCGCACGCTGCTGCTGGTTGCCGCAATTGCCGGCCTCGGTGCAGTGTTGCTGATCGTGAGCCTTTCGCGCCGCATTCTCGGACCAGTGGAGGCCCTGACGGCAGCCGCGCGGCGGATGGAGGCAGGCGACCTGAGCCAGCGTGTGGAGATCGCATCCAACGACGAGATCGGCGACCTGGCCCGGGCCTTTAACAGCATGGCCGACGGGCTGGCCCGCCTTGAAGGACTGCGTCGCAACATGGTGACCGACGTAGCCCACGAGCTGCGCACCCCCCTCACCAACATCAGGGGCTACCTGGAGGCAGTCCGGGATGGCCTGGTGAAGCCGGAGCGACACGTCATCGACTCGCTCTATGAGGAGACCCTGCTCCTCAACCACCTGGTTGACGATTTGCAGGATCTGTCCCTGGCCGAGGCCGGACAACTCAGACTGGAGCAACAGCCGGTAGCGCTGGCCGACGTCGTAGACCAGGCCATCGGAGCATTTGCTCCCCAAGCTGAGGCCAAGGGGATCGCATTGCACGTTGACCTGCCGGAGGATCTCCCCCTCGTGAACATCGATCCGCGGCGGATCGGCCAGGTATTGCGGAATTTGCTCAACAACGCACTGACTCACACGGGGCCGGGCGGCGCGGTCGGCGTGACAGCCGCTGCCAGCGATCAGTGGATCGAGGTCAAGATATGGGACACAGGGATGGGCATCGCCGCCGAGGACCTGCCCTATGTCTTCGAGCGCTTCTACCGGGCCGACAAGTCGCGATCGCGGGCCACCGGCGGAGCGGGATTGGGACTGGCTATCGCCAGGCAACTGGTCAAAGCTCACGGGGGGCAGATCGAGGTGGAAAGCAAGATCGGCGAGGGGACGCAATTCACCTTCACGCTGCCGGTGGCCGAGACCTGAGAGGTTTTCAGCGCTCTCCTGGCAGCCCGCTTGAGGTGTTCTCAAACGTTACAGCCAACATCTGAGCGCGAGAGCGATCGACTGGGAGATTGAGATCAAGTGAACAAAGCAAAGTTGAACTACTGGGCAGATGTGATTATCGGGGTATCGTTTGTGCTGAGTGCAGTCAGCGGGCTGATCTTTCTGCTACCGGTCGGCTCCACCTCAGCCCTCAGCTCAGGCGTACTGGGCATCAGCTATTCCGCCTGGGACAGCCTGCACACCTGGAGCAGCCTAACCATGATCGGGGGCGTCCTGGCACACCTGGTGCTGCACTGGAAGTGGATCGTCGGCATGACCAGAAAAACGCTGCTGCCCGCGAGAAACCCCCGAATGCAAACAGCATCCGCTCCTGGTACAAATCGGAACGTTGTCACACGGCGGCAGTTTCTATCCTTCGGGCTTGCGGCGATCCTTACCGGTGCGCTCGCGGTAGGCTGCTCCGTCCTAACCAGGAGCCGGGCTGTCGAAGCGGAACAGGAAGAAACTACGCCCGATCCCGGCGATGTGAAACCGATAGGCAGCGACGATCCGCCAGCAGATGAGCCAGAGCAGCCGGTGCAACAGCAGGAAGACTCCGCGCTTGACTCCGGCAGCACAGAACCGGCAGACAGCCCGGAGCCGCCAACGGACGAGCCAGAACAGCCAGCACAACAACAGGATGGCGTCGCCTGCCCGCGAGGCACAGTCAACGACCCTTACCCCGGCCGATGCAGGCTCTACACCGATCGCGACGGCGACGGGTTCTGTGACTACTCCGCGCCCGGTTCCGGCAACAACTAGCCTGGACCCACGAGACACAGGCGACCCAACCCGACATCAAACGGAGGACGTATGAAGAAACACAGGATCTGGATCATTGGCGCTGCTGCACTGCTCCTGGCAGCCGGAGGTGGCTACCTCGCCTACACGCGCTACTCTGCCCTGGCTGAAGAGCCGCAGGAACCGACGCTAGAGACCGCGACAGTGACGCAAGGCGATATCGTCATCACGGCTGATGGCAGCGGAGAGCTCGTGCCCGCCGCCGAGATGGAGTTGACCTTTCGCACCAGCGGCGTAGTGGACGAGGTATTCGTGGGCGTCGGAGACCATGTGCAGAAAGGCGATCTGCTGGCCCGACTCGAGACGGATGACCTGGAGCGGGCTGTGGCCGAAGCCGAAATCGAGCTAGAGACCGCTCAGCTTGAACTGGCGGAGGCTCGCGAAGGGCCGAGCGAGACCGAGTTGGCCAACGCCAAGGCCGCTTTGCAGGATGCCCAGGTCAAGCTGGCCCTGGCCCGGGATGCCTACGAGGGGACGTCTGACTCCTATCTGGACTCTGCCGTGGAAATCCGCAAAGCCGAGTGCGACTGGTGGGTCGGTTACTATCAAAGGCAAAAAGCCCTGTACGAAGAGGGCAAGCTCAGCCAGGCCGATCACGACTGGGCGATGGCAGCCATGATTGCAGCAGAGGGGAGGTGGAAAGAGGCCATCAGCGACGCTTACATTGAGGAGATTCAGGCCAAAAACCGCGTGGCGCAAGCTCAGAACACCGTCCACCAGGCACAGGCGGACCTGGAACTCCTGCAGAGCGGTCCAATCACGGCTACCCTGGTGCAGGCAGAAGTGGCAGTGGATGAGGCGCTGGTGACGAGACAAAGGGCAGACGCCAACCTGGAGGCGGCGCAGTTGCGCGCTCCCTTCGACGGCGTCGTGATGGATGTGGCAGTTGTGAGCGGCGACCAGGCAAGCACGAGTACCTCTGTTCTCACCCTGGCTACCTTGCAGGATCCCCTGGTGCGCTTCTGGGTGGAGGAGGCGGATTTCAGCAAAGTCGTGGTAGGGAACCCTGTGAGCATCGTCTTCGAGGCGCTACCCGACGACACTTTCGCAGGAGAGGTCATCCGTGTGGACCCAGTGCTGGCGACGGTGGATAGCACGCCGGCCGTCCAAGCCTGGGCAAGTCTGGATATTCCTTCTCAGGAGACCACCCTATTCTCCGGCATGACGGCCGAGGTGGAAGTCGTTGCCGCCGAGACCCGGGGGGCGCTGCTCGTGCCCGTGCAGGCGCTGCACGAGTTATCGCCGGGCCAGTATGCCGTGTCTGTCGTTAGCTCCGACGGAGAGTTGGAGGTGCGCCCGGTCGAGGTAGGGCTGCAGGATTTGGCCGATGCCGAGATCCTCTCCGGCCTCGATCTCGGAGAGGTCGTGAGCCTGGGAGAGACGCAATGACAGAGAGGCAGTTCGGAGGAAATATGTTTCTTAAGAAAAAGGTCTTCTGGATAATCTTGGCCGCGCTGGTGCTCGCGGTCGGCGGCGGATACGCCTATTACACCTACGTTTACAAGGCGGGCCAGGAGTCCGCCGAGCCGACGATTGCCACGACTCAGGCGCGCCGAGGAGATATGGTCCTCTCCGTCAGCGGGTCCGGCACGCTGATTCCCGCCTCCGAAGTCGCCCTGGGTTTCGAGAGTAGCGGCTACCTGGAAGAGGTGTTCGTGGAAGTTGGCGATCGGGTGCAGGAGGGCGACGTGTTGGCCAAAATGGAGACCAAGGACCTGGAACTGGCCATCGGCGAGGCGGATAACAAAGTGCGCCTGGCGCAACTCGATCTGGACGACGTGCTTGCGGGACCAAGCGAGGCCGAGTTGGCAAATGCCAAGACGGCCATTCAGAACGCCCAGACGGCGCTGGAAGTTGCCCAACGCACCTACGACAGCAAGCTCAACTCCGATTTCGATTCTGCCGCGCGCGCGGCCTACCTCAATTATCTGTGGCGCAGCGAGCAATACCTGGCGGCCAAAGAGGCGCTAGCTAATGGTGAGATCGACCAGCGGAAAAGCGACGAGGCATCGAGGAAGTGGCGGGAAGCAGAGGCGCAGTTGAACGATGCCCTGAAGGATGTGAAGCTTGAGCAACTCGAAGTCGCGAACGACCTCGATCAGGCTCGGAACAACGTCTACCAGGCCATGGAGCGCCTGGAGACCCTGCAGAGCGGCCCTACTGAGGATGAGGTCAGGAAAGCCGAGTTGGCGCTGGACGAGGCGAATCTGGCGGCAGAGGAGGCGCGCGCCAACCTGGAGGCAGCGACCCTGCGCGCACCCTTCGACGGCACCGTGATCGAGGTTACGGCGATACCCGGCGAAAGTGTCGGCGCGGCGGCTTTCATCACCCTGGCCGACCTGGACGCGCCTCTGCTGGAATTCTGGGTGGAAGAGGCGGACATGAGTGGTGTGGTGGTCGGCAACCGGGTGGAGATCGAGTTCGAGGCGCTTCCAGATGATACGTTTAGCGGGGAGGTCACCGATATCAACCCGACCCTGGTGACGGTGGGCCGCACACTGGCTGTTCAGGCCTGGGCGAAGGTGGACACTACGTCCTATTCAGGTAAACTCCTGAGCGGCATGAATGCAGACGTCGAAGTCATCTCCGCCGAGTCCAGGGGCGTGGTGATCGTGCCGGTGCGGGCGCTGCGCGAACTGGGGCAGGGCAAGTACGCCGTGTTCGTGGTACAGCCTGACGGTGAACTGGAGATGCGCCTGGTCGAGGTAGGGCTCAAGGATTTGGTCAACGCCGAGATCGTCTCCGGGCTCGAGGTTGGCGAGGTGGTCAGCACCGGGATCGAGGAAAGCACCGGGACGGGCACGTCTACGAACGAGCAGCAGATGCCTGGGTTCGGGGGAGAGCGGATATTCGAAGGTGGAGGAGGTCCCGGGGGACCTCCGGCAGGAGGGCCTGGAGGGCCTTAGGCTGATTGCTGGTTTCGTCGCAGCAGTCGCTTGACAGTCTCACGAGAACCGTTTGATCTGGATCGAAGGGGAAAGTATGGAAGAGCATCTCATTGAAATCATCGATTTGACCAAGGTCTATGGCAGTGGCGACATAGCCGTGCACGCCCTGCGGGGTGTGAGCGCAGCCATCGAAAGAGGCGAGTTCGTCGCCGTCATGGGACCTTCCGGATCGGGCAAGTCCACACTGATGAATATCCTGGGCTGCCTGGATCATCCAACCGATGGCAGCTACGTGCTGGACAGGGAAGATGTAAGCCGGTTGGGCAAGAACAGGCTGGCCGGCGTGCGGAACCGCAAGATCGGCTTCGTCTTCCAATCGTACAACTTGCTGCCAAGGCTTAGTGCAGTCAAGAACGTGATGCTGCCCTTGCTCTATAACGGCCAACAACGCTTATCGGAGGCCGAGTGCTACGAGCACGCCATCGCAGCGCTGGAGTCGGTAGGGCTGGGGGACCGCACACACCACCGGCCCAACGAGCTTTCGGGCGGGCAGCAACAGCGCGTGGCCATCGCCAGGGCGTTGGTCAACAACCCCACCATCATCCTGGCCGACGAGCCGACGGGCAACCTTGATACCCAGTCCGGCCAGGAGATCATGGTTGTGTTGCGTCAGTTGCACGAACGGGGAGCGACAATCGTCATGGTGACGCACGAGCTAGACATCGCCGAGCACGCCCAGCGCGTGATCTACCTGGTGGACGGCGAGATCGTATCTGACAAGACCCAGGCCAGCGGCATCGCTCACCTGCACAACGGAAATAACGGAGGCGCACGATGAGCTTCTGGCGAACTCTGAAAGTGGCATGGGAGGGTCTGACCCTCAACAAGGTGCGCTCGTTCTTGACCACCTTGGGCGTGATCATCGGCGTGGGGGCCGTGATCGTGATGATGGCCGTCAGTGCCGGGGCCGAGGCGGAGATCGCTGACCAGATCAACGCTCTCGGAGCGAACTTGATCGTGGTTATGCCCTCATTCAGTCGAGCGGGCTTTGGCCCCGGCGCCGGTGGGCCGGTAGGGCTCGCTTACGACGACATCACTGCCATCCAGCAGGAGGTGACCGGCATCAACGGCGTTTCGGCGGAGCAATCCACCACCCAGGACATCAAGGGCAGCAATGTGACATTGGAGGATATCTCGGTCGTTGGCACGACGACCGACTTCACCAAGGTGCGCGAGTATGCCTTGGCAGATGGGCGCTTCATAACCGACGAAGACAACGATCGGGCTAACAAAGTCGTCGTTCTGGGGCATACCGTCGCTCAGGAGCTTTTCGGCGACCCGATCTCTGCAGTTGGCCAATCGGTCAAGATCGGCTCGACCAAGTTCACCGTCGTCGGCGTGATGGAAGAGAAAGGGGTAGTCGGCAACGTCGATTACGACGGGCGGGTGTACATTCCCCTCACCGTGGTGTTCAAAAAGTTCGTCAACATGCGATTTGGCGGCGACACCGTGCGCACGATCTATGTCTCCGCCAAGAACCGAGAAGTGATGGACAGCGTGATGACCCAAGTGACGCTGCTGCTGATCCGGCGGCACAACGTCACGCCAGAGTCGCCCGACTTTAGCCTGATGACGCAGGATAGTGTCATTCAGGCCCGGGCTTCTACGACGGCGACGTTTCGCAACCTGCTGGCCTGGGTGGCGGCAGTCTCGCTGGTGGTGGGCGGGATCGGCATCATGAACATCATGCTGGTCAGCGTCACCGAGCGCACGCGCGAGATCGGCCTGCGGCAGGCGCTGGGGGCGCGTCCCCGCGACGTGCTGCTCCAGTTCCTGTTGGAGGCGGTGATGTTGAGCCTGATCGGGGGATTGGTGGGGGTTCTGCTTGGCGTTGGGGGTTCTTACGCCTTCAACGAACTGGGCACGATGCGCACCCAGATCGTGACGGCTTCGATCCCGCTAGCCTTTGGCGCGGCGGCGGTGGTGGGTATCTTTTTCGGCTATTATCCAGCGACGCAGGCAGCGCAGTTGGATCCAATAGAGGCATTGAGACACGAATAGAGATTGGGGATCAGAGACTGAGGGAGGCAAGTGATGAAACGGAGGATATGGTATACTGGATTGGGTATCGCCCTGGCTGTGGTGGCGCTGGCGGGGTGTGGCGGCGGGCAGACCACCTCAGACGCAGCGGACGCAAGTGAAAACGAGACCTACGTCAGCGAGGTTCTGGATACATCCTACAATGGCGCGCTGAGTGCACAGGATCAGCTTATGCTGGGCACGCTGCTGTTGGAAGACACAGAGCACGCCGTCACACCGGAGCAGGCCAAGGCGTTGCTCCCGCTGTGGCAGGCGCTCCAAGGCGGCGGCGTGACGGCCCAGGCCGAGGTGAACGCGGTGCTGAAGCAGATCGAGGGAACGATGACTTCTGAGCAGTTGCAAGCCATCACTGCCATGCAGCTCACACAGGAGGACCTGCAAAACTGGATGCAGGAGCAGGGCATGGGGTCAGGGGACGGATTCCCTGGCGAGGGAACGGTCGATCCTGATGCGCGTGCGACGCGCCGGGCACAGGCCGGGGATAGTGGTGGCATGCCGCCCGGCAGCGGTGAAGGTATGCCGCCCGGTGGCGGCGAGATGCCGCCCGAGATGGCTACGCGCCAGGCCGAATATGAGAATATGAGTGAGGAGGAGCGGGAGGCACTGCGTGCGACAGCCCAGGCGGGCGGTGGTTTCCCCGGGGCAGGTGGTGGTCGGGGTGGCCCCACTGGAAGGCAGTCCAACTTCCTATTGAACCCACTGATCGAATTGCTGGAGGTGCGTGCCGGGGAAGGGTAAGAACTCGACACAGGAGTTGACCATGAAGATAATGCGACAAGCTGCCAGAAGAGGCGACCTCTCGTGGCCCAGACAGTCACGGCTCCTTGTCGTCTTCCTTATGATCCTGGCAGTATCCCTCCTGGCAGCTTGCTGTGCTCCTCAGAGCACAGCGCCGCCATCACCGACACCCGCCCCATCAACGCCAACGGCAACGCACATGCCCACGGCCACACCCAATCCAACAGCCACGCCGACGGTTACTCCCACGCCTGCGCCAACCCCCACTCCGACGCACCCCCTGATGATCGAGGTGATGCGCCAGCAGGACTACCCCGGCAGCGAGATCACCATTGAGGAAAAGCTGGACCCTGGCTCCAACTATGACCGATACATCGCGTCATATCTATCCGAGGGGCTTAAAATCTATGCCTTGCTGACGGTGCCTCAAGGAGAGAAACCTGCAAGCGGCTGGCCGGTCATCGTGTTCAACCACGGCTACATTCCCCCCGATCAATATCGCACCACGGAACGGTACGTAGCCTACGTGGACGGGTTTGCGAGGAGCGGGTACATCGTCTTTCGCTCCGATTATCGCGGGCACGCAAGCTCGGAGGGCGAACCGTCGAACGGACACAGCACGCCCGATTATACCATCGACGTGCTCAACGCCGTGGCATCGCTGAAGCAGTACCCAGACGCCGACCCCGATCGGATCGGCATGTGGGGGCACTCGATGGGTGGAGGCATCACGGTGCGCGCGATGGTTGTGACGGAGGATATCAAGGCCGGCGTCGTCTGGGCTGGCACCACCGCGCCCTATTCGGAACTGATAGAAGCCTGGAAGCGCTGGCAGGCAGGCCGCCCGACGGCAACGCCAGACCCGGACCGGCCCGAGCGTCGGGGACTGCAAGAGATGTTCGACATCTATGGAACGCCCGAAGAGAACCCCGAGTTCTGGGCCGCCATCTCCCCAACGTCCTACCTGGGCGATCTATCCGGCCCGCTCCAACTGCACCACGGCACAGCAGACGAGTCGGTGCCGATCGAGTTCTCCGAGAGCCTATACGCGCAGCTCGTAGAGATCAACGAGAGGACCGAGCTGTACACCTACGAGGGTGACAACCACAACATTTCGAACAACTTTGGGATAGCCATGCAGCGCTCGATCCAGTTTTTCGACACATACGTCAAGGGCGCAGAGCCCTGAGTACACAGCCCGCACAACACAAGAGCCGCGATTCGCTCGCGGCTCTTTGTTTATCAGGGGATACAACGGTCAACCACTCTATCCAGCAATGGGCACGGTAAACGTAAACGTCGTCCCCTTCCCGAGACGGCTCTCCACATCGATCTCTCCACCCTGCAACTCCACAAGGCTCTTTACAATGCACATCCCCAGTCCCGTGCCGGGCATCTCACGCACTGCTGGATTCTCCGAGCGGAAGAACTTGGTGAACAAAAACGCCAGATCCTCGGGAGACATACCAACACCCGTATCTGATACAGCGCAGTGCACGTACCCCTCGTTCTTCCATGCCCGCACCGTGATGTGGCCTTCCTCCGGGGTATACTTGTTGGCGTTGCTGAGCAGATTGATCAGAATCTGCGCCAACCGCGCCGGGTCAGCCTGAACTGCCGGCAGGTCCTTGGGCACCTCCACCGTCAACTCTTGAGAGCGTGCCTCGAACTGAGCCTGAATGGTTTCCACGGCATTCTCCAGCGCGGCAGCAAGCGGTGTAGGCTTTATCTCCAAACGCAACTGCGCCGTCTCAATCCGCGCGACATCCTGCAGATCGGAAACCAGGACCTGCATCCGGGTCACGTTACCATCAATCGTTTGAACGAACTGTGCTTGCTGCTCGGTCAGCGGGCCAACCATCTCGTTGCTCAGCATGTCGGCGTAGCCTTTGATGGACGTCATCGGCGTGCGCAGCTCGTGCGCGACGAAGGACACGAACTCTGACTTGGCCCGATTAGCCTCTTGCACTTCCTCATACAGGCGCGCGTTCTCGATGGCCACTGCGGCATGATCGGCCAACCGCCCCGCGAGTTGGGCGTGCTCGGGCTGGAATAAAAGGCCACCATTGTTCCGCAGGTCGAGCACGCCCACCACGCGCCCCTTAAACCGGATGGGTACCAAGATGCGCAGCTTTCCCACGACAAGTGGCTCCTGGCTGCGCAACACCAAGCGCACGGTCTCGGGATCTGGCAGCGCGGGCTTGCCATCGTCACTGGAGGTCGCTACGTCCTGTACTTCTCCGTGGTCACCCACAAGACACAGTACACCCTCCTCGGCCCCCGTGGCGCGCAACGCCCAGGAGAGCGTCACGTCCAGCACCCGCTCAAGGTCCAGCGTGGCGTTTAGCGACCGATCGACCTGCTGCAAGATCGTCAACTCCTCCACACGGTCGGCCAGGGCTCGATCCGTCATCGTATACAGGCGCGCATTCTCAATAGCGACGGCAGCTTGGTTGGCGAAGGCCAACAGCATGGGCAGATCACCTTCAGAGAAAACAGCCTCCCGTATCCGATTGTCCAGGTACAGCGCCCCAATCACCCGCCCTCGGATGTGCAGAGGCACGCAGACAATAGAGCGCAGGTGATAGCCGATGACGCTCTCTTTCTCAGAGAAGCGCGGATCGATCTGGGCGTTCGTCGTCAATACCGGCTGGGCGCTATCCACCACCTTCCGCACCACCGTGTGGCTGAGTTCGATGTCGAAGGAGTCTGTATCGCCCAGGTCGAAATGCCGCCCCACCTGAATCTGAAGCGCTCCATCCTCGTCCAGCAACATCAAACAGCCCCGCTCGGCCCCTGTGAGATGGATAAGCAAGTCCATCACCAGATTCAGGGTTTCCATCAGGTCAAGCGAAGAGTTGAGAACCTGGGTCACCTCGTAGAGAGTCGCCAACTCTGCACCTTGCTTTACCCCCCCGGCCAGATTTGCCACGAGCTGCTGCCACTCCTGGAGCCGATCGAGGATCTGATCAATAGAGAGGCCGTTCGAGTTCAGCAGCGCCTTCTGCACTGCCTGCATGCTCTCCCGCAGCACGTCGATAGTTCCCTGGCTCGCCCTGGACACCGTCTCGCCGCTCACAATCCTCTCCCAATGATGAATCCCAGTGCAGAGCAACTGCACCTCTCATCCCTCCTGGCAGACACCGCCCCGCCCCACAGACTATCGTGGAGTTCTGCGGTAGGGTGAGCAGTTACCTCGCCACTAGCATAGCATAAACCCGTCAACCCAACGTTGCGATGCTGTTACGGTTTGGTTACACAAGAGGCCAACCCTCATCAGGCTGGCCTCCGATCTCGTCAAAAGCCGATCGCGGATCATTTGACCAGAGCAGCACGTACCTCCTCAAGATGACCGGCGGAGCCGGTCAGTTCGTTGCGGCTGGCGATAAAGTTGGCGTACTCTTCCATAAAGACCTTGCCGATCGGGCGAAAATCGAACACCTCCGGATGATCGCGGAAATACTCCCGGTGCACGCGCGTCCAGACCAGCCGCCCGTCGGTATCGATGTTGATCTTGCAGACGCCGAGCTTGGCTGCTGGCAGGTACTGGGCAGGATCGACACCCCTGGCCCCCTCCAGCCTGCCGCCCGCAGCGTTGATCCGCGCGACCTCGTCCTGGGGCACCGAGGAAGAGCCGTGCATCACCAAGGGAAAGCCCGGCACCCGCTGCTGGATGGCCTCGATGATCTCAAAGTGCAGCGATTGGCTGCCCGAGAACTTGAACGCGCCATGGCTGGTGCCGATGGCACAGGCGAGGCTGTCGCAGCCCGTAAGCTCGATGAACTCCTGGGCCTGGTCGGGGTCGGTCAGGTGAGCCTTGTCCTCATCCACGCTGACGTGCTCCTCAACGCCGCCCAACTGTCCGAGTTCCGCCTCAACACTGATCCCCTTCGCGTGCGCGCGATCCACCACGCGCTTCGTGATGGCGACGTTCCCCTCAAAAGGTTCGTGGCTGGCATCGATCATCACCGAGGAGTAAAAGCTCGATTCGATGCAGTCGTAGCAAGTCTCCTCGTCGCCATGATCGAGATGCACCGCAAAGATAGCCTCCGGAAAGATCTCGTCGGCAGCACGGATCATTGCCTCGAGAAGGATCTTGTCTGTATACTTCCGGGCTCCCCTGGAGATCTGAATAATGAACGGAGCCTGAGATTGAACGTTGCCACGGAAAAGCCCCATCACCTGCTCGGCATTGTTGATGTTGTACGCGCCAAGGGCATATTTGCCGTAAGCTTGTTCAAAAAGCTGTTTGGTTGTGACGATCATATTCTCCTCCCCAATCGACTCATGATGGCGATATCTGAAAGACCGTATGCCAGGCGGCATTTTACCACAATGCCAGCAGATTACAATACAGTCAAAGTCGGCAACTCACAGGATGCCCTGCACTATGATCTACGCGCAAGACACCCTCCCTGGCCTCGTCCAAACGAGGCAGGGAGGGTATTCTCAGGCAAGCACGATCTCGAGTTCGACGATCCTCAACGAAGCGCTAGTACGGCTCCCACCACATGTAGATCAGCGCATTGCCACCGTGCTCGTAGTACTCAACCACAACCTCATAGTTCCCGGTTGTGACCCAATACATGCCACAGTAGGCAACGCCGCCATTGGCATGCCACTCATCCAGCACCAACGTTCCATTCACCCAGATGCGTGAGCCATCGTCAGACATGGTGCAGAAGCGGTAATGATCCGTGTTCAGAGACAGCGTCGTCCTCCAGCGGGCCGAGAAACCGTCTGCCCACACCCCTGCAGCAGGCCCGTCGGTGCCCCACTCAAACCCGATCCAGGGATCGACGCGCGTCACGACAGGATCGCCCGACAAGGTCTCGTTGTTATAGAACTGGGCGTACCAGCCTGAACCAGGCACCGCCGTCGGTCCTGCTGTCGGTCCCGGCGTCGCCGTTGGCCCGGCGATCTTTTGCCACGAGATACGAACGCGGGCGACATCAATACTATCATAGTATTCCACCTTGACCGCGTGATCGCCAGCCGCCAGCGTTTGATCTCCTGTGTAGGTACGATACGAACCGTCATGCCACCCATCAATGATCTGCACACCGTCCACGTAAACGCGTATGCCATCGTCCACACTGCCGTAGAAACGATAGGTTCCCTCGGAAAAGCTGAATGTCCCCGTCCAGCGCACTGAGAAGTAGTTCGAAGGCATCCCGCCCGCCGGCGGCCCTGAACCCCAATTGAAGTCAATGGTCGCATCCTCACGGGTCGTGTACGCCGTCCCAGAGAGTGCAACGTTGTCAAAGTATTCGCCATGCCACGGGCCAGGTAACGTAGCTGGAGGCGAGGGGGTTTTCGTGGGGTATGGCCCTGGCGCCGGCGCCGAACCGGGAATAAACAGACGCTGTCCTACGTAGATATAGTTGGGGTTGGCAATGCCATTGGCCTGGGCAATCGCATACACGCTCACCCCGTAGCGCAACGATATCTGCGTCAACGTCTCGCCGGCCTGCACGACGTGAACCACCCCCGTTGGCCGACACACAGGGATGACGAGCCGCTGCCCGGCATAGATAACATTGGGGTTAACGATGCCGTTGGCACTCGCGATGGTTGACACGCTGACGCCATACCGCCGCGAGATGCTGTACATCGTCTCACCCCGTTGCACGATGTGAATAATGTTGCAGTCATCCCCCTTGGGCGCCGCCGACACCGGCACGATGGCGATCAGAAGCACCAATACCGCAAACCCCGCTGCTACGAGTGACCACTTGCTACGCATGTCACACCTCCTATGAATGTGAACCTGACTGGCGGCATTGAGGGCAAGACTCATTGCCCAATGCCGCTACCGCCCAACAAAGATCCCCATCAACTCTACTTGAGCCAGAATGTGTCCTTCCATTACAGCACTCAACTCGGCCACACTCGCCCCTTCCGGCAGGTCAAGCGTGGTATCCAGTGCATACAGCGTGAAAACGTAAGAGTGTGTATGCTCAGGCGGCGGACAGGGGCCGCCATACCCGACCTCGTTGTACTCATTCACAACCTGCCTGGAACCATCCGGCAACACAGAATCCGCAGGCAACCCTTCGGCCAGGCCCGAGGACGTGGGAGGGATATTGTAGACGCCCCAGTGGCCCCAGACACGCCCCCTTGGCGCCAGCGGCTTGCACTTTTCGCACAGCGTGATGTGATCGTAACAGGTGATAACCAGACTCTCCGCCTCCGGCGGTACGTTCGACCAACCCAACGGCGGCGAGATATTCTCGCCGGGGCAGGCAACCGTCCAGCCGCCTGGATCATCGAACGTCCGCTGGGCGTGACGGAGCGGCATCTCGCCTCCGTCATCGAAGGCGCTGCTGGCGAGCGACATCTGCGGTTGCGCGAGCGGGGTCGCAGACGCGGGGAGCGTAGTAGGTAGTGGTATAAGCGTGGGCTGTACAGCGGTCGGGGTGGGCGATGCAGAAACCGGCACCGCAGTCGCAGAGTCAGCAACAGGCGATTCCGGAGGCACACAACAGCCACCCAGAACCGCAAGGGAGGCTGCAAAAAGTAGCTGTGGAATGAACCTTTTCACTTTCCGCCCTTAGGTTCCAATTGGACGGTCACCCTACCCGGCAAACCGAGTTCTCGACCAAGGCATCCGCCCACCCTATGATACGACAAGTTTGCGCTGTTGTCAAAGGGTTCAAGGCATCGTTTCTATCGCCCGCTCGATCGGCGCGGCAAGTTCACCCGTCGTGTCCAGATCCAGCGCGCGGGTGAACGCCTCCCGTGCTTTCTGCATATCGCCCTGGCTACTCCACAGCAGACCCAGATGGTAGTAGGCCGAGGCCAGTGTCGGGTCGATGGCAAGCGCCCGCGTGAGGCTCTCCTGGGCAACATTGTAGTCCCCGACCTGCAGCGCCGCCCAGCCTCGCAGATCGTGTGCACGCGCGTCGTCAGGGGCCAGCTCGATCAGCTTCGCCGCAGCCGTCGTTCCACGCTCCTCCGAGGTGATATTGTGTTCGAGATAGAAATCAGCCAGGATCTCCCACAGGACAGGGTCGTCGGGCCGTAGAGAGACCGCGTGCACGAGCCAGATTTCCGCCACCGAATAATCCTTCTCGGCGATCCAGGTGCGCCCGATCGCAACACACGCAGCCGGATTATCGGGATCGAGATCGTAGGCCGTCTCGTACTCGGCACGCGCAGCGGCATAGTCCCCCAACCGCTCGTAGTGCAATCCCAGAAAAAGATGACCCACGACAGAATCAGGAGCCAGTGCGACAGCCTGTTGCAGATGAGGGTAGGCCTCATCCCCGTACCCCATTCTATCGAGCGCGTAGCCCAGATAGGCGTGGGCATCAGCGTAGGTAGGGCTGTAGGCCAGCGCGCGCTCGAACTGGTGGACGGCCAACGCCCACTCCTGCGCCTCAAAAAGCACCCGGCCCACGAGAGCGCTGGCGTAGGCAGGATCGTCTGCCGCGCCCGGCGCATCCAATGCATCAAGCAGCCAGTCGGCCAAGTCAGTCCGGGCGGCAAAGAGATGCTGGATGGCTATGGCATCATCGTAGCCGACCAGCAGCGCTCCCAACCGCTCGTGGGCCAGGGTATCGGCTTGGTCGGACTCCAGCAGCGCCTCATACTCGTCCCGCGCCGCGCCCCACGCCCGCAACTCGACGTAGGCGCGAGCCAGTGAGTGGCGGGCCTCGCGGTCATCGGGCGCAAGCACCAGCAGCCGATGGGCACGCTCGACGACGGCGGGCCAATCGGCACGGGCCTCGTAAACTGCAACCCACAACCGCTCCAGGGTCAATTCATCGCCTGTCCCTAGTCGCTCAGCCTCAGCGAGGGCTGTCAGGGCCTCACCCGCGCGACCCCAGTCGAGGTAGAGCTGGGCCAGACGCAGATGAGGTTCGGAATCATCGGGGCGGAGGCGGGCGGCACCCTCGTAAGCGGCGACGGCGGCAGTGCGTTCGGCTCTGGAGGCGTACTCGTCGCCGTGATACAGAAAGCTTTGATACGATGGAACAGGCGAACGCAGGACGAGCAGCAAGGCCACGGCGAGGAACGTCAAGGCCAATAGAGTGACAAGTTGATGGCGACTGAGTCGATAGGTCACGGAACGATCTACAGCCTTAGACTGGCGAAGCACAGCCTATCGCCCCGCGTCAGCCGCTGGCGAGCCGAGCGCAGCAAGGCGAAGCCGGTCGGCTGCATGCGATATTGGACCGCTGGCCTGGATGTGATGACAGGCGACGAGATTCCTTCTACGTGGGTGTCTATGCGGAAAACGCGACGGTATCGCACTCTCATGGTCTCCCAAACGAGTAGATGGAGCCCGTGTTACACCGATGTTCCCGTTCAATCACTAGGCATTCGCCGTGTATTGTGCCAGGATCATATGTATAGCCATTGTACCCTATCAGTAGATCCTCTGCCGTCCGACAGGCACCATATGCTTCAGTATACATTCCCTGCTGGCATAGATTGCGAGAACGGTCTAGATGGGGTCGTGCATGATTCCAACAAGCCTCGCTGTCAACTAGCAATCTGATACCCGCAAGAGCTTGTTTTCCCGCCATAAGAAGCTGACCCCACTGCAACCTAAGCCCAACTTGGTAAAGCTGCCTCCGCCCCTCGATTTCTCCTCTGCCGAATCCAAACCCGTCTGAAAGGTCTAGCAGCCTGTCGGAGAGGAATCTGTGTTGACTTTCCGCCGACGATTTTTCATACGATTTGCCAATAGGATGCAACACTTGCAACTGAATCCACTATATTGCTTGCGAAAATGGCCTCTTGCTGCCTCGG
>DAOUDX010000229.1:0-1832 GCA_034430835.1 Anaerolineae bacterium
GGCCGGTTGACCAAAACGCGACAATCAACGACAATATGATTAGGCATGCTATCAGCTTCATTCTCACCCCCAAGGGAGATGTAATCCACTGATAGTATGCCAGCAATTATCTCAGTTGTCCAAGGACACTACCCATAACCCGGAGGTCGAAGGTTCGAATCCAAACCCCACTATAAAAAGGCACCCGTTTGGGTGCCTTTTTCGCTTATTGTGGGATTGAGGTCCGTAACCCGCAGGTCCTAGTTTGAAATCCCACTTCGGATGGGTGGGCTTTCTCAACCGGCACAACTCCAACCACACGCAGCCACACCGAGGAATCGGACAACGCATCGTATGCAGGCTGGATCACCCAGGGCAAGCCACCGAGCGATGGCAAGGTCGCGTCTGGGTCAGTGCCGGGTGTACAGCGCAAGGCCCGCCATCATCAGCAGCACCCCCAGCAGGACCGCCGCTAACCCCAACGCCAGCCGCCCCGACTCGCCTGCGTTGGCCCCAGCCACGGGCAAAAGCTCGGGCTCCTTCGGTGTGGGTGGCGCCGGTTCAGGCGCACCGGTCGGCGCAGGAGAAGCGTCCGGCTCTCCGCCACCACCGCCGCTGAGCAGCTCCTCCGTCGCGGTCGGCGCGACCGGAATATGGGTAGAGGTCGCCGCCGGCCGAGGCGTCGTCGTCGGAGCGATCGCCTCCGTGGGCCCGCGCGCCGGCGGCGCAGGTAGTTCGGTCGGCGCAGTCGTGCGCGTGGGGGTCTCCGTCGCCGCTTCAGACACAGCCGCCGCTGGGGAAGTCGTCAGATCGACCATGGGGAGCATCACCCCTGCTCCCAGCAAAAGCACAAGCAGTACGACGAGGACACGGCGCTTTTTCTTCTTGATCTCCTCGTCCAGCAGATCCCGCTCGAACATCACTGATCTCTTTTTTCGGCCCAGTCGCGTGCCTGTGCAATCCAGGACTCAGTGTTGACCCGCTGCCAGCTCTTGATGTCGAGCATGCGCTGGAGTTGGGCTGCGTCAGATTCGGCCAAGTCTTTGTAAGTGTGCACGCCAGCGTCGCGCAGCTTCCACTGATAGACCGGCCCGATGCCCTTGACGACCGTCAGGTCGTCGGGATGCATTCGTCGATAGACGTCGAACTCGGCGCACAGATGGTCGATCTGGGAATCCATCGACGCGACCTGATCGCGGAGTTCGTGCACTTGCTCGTCGCGCTGGCGCAGGAATCCGGTCAGGGTGTCTGAGGAGGCATCGCTCCTTTCCTCCCCCACAGAAGCCGCCGCCATCTTGGCCGTGAAAACCCCCTGGCCCATCTGCTGCCGCAGCTCCCGGTTCTTGCGATATGCTTCATCGATGATCCATTCGATAACGAAACCGCAGAAGAATCCACCCACGAGCAGAAAAACACCGATGACCAGGTTATCCAGAACCCGCGCCTCCAGGCCGAGAGTCCCTGCAATCCAAGCAATGACAAGCCCAATGACTATCCCCAGAATAACAAGCGCTACGCCAAAGAGTATGCTTTTCATGATCGGCCTCCTTTCCGGCGATATTGAGGTGTCGCATTCAACGGTGATAAAACGCCCACCACGCCTCGATGGCGGGTGGGCCCTGCGGCGAACGTTGCCCGTTAGGCTGTAGTGCTATCTAGATTGGCGCCCTGGCTCCCTCGATCCCGAGGTGCGTCTGTCGTGCAATTAGTATAGTCCTGTCTCAATGTCATTAAGTTAAGGTTAACTTTGGGGGCATAATGGTTATGATAGCCTTCTGATGGAATACAAACTCAGGAGGCTCAGATGCCAGAGAATACGGCGAATCTTATTACCGGACTGCTGACAGCCTTGC
>DAOUDX010000230.1:0-1787 GCA_034430835.1 Anaerolineae bacterium
GGCCGGTTGACCAAAACGCGACAATCAACGACAATATGATTAGACATGCTATCAGCTTCATTCTCACCTCCAAGGGAGATGTAATCCACTGATAGTATGCCAGCAATTATCTCAGTTGTCCAAGGACACTACCTACGAGTCAAGCGACTGGACAAATTTCTGCAATCTCCTGTGAAAGCCTTGCTTGATCTCTTGTTTAGCGGCCATATTTCTCCCTCCTGTTGGCATAGCTTACGGCGTCTCGATGAACACCGACACCGCGTCTACCCGGTAGTTGACCAGCGAGATCTCCACGTCCTCGTGGATCAGCGAGGCGTAGCAGTACTGCGGGTTGCGGGCGGGGACGACTTCTACGAAGCGGATGCCGCCGCTGATGACAGTCCGTGCGCCAGCTGGCAGGTAGTAGTACGTATTGGGGCCGTCCACCACTTCTATCAGGTCGTCCGGGCCGCCCACCGCCCAGCGCCACGGATGATCGATAGGACTGGTCTCGCAGTGGATGCCCACGCGGAACACGCCCGGCTGCTGGTGTTCCTCCAGCGTGGCATAGTTCTGATCGCTGTCGTACACTGTGCCCGGTGGCGGGCCGCTGGTGCGGATGGGCACGCGGCTGTCGTTCTCGACCGTGAGCGTGAAGTAGAGCGTGCCGCCCAGCGGGATGCTCACGCTCGGCCCGCCTCCCTCGATGCCGCCTGACCATTCCACTTCGGCGTTGAGGATGTACGCTCGTGGCACGCCGCCGTTCTCGATGACCAGCGTGCCCGTCGCCTTCGTCCACTGGCCCACGGCGTCGCGGGCTTCCATGATGACAGTGTACGTGCCGTCTGGCGGCGGGTCTGCCCCGAGGTCCACCCCCGCGTCGTAATCGAACTCGTGGTAGCCGGCCTCGTTGAATTTCGTAGCTTTTTCGCTTTCCTGGACAAAGTATCGTGTGTTGTCATCCTCTCCGATCAGGTAGACGTTCAGTTCCTCCACGTCCTTCTTGAGATCGACGACGATGGTCGCCCGATCGCTGATGCTGTCGCGGTTGGGGGTGATGATGGGTGGATACACGCCAAAGCCGCGCAACTCCGGCAGCGTGGTGTCGGCGTCGGCGATGGTAAGGGTGCCGGTGACTCGTTCGGTGTGATCCATCTTGTCGGTGGCTTCCACCGTCCACGTGTAGACGCCATCTTGCAGCACACGCTTTTGCACTGTGAACCCCTCAAATGTCTCGCCGGGTAGCAGGTAGCCATCCACCACACCGGCGAAGTAGAGGGTATAGGGCTTTTCCACGGAAGGGCCATGGTGGATGTGATCGCGAAAGTAGTAGCGTTCTCCTGCTTCGTCCTCAAAGTAGATCGAGATGTCCGCGCTGCGGGAGAGATCGAACGTGACCAATACCACGTCCTCGTCACCGTCGGCGTTGGGTGTGATCGCATCCTTGTTGAAGGAAACCTGGTTGAGCAGCGGCCTTTCGCAGCAGGCGGTCAGAGCCAGCGCGACTCCCAGTATCACTGCTGCCGCCAGTATGTATCGTGTTCGCACAGCAATCCTCCCTCGATCAGGGTTCGGGCGGAAGTATACCATGGGTCGGTGGATTGGTAAATGAGGAAATCTTGTAGGGTGCATTTCCTATTGGGTCAAATGACTCGAGTTTAGACAAAGTTTAACGCGCCGGGCAGATGCCCAGCCGAACCAAGAATCTTAACAATCGAGCTTCGTGCCAATTTCAGGTCGATTTGGGCTTCTTCTTGCCCTTCTTGACCACTCGGCGTCGCTCAGGACGGGTGCGAGGCCGCCCTGTA
>DAOUDX010000231.1:0-9803 GCA_034430835.1 Anaerolineae bacterium
TGGAGCTTCAACCGGTTCTGGAGGCGATCGTCGAGCATACGCTGGAGTTAGTGTCAGCCGATAACACGCACATTTTCCTCTACGATGGAAAGGACCTGACTTTCGGTGCTGCCGTGTGGGCAGGTGGATTCCAGCAGGAGCCCTATGCGGTGCCTCGGTCAAGAGGTTTGACCTACACCGTGGCTCAACTTGGGGAACGCATCGTCATTCCAGATGTGGACGTTCATCCCCTTTTCCATGATCGGCGATGGGGCGGGGCCGTGGCTGGCCTGCCGTTGCGCGTCGGCGACGAGGTGCGGGGGGTGATGAACGTTGCTTTTGAGTCGCCTCACGTCTTTACCGATAGCGAGATGAACGTTCTCGAGTTACTGGCCGATCAAGCCGCCATCGCTATTCATAACGCGCGGATGCATCAGCAACTGCGTGTCCATGCGGAAGAACTGGCGGCCGCTCTGGCACAACAGGAGGAGTTGGATCGCCTGAAGGGCGAGTTTGTTCAGAATGTATCTCACGAGTTGCGCTCGCCGCTGGCGCTCATCCGGGGCTACGCCGAGATGCTGAATAGCGGGGATCTGGGGGAGTTGCACGCCGACCAGGTGCATCCGGTTTCCATCATTGCGCGGCGCTCCCGGATGTTGAGTGAGTTGGTAGAGGATATCACGCTTATCCTAGGGGCGGAGGCACGCCCGCCGGAGTGGGTGCCGGTGGCGCTGGATGAAGTGGCCCGAACGGCGGTGGAGGATTTCCGCATGGCGGTGGATCAGGCCGGCCTGACGCTGGAGGCGAATATCGCCGATGGCTCCCTGGTAAGAGGATGTGTCCCGTACTTGAAGCGGGTGCTGGACAATCTGTTGAGTAACTCGATCAAGTTCACGCCTCCGGGGGGGGCGATCACTGTGAAGGTCTGGGAGGATGGAGGGCAAGTCGTGTTGGAGGTGAAAGACACAGGCATTGGCATTCCCTCCGACCAGTTGGAGCGCATTTTCGAACGCTTCTATCAGGTGGACGGCTCCGCCCGGAGGCGATATGGCGGCGTGGGGTTAGGACTCGCTTTGGTCAAGGAACTCGTAGAACTCCACGGTGGGCAGGTGGTGGTGGAGAGTCAGGTCGATGCAGGTAGCACGTTTACCGTGACTCTGCCTGTGCCTGAAGAGGAAATCTAGGAGCACACCCTCCTTTCTTGACGTCTAGCGCGAGATACCATGTGCTGGATTTCCATCATTGGTGGATACGTGCTGGGGCGTAGCATGAGTAGTGCTGGCAGGGCGAGGGATTCCGAGCCGTGATAGCTGGAGATTAACGGGCTCAACCGTTCCGCGGCCGGTAGCGACCCCGGAACGACCTTGCCTTGACAGAGGCGTTGGACGATGTCCTAAGTCGCGTCTTGTAAGCGGCGAAGAAGCGCTGGCTTGGTTCTTGGCGTTCGGTGGGGCGCTAGAGTTGCCTCCATTTCTTCAAAGCCTTGGGGCTCCAGTTCGATAAGGGGGTAGGGCGCTATGTACGATCACATTCTCGTTCCTTTGGATGGATCTTCCCTGGCCGAGTGTGTGCTGCCTCACGTCGTGGCGGTCGCCAAGGCCTTTGGTGATCGGGTCACGTTGTTGCGAGTCCTGGAGCATGCCCAGGCCGCTGGCCGGGTGCAGTCCGTCGATCCACTGGGCTGGCACATCCGCAAGGCTGAGGCGGACGCTTTTCTGGAGGGTGTGCGCGCCCGCTTATACGAGAACGGCCTGCACACGCAGGCCGTTCTGTTAGAGGGGCAAGCAGCGGAGCGGATCATCGAGTATGCACGCGAGAATGGGGTTGACCTGATCATTCTCAGCAGCCACGGCCGGAGCGGCCTGAGTGGTTGGAACGTGAGCAGCATTGTCCTCAAGATCATCTTGCGAGCCTATTTGCCGATTATGATAGTGCGAGCTTATCAGCCTGTCGTCGGCGATCTGACGAGTCTGCGTTACCGGCGATTGTTGGTTCCACTCGATTGCTCTCGCCGAGCCGAGTGCGTCCTGCCGCTGGCGACGACCCTGGCCCGCTACCACGAATCCGAGTTGCTGGCGGTGCACGTCGTAGCGAGGCCGCAGATGCCTCGTTGGGCTCCCCCCACCCAGGAAGATGTCGAGCTGGCGAGCCGACTTGTGGAACGCAATCGACTTGAAGCGACCAGGTATTTGAAGGAGCTGCAGTCCCGATTAGACGTGAGCGTCAGAACCAGCGTGCTTCTCAGCGATCACGCCGCTGAGGCGTTGCACGATCTGGTGGACCAGGCGAAGGTCGATCTAGTCGTACTGAGTGCCCATGGCCACTCCGGTGGTACCAAGTGGCCCTACGGTAGCCTCGTCGTGAACTTTGTCGGCTACGGCACCACGCCGTTGCTCATCGTGCAAGATCTTTCCCCTGAGGAAGTGGAGCGCACCCGCGCCGAGATACTGGCAAGAGAGCGCAAGGGACACTAACGTATGCCGCGAACCGGATCCGATAGCGCCCCGTGGCAAGAGCAACTGGAGCGTCTGGCTCGTCAGTTGGCTGAGGGCCGTGCTCCCTTTCGCCGCCTCAGACGCACGCCGTCTCTCCTGGACCGCCTACGAGAGCAGGAAGCGCTCCTGCGTGCTGCCTGCCGCTATCTTGCTCAAGCGTCTGAGGTGCAGTTGGTCGTGTCCTATGCGGCCGAGTGGCTCCTGGACAACTTTTACATCGTGGAGCAGGCCCTGCGTCAGATCCGCGAGCACATGCCGCCGGGCTATTATCGCCAGTTACCCAAGCTCGGCGATTCTCCGCTGAAGGGATACCCCAGGGTCTACGCACTGGCGCGGCAGATCATCGGGTACTTTGAAAGCCAACTCGATCTTGACCGCGTGATGCGTTCTGTGATGGCCTATCAGCAAGTCACGCCGCTGACGATGGGAGAGGTATGGGCGCTGCCGACCATGCTGCGGCTGGGCATCCTGGAGAACCTGACGCAGGCGGTGGCCAATATCACGCGCCTGCGGGTGGGCAAGGGTCTGGAGCCCCCTGAGGGTACTGATCAATTCCTATCCGAAAGTCTTGAGGACGACGCTGTCGTCGCCAGTTGTATTCAGAGTCTGCGCACGCTGGCGGTCCAAGATTGGAGGGCGTTCTTCGAAGGCGTCAGTTTGGTGGAGCGCGTGTTGCGCCGCGACCCTGCGGGCGTCTATGCCAGAATGGACTTTGAAACGCGTGATCGCTATCGCGGCGTGGTCGAGAAGCTGGCCTCGGCGGCGGAGTGGGATGAGGAGGCGGTGGCGCGGGAGGCGATTCGTCTGGCGGAGGAGGCACTCTCGTCAGTAGAAGAAGATAAGGCGTCCCGCACCACACATATCGGCTTCTATCTCCTGGACAAGGGTCGCGCGCAGCTTGAGGCAAGTCTGGGCTATCGCCCTTCCTGGCGCGGACGTTTGTCGCGCTGGCTACTCGGCCATCCTACGCTGACGTATCTGGGTGGCGTTTTCTTACTCCTGCTGCTCGTTCTATCTGGATTGGTGGGTTACGCACATGCCCAGGGTGGGGTGTCTGTGCAATTGGTTGGCGTGGCGTTGTTGGCTCTCCTGCCTACCTCGTCGATGGCCATCAGTGTGATGAACTGGCTCGTCACCCGCATGGTGCCACCTCGATTGCTGCCCCGATTGGATTTCAGGGAGGGGGTTCCTGCCGAGTTTCGCACAATGGTGGCGGTCCCTGCTCTCCTGACCGATGCCGAAGAAGTGGAGTCCCTGCTTCGCCAATTGGAGCTTCACTATCTTGGGAACACAGATCCCTATCTGTATTTTGCCCTGCTCACCGACTTTGGCGACGCGCCGAAAAAGCACATGCCAGACGATCACGCCCTGCTCGAACAGGCGGAGAAGGGGGTACAGGCGCTTAACAGGGAGTATGGCCAAAGGGGTACCGGACCGTTCTACCTCTTTCATCGCGAGCGGGAGTGGAACGCGGCCGAGGATTGCTGGATGGGCCGTGAACGCAAACGAGGCAAGCTGGCCGATTTCAACCGGCTGGTCAGGGGCGAGAAAACCTTATTCACCGTGCAGATAGGGGGCCCGGACGTTCTGCCGAGAGTCAAGTACGTCGTCACGTTGGACGTCGATACGCTCCTGCCCCGGGAGTCCGCGCGAAAACTCATCGCCACCCTGGCGCATCCACTGAATCGGGCCGAGTTCGACGCGGAGACCGGCGCTGTCGTCGCTGGATATACAGTGCTCCAGCCTCGGATAGAGGTCAAGCCGACCAGTGGGGAGCGGACGCTGTTCACGCGGATCTTTTCTGGGGATGCTGGTCTGGACCTGTACACGCGGGCGGTTTCGGACGTGTACCAGGATCTGTTTGGGGAGGGTATTTATGCCGGCAAGGGTATCTACGACGTTGCGGCCTTCGAGCGCAGTCTGGATGGCCGGGTACCCGAAAACGCCCTTCTCAGCCACGACCTGTTCGAGGGGGTCCACGGGCGTGCCGGATTGGTGACGGATGTAGTTTTGTACGAGGAGTATCCTGCGCATTATCTCGCCCACACGCGCAGGCTGCATCGCTGGGTGCGCGGCGACTGGCAATTGTTGCCCTGGCTGTTCCCCAGGGTGCCTCACGCAGGCCAGGGGAGGATCCCCAACAGGCTCTCGATCATCGACCGGTGGAAGATCTTGGACAATCTGCGGCGCAGCCTGCTGGCGCCGGCGTTGCTGGCGTTGCTGGTCGCCGGTTGGCTGTGGCTGCCTGGCGCAGTGTGGGTGTGGACGCTGGCAGGGGTTCTGATTCTGGCCTCGCTCGTTTTCTTTGGCATGTTCACTGTGCTAAGGCAGACGTTGCGGGGGGACACTCTGGCCGAGGCCGTGCAGTCAGTTTGGAAAGCGACGCTTCGCTGGCTGCTCGCTTTGGTCTTTCTTCTCTACGAAACCCTGGTCATGGTTGACGCCATCGCGACTACGCTGTATCGCTTGTTCGTCAGTCGTAAGCGACTGTTGCAGTGGACGACGGCAGCCCACACGCTCCAGGTGTTCGGCAGGACGATGAAGGTGGGAGTCATGTGGAGGCAGATGGGGACTGCCTCGATTGTCTCCTGCGTGCTGGTCGCTGTGGTGGTGTTGCAACGCTCGCCGTCGTTCATCGTCGCTGCGCCGCTGTTGCTTGCGTGGATGATTTCCCCCTACGTCGCCTACTGGATCAGCCGTCCGATAGCCCGTGAGCAAGAGCGGCTCTCCGATGATCAATGCCGGCAGTTGCGCCACTTGGCGCGCCGCACGTGGCTCTATTTCGAGCAGTTCATTGGCCCCGACGACCAATGGCTGCCCCCCGATCATTTCCAGGAAGACCCGCTGGGGATCGTCGCGCACCGCACCTCGCCCACCAACATGGGCCTGCTGTTGCTCTCTACCCTGGCTGCCTACGACTTGGGGTACATCGGCGCCTTGGACCTGGCTCTGCGTCTGCGCCCCACCTTCGAAACTATGGGTAGGATGGAGCGACACCGGGGCCATTTCTTGAACTGGTGCGATACTCGCAACTTGAAACCTTTGCCCCCGCGTTATGTGTCCACCGTGGATAGCGGAAACCTGGCAGCTTGCCTGCTGACTCTCCGGCAGGGGACTCTGGCCATGCCCCAGGTGCCGGTCCCGCGCTGGGATCGCTGGCAGGGGTTGCTCGATACATTGGGCGTTCTGGCAGAGATCGTGGGTAGGGCAGGTGACGAGGCAGGCGTTGGGGCGGCTGCTGCGGCATTGCAGCCTTATTTGCTCGATATCCGCCATCAGGTGCTGGCAGTGCGAGACACCCCGCAAGATTGGGCTCTCTTGCTGGCCAGACTAGGCAGCGAGGGCTGGCAGGAGTTGGAACGCTTGTTGGTCGCACTGGTCGGGGATGATTCCCAGGCCATGGGAGCCGATACGTTGCGTGACTTGCGGATCTGGTCAGAGCGAGTGAGCGCTCAATTGCTCAGCATGCAGGGAGAGCTGGACATGTTGCTGCCCTGGCTGCTGCCTCTAAGACAGCCCCCTACGCTGTTCACCCGGACGGATGTGGAGAATCCGGATATTGTCGATGCCTGGCAGTCACTGATTGGTGCGCTGCCTTTCACATTGCAGCTTGGCGAGATACCGGAAGTCTGTAGAGCGGGGCGGGTATGGTTGGGTCGACTACAGGGAATCTTGGCAGAAGAAATCAACTCGGTGTCGGAGGGATCCCCCGATCTTGCCGGGCAGATGCAGGAGGCGCGTGATTGGTGCTTGCGTCTTGCCGACGAGTTGTATTCTGCCCGCATGGCTGCCGAGAGCTTGCTGATCGGCCTCCACGACCTGGGCGTTCAGGCCGAGGGGTATTTCCAGACTATGGACTTCAAGTTCCTGTTTGACTCCTATCGCCAGGTGTTTCACATTGGATACAATGTGGAGACAGGGGCGTTGGACGGCAATTACTACGACCTGCTGGCGTCTGAGGCGCGTGTCGCCAGCTTGCTGGCGATTGCCAAGGATGATGTCCCACAGAGCCACTGGATGCACCTCTCCCGCCCCATCACGCGGGTCAACGGCACGCGAGCGCTCCTCTCCTGGGGCGGAACGATGTTCGAGTATTTGATGCCTTCGCTGCTGTTGCGCGAGTACGAGGGGTCGCTTCTGGAGGAGACTGCTCGCGCGGTCATCGATCGTCAGATTGCCTATGGGCAGCGGAAAGACGTGCCTTGGGGGATCTCAGAGTCCTCTTACTATCGCTTTGACACGGGGATGCATTACCAGTATCGGGGGTTTGGCGTGCCTGGGCTGGGACTCCGGCGCGGCCTGGGTGACGATCTGGTGATCGCACCGTATGCCTCTCTGATTGCCCTACCTTTCCGCCCTCAGGCTGTGATGCGGAATGTCACGCGCCTCATCAGGGATAGGATGCTTGGTCGTTACGGTTTCTACGAGGCCATCGACTACACGCGTTCCAGGCTCCCTCAGGGTGATAAGAGTGCGGTCATACGTTCCTACATGGCACATCATCAGGGTATGGAGCTCCTGGCGATGACCAATTATCTCCAAGATGATGTGATGGTGCGCCGCGCTCACGCCGACTCGTTAGTGCAGAGCGTTCACTTGCTTCTGCAGGAGCAGGTGCCGAGGCAGGTTCCCATCGAGACGCCGCACCCGGAAGACGCCCGCGCGGTTCGCCGGGTCGAGCCCCTAGTTTCCATCTCACCATGGCGTGTGCCCGTGGATACTCCTGTCCCTCAGGTGCATGTGCTCTCCAATGGTCGTTATAGTGTGCTCGTCACCGGCGCGGGCGGTGGCTACAGTCGCTGGCAGGACGTCGATCTCACCCGCTGGCGCGCCGATACGACGCTCGATCACTGGGGCACCTGGATCTATGTGCAGGATCGAGACAGCGGCGCTCTTTGGTCGGCAGGTTGCCAGCCAACGGGCGTTAGGTCGGAGAGCTATGAGCCGTTCTTCTGCATCCACAAGGCCGAGTTCGGCCGACGCGATCACGATATCTCGCTGCGCATGGAGATCACGGTGCCGCCTGAAGACGACGTCGAGATCCGACGCATTACCCTGATCAATCATAGCGACAGTCTGCGTCGCTTGAGGCTGACCAGCTACGGCGAGGTGATACTTGCCCCCCAATCTGCCGACCGACGCCATCAGGCCTTTAACAAACTCTTTGTCGAAAGCGAGTACTTGCCCGATGTGAATGGCCTTCTGTTCCGCCGCCGCCTCCGGTCGGCAGAGGAAGAGCCGGTTTACATGGTTCACATGCTGATTGCCGGGGAGGGTCGTGAGGTTACCGGTATCTATGAGGGCGATCGTGCCCGGTTCTTGGGCCGGGGTGGGACGCCTCGTTTTCCAGCGGCTCTTGCCTCCCTCGGTAGGGGGGATGAAAGAGGTGCGACCGGCGCAACCTTGGACCCGATCATGGCCCTGAGCCAGGACGTCGAGTTGGGACCACGCACGACGACACAGATCGCCTATGTTACCATGGTGGCTCGGTTGCTTCACGAGGTCATGGAATTGGCCCGCCGTTACCAATCGTGGCCCAGGATCGGGCGGGCCTTTGATCTCGCCCATGCTCACGGCGAGTTGGACTTGCACCGTCTCGGCCTCGGGATTGAGGATGTGGAGCGCGTACAACGGTTGCTCTCCGTACTTCTCTATCCCTATGCCGCTCTGCGTACCAGCCCTGCGACGCAGGCTTCCAATAGCAAGGGACAGCCTGGGCTGTGGCCGTTTGCCATCTCCGGCGACTACCCGATTCTCCTGGCGCGTATCGAGGAGCAGGAGCAGATGGACCTGCTGCGCGAATTGCTCCAGGCCCACGCCTACTGGCGCAGTCGGGGGATCATGATCGATTTGGTCGTGCTCAATCAGCGGGAGAGCGGGTACGACCAGGAGCTGCAAGGCCAGATACACCGCTTGATCACGCGCATGGGCAGCGATGCCTGGCTGAACCAGCGCGGCGGCATTCTTGTCTTACGATGCGAGCAGATGAGTGAAGCAGAGCGGGTGTTGGTCGAAACGGCGGCTCGCGCTATCCTGGACGGAGAGGCGGGCTCGCTTTCCGAGCAATTGGCACGACTGCGCGAGCAGCCGGTTCGCCTGCCGCGCTTCATTCCCGTCTTGTCGAGCTCTGAGGATGTGGAGCCTACGCCGCCGCTGCCCCGGCCTGACGATCTCCTCTTCGATAATGGGTTAGGCGGTTTCAGCCCCGACGGGCGCGAGTACGTTGTGTATCTCGAGCCAGGTCAATCGACGCCGCTTCCCTGGGTCAACGTCGTCGCCAATTCCGAGTTGGGCTTTCTGGTCTCCGAGTCGGGATCGGGGTACACCTGGGCAGTCAATAGCGGCGAGAACCGGCTGACCCCTTGGCACAACGACCCGGTGACCGACGCACCGGGGGAGGCGCTCTATTTGCGCGATGAGGAGACGGCGCAGGTCTGGTCGCCCACGCCCATGCCGGCCCCGGCTCCTGCCCCTTACCTGATCCGCCACGGCGCGGGGTACACTGTCTTCGAGCATCACAGCCATGGTCTCAAGCAGCGACTGCGCCTGTTCGCTGCCCCCGAAGCGCCGGTAAAGATCGTGCAACTGCGGTTGGAGAACACGTGGGGTCGGGTGCGCCGGATTACGGCCACTTTCTACGCCGAGTGGGTGCTGGGCACGACGCGAGACATCACCCAGCAGTACATCGTGCCCGAGTTCGATACGGTCAACAAGGCGCTGCTGGCACGCAATGCCTATAACGAGGAGTTCGGCGAACGAGTGGCTTTTGTGGCTGCCAGTAGAGATCTCCACGGGCTGACCGCCGACCGCACCGAGTTCCTCGGCCGCGAGGGCAGGCTCGACCGCCCTGCTGCGCTCGATCGCATTGGGTTAGCCGGGACGTTGCAGGCTGGACTTGATCCGTGCGCTACCTTGCAGATTCATCTCGATCTGAATCCTGGTGAAACGCAGGAGCTCTTTTTTCTGCTGGGCCAGGGCGCGGATCGAGAGGAGACGATCCGGTTGGTTGAACAGTACCGCGACCCTGCGTCGGTAGAGACGGCATGGGCCAGGGTGACTACGTTGTGGGACAGTCTGTTGGGCACGGTCACCGTGCAGACGCCCGATCCGGCGATGGACTTGCTGTTGAACCGCTGGCTGCTCTACCAGGCGCTGTCGTGCCGGGTGTGGGGGCGCTCCGCGCTGTATCAGTCGAGCGGCGCCTTCGGCTTTCGGGATCAATTGCAGGATGTGATGGCTCTGACGTTTGCTGCGCCAGAGATTGCGCGGAGCCACATCTTGGAAGCGGCGCGTCGCCAGTTCGAGGTCGGCGATGTGCTCCACTGGTGG
>DAOUDX010000232.1:0-1617 GCA_034430835.1 Anaerolineae bacterium
CCCTCACCGCTCACCCTTTGTTCGTCGGTGCAGGATGCTATACCAGAGAGATCATCCGAACAGTGGAATCGAACGATCACGTCCTGGTTGTTCCAGCCGTGTTCGGTAGGAGCAGGCGAGCGAGTGGCTTCGATCATGGGTGGCGTCCTGTCAATTCGGACGGTCTGGCTGCCGGAGGTGCTCCAGTTGCCGGCAAGATCCCTGGTCTGGAAGGTCAGTTGGTGGACGCCCTGTTCCGTTACCGCGAACTTGTGGGTGAAGGTATCATAGGTCTGGCGGAGCTGCGCCTTTTCGATCACGACCTCTCTGCCATCGAGCGTGTACTCGATGGACGCAATCCCCGACCCACCTGCTTGATCCTGAGCTCTCAGCGTCACCTTGACGTTGGCGTTGCCCCAGCCGCCTTCCGTGGTCGGCACCAGAATGGCGGAGATCGTCGGTGCGATCTTGTCGATTCGAACCGTGGAGCTAGTTCGATTGCTTTCGTTTCCGGTTGCATCCACTGTCCAGCATACCAGTTCGTGGATTCCATCGTCCTGCAAAGCGATCTTGTGGGTAGCGGTCCGCCTGTCCTGCGTGAGGTGGAGCCCCTCTCCGACGATCGTTACCTGCTTTCCGTTCCACAGGTAGTGAATCGCGGCGATTCCTGAGCCACCTTCCTCGTCTCCGGCATATAGCGTCACTTTGACGTTCCTATTGATCCAGCCGCTCTCTGAGGCGGGGTACACGGTTCCCTCAAGCATGGGCGGCGTTCGGTCTACGCGAATAGGTTCCTCCAAGACCGGTGGATAAGGCCAAATCCTTTCAGGGGGTTTGCGAGTGTCCTCGCCGGGCTCCAAGCCCGGTGGATAAGGCCAAGTCCTTTCAGAGGGACTGCCAATGCCCTCGCCAAGCCGTATGTCAGGCCGATTCTCCGGGGTTTCCTCGGTGGGCTTGCGAATGTACTCACGGAGGGGCAGGGGGGGCCAGATCCATTGAGGAATCCGCTCATATGCACGCTTGATTCTTTCTTCCTTCTCTCGCCGACGGATGTCCTCGCCATTCTTGCCGTTACCGTTCTTCCCGTTGCCATTGGGGATAACAATCGTGAATAACGGCTCTACTTCTTCTTCGCACTCCACACACACACACGGCCAGCACTCGTAGAGGCCCGGCGGAAGATACGCGGGCGGGTAGGGGGGCTGGTAGTAGGGAGGGCAGTACCCCGAGGCAGGATGGAAGTGGTGCGATGGGATGGCCGTAGTGATACCCGGTGCGAACATCCCTCCCATGTCCGCAGTCCCCGGCATGGGGGTCTGCGGGGCGAGGGCGCTCCTGGGACTCGTCACCAACAAGACCAGGAAAAGCAACCCGCCAACTCGTACCAGATTGCTGAGATTCTGTCTCATGCCATCCCTCCTGTTGTGCAGCACTGTATTAGGACAGGCAAAGGCTAGTCACAGAGATCGATCGTTACCGTGTAGGTTCCGTAGACAGCCTCCACGAGCACGTAGTCATAGACGACCTCGTCCTCTGGATCGCGGAGGCGGTAACTGACCCCGCGCGCGTCGAGCTCCTCCGGCGTTGGATACTTGGCCGATGCATCGCCGATCTCTACAGAATCGGAGAGCACCGTAA
>DAOUDX010000233.1:0-16841 GCA_034430835.1 Anaerolineae bacterium
CCGCATCTGGTGGAACGACAAGATGGTCCACTCTGTCTCGCTGCCTCTGCACGGATTCAGAGTCCACCTTTGAACTTTAAACATCGCCAAAACTGTCCACTTTTCAACTTTTCCTAACAGCCCCAGCCACGGAATCGTGTCTGTTCGGGTTTAGTAGGTGTGAGGGTGGAACATCTGGCTGAGGATCTTTGCCCGGGTGTCATGGTCAAAAATCCTCATCCGTTTGAAGACGGCGGCAACCTGTCCTGGCTACTTGTCCCATCCGCCAAGGTCAGCAGAGAAAACCGCGACGGCTTTGAGGGTTATGCCCTACCAGTGCCTCCCGCAACCCATCAACGGAAACGCAGTTTGACACTCCCGGCAACACAGGTATAATCCAAGCAGACGATGGTACACTGATCGGGCCATCCAGTCACATCAGGCTCTTGAGAATCGAATATCGCCAGGCTACCCCTAACCAGGTGGCCCGGCGAGCCAGAGTGCACGAAATAGGATTACAGCTCATAACCCGGAGGTCGTTGGTTCGAATCCAACCCCTGCTATAATAAAAAGGCACCCAAGCGGGTGCCTTTTTCGCCTATTCTGGGATTGAGGTCCGTAGCCCGCAGGTCCTATTCATTCTCGCGTTGACAATGGAGCATTCTGCCCCAAATTCAAGCGTGTCTTTGAGGCGAAGTGTTCCTTTATCCGCTTGAACATCAATAGTTTGAAATCCCACTTCGAATGGGTGGGCGTTCTCAACTGGCACAGCCTCAACAAAACGCAGCCACATTGAGGAGTCGGACAACGCATCGTATGCGGGCTGGATCATCTGAGGCAAACCGCCGAGCGATGCTAGGGTCGCGTCTGGGTCAGTGCTGGGTGTATAGCGCAAGGCCCGCCATCATCAGCAGCACCCCCAGCAGGGCCGCCGCCGCTTTTTCTCCTTCCGTCGGCGTCGGCGTGGGACCAAGCGTGGGAACCAGCATGCCGGGTTCTGCCGTCGCGCCGCCGTGCAGCGTCGCCCCCGGCGTCCCCGTGCCGGGTGCGGGCTGTTGGCCGCACTGCGTCAGCGCTACGGCCAGGATGGCCACCACAAAAACTATGGCAGCTACCACGGCTGTCAAGCGGGTTCTCGGATTCATCGGGATACCTCCGGCAGGTCTACGTGCGCGAGTGGGCGCAACTGGAAAGCGCAGGAGTGGCGTGGTGCGGTTCTTGGGGAGCGGCTACCCGCCATCTCTCGCTTCGCGCCTCCTCGCTGTACGAATTGTACCACGGATTTCCCCCCACACACAAGCAAATCACGACGCGGACAACAACCATCCAACCGGATGGGGAATGGAGCGGATGGGTGGGTGGTCGGGCGGGCTCACACCGATTTCCCTGAGGGCCACTTCGGCAGACGGAGCCGGCAAGTGTTCCGTGGCATCGCGAGGGCGCGGTCAAACACGGAGCTTCCGTCCAAAAAGAGGGGTGGTGTGAGGCACGCAGTTGGCGCAGCGTCGGTCAGATCAGCCCAGTCCGTGTTTCTGCAAACGGTAGCGCAGTTGATCCCGCGAGATGGAGAGCAGCTCGGCCGCCTCAACCTGATTGCCGCCGGTTCTGGCCAGCGCGTCCTTGATCAGGCGCAGTTCCATCTGAGATACCACATCTTCCAAATTTATCCCTCCGGGCGGAAGCTCCACCTGTGTTCCCGAAGGGTGCCCGCTCGGCGACGTGGCTCTGCCGTTGAGTTCGGCAGGCAGGTGGGATGGGTGGATCTCTTGACCGTCGCAAAGGAGCATGGCCCGCTCGATGACGTTTCGCAGCTCCCGGATGTTGCCCGGCCAGTGATAGTGCCTCATCAGTTGGAGCGCCTCGCCGGAGATGCTTGCCACGGTCTTGCCCATCGCCTGGTTGAACTCGTCGATGAAGGCGACGGTAAAGCGCTCCAGGTCTTGCATGCGCTCGCGCAGGGGGGGCAGGTCGAGCACCATCACGCCGAGGCGGTAGTACAGGTCCTCTCGAAACGCGCCTTCCCGAACGGCGGCCCGCAGGTCTTGGTTGGTGGCAGCGATGAACCGCACGTCTGCCCTGATGTCGGCCGTCCCGCCGATGCGGCGCAGGGTTTTCGTCTCCAGGACGCGCAGGATCTTGGACTGCATCTGCTGCGGCATCTCGCCGATCTCGTCGAGGAACAGCGTGCCGCCGTCGGCCACCTCCAGCAGCCCTTTCTTCCGGCGCTTGGCGCTGGTGAAGGCGCCCGCCTCGAAGCCGAACAGTTCGCTCTCCAGCAGGTTTTCGGGGATAGCCGCACAGTTGATGACCACGAAGGGCTTGTCCGCGCGCGGGCTCTGCTTGTGGATGGCGTTCGCCACGACTTCCTTGCCCGTGCCGCTTTCTCCCTGGAGCAGGACGGTCGCGCTCCCCCGGGCCAGCCTGGTCACCAACTGGGCGATCTGTTGCATCTCCCTGCTCTCACCGACGATCCAGCCGTGGGTGTATCCGCCCTGGCGCAACCGCTCTATCTCGCGCCGCATCGTCAGCTCTTCCAGGGCCCTCTGGATGATCAGCTTGAGCTTCGATACGTCGGACGGCTTGTCTACGTAGTCGTAGGCACCCAGCTTCATTGCCTCCACCGCGCTCTCCACCGCGCCAAAGGCGGTGAGGACGATGACCTGCACGTGGGGATCTTGTTGCTTTATTTTTCGCAGGATGGAGATGCCGTCTTCGTCCGGCAGCTTGAGGTCGAGGAGGACGATGTCCACGGGTTTCTCCGCCAGCAAGGCCTCCCCCTCCGCGCCTGTGGCGGCCAGCAGCACCTCGTGCCTGTCCTCTTCGAGGATGCTGCTCAAGAAGGAACTGATCATCTTGTCGTCATCGACGACCATAACGGTAGCAGCCATTTGCACCTCCTTGACCCTATGTGGGCATCCAGTGAGAAGGTTGTGCCCCGCCCTTCTGACTGCGTGAGGATTGTTTGGTTGGTTTGCTCTTCTGACTGTCAGCGCAGCGAGGATGGCAGGATGTTCAACGCATTGCGGTACTTGGCCACCGTCCGCCGTGCGATAGGGTGCCCTCGCTGCGCCAGCTCTTCGGCAATCTCCCTATCGCTCAGCGGCCTGCTTTCCTGGGCCACCAGCTCCTTGATGGTCTCTTTGACCGGGGCGGCGCTGTCGAAAAATCTGGCCAGCGGGACGATGCGCCCGCCGGGCAGTTGGACGTACTTTTCGGCCACGGCCCGGCTGATGGTTGATTCGTGTACGCCTATTGCCTGGGCGACTTGCGCACGGGTCAGCGGCCTCAAGTGTTTGTCACCCCGATCCAGGAAATCCCGCTGGTGGTCAACGAGGCAACAGGCCAGGCGGGAGAGCGTCTGCCAGCGCTGTTCGACACTCTTGATGAACAAGCGCGCCCTGTCGTAAAGCGCTTCCCAGGTCTCTCTGTCGGAGGAGGCCGTCAGACGCCTGGTCGCGTCGCGGTACGAGGCGCTGATGTGTAGCTGATATAGCTGCGCTCCGGGCAGCTCCACGTCGTACCCTTCCCCATCGGTCCGCCTGCTGATGATGATGTCGGGGAGGGGGTAAGTGACCTCCTGTTCGGGCGGTGATTCGTGCAGATCAGCCCAGTCGGCGTGAGCCGGGTATGGGTTGAGGTTGTGTCTGATGAACTGAAGCGCCTCTTCGATTTCGTCAACAGCCGTTTCCAGCGACTGGGCTATCTCGACGAACGACTGTCTGCTCAGTGCCTCCCAGTGATCTTGGATGAGCGTTTTGACCAGCGGGTGTTCGATTCCCTCGCGGCTCAGGTGCTCGATCTGGATCAGCAGGCACTCGCGTCCACTCCGGGCGGCGATGCCTACGGGGTCCAGTTGTTGGATGGCGGATACGACCTTCTCGACCCGGGCGAGATCGACGCCGCACAGATCAGCCACTTCGTCCATCTCACAGGCCAGAAACCCATGGCTATCCAGGTTCTCCACCACGCAGACAGCGATGGGCAGGTCTCGCGGCAGGAGGCTCAGGCGTGCCTGTTGCAACAGGTGCTCGGACAGCGTCGTGCTGGAGGTCAGCCGGGAGATGGGGTCATCCGCATCGTCGGTCGTGCGGTAGTCGGCGGAGGGAGCACCGTCATCTGAGTAACCCGGCTTCTCCACCTCGGCACGGGACTCGCGTTTGCTGCAGGAGGGACAGCGCCCATCGGTTATGGGCAGCCCACACCTGGGGCAGCGCTGCACCTCGATCAGTTCCAATGCCGGATTCTCGGCCAATTCCTGCGCGACGGTCTGTTCCAGCTCGTTTGACGAGAGATGGAGGAGCGTGTTGGCCAGGATCATCTGGGGTGTTATCGTCACCCGTTGCTCAAGAACCGGACCTAGCTCCATCGAGTCTCTCCCTGATTCACATAACCAGTGTCATTATAGCATGGGAAACGGAATCGGCATAGCTTGACGGGTCGGTCTCACAGGGCCAACAGCAAGCCGACCAGGAAGCTGACGCCGTTCATCACCAGGCTCAGTGCGGCGGCGTGTTTGAGCGGCATTGTCCTGCGGGTGGCTACGCGGATGAGCCCCGCTTCGAACAGCACGGCAAAACCCTCGGCCAGCCCCGTGGACCAGCCGGACGGGAGTCCCAGGTTGGGGAAGACGAACCAGACCACAGGTAGCGTGAAAACGCTTGACAGTCCCACCCAGCCCAGCGCAGTTCTGGGCAGGCGGAGGATGGTCAGATAGGCCATTGCGACCAGGACCTCGATGGCAATGGTGGCTCCCAAGCCGGAGCAGCAACCAAGCCCGCCAACCCCACGTTGGACTTGCTCGACCACCAGCTCCGACTCCAACACGATCACTTTGAAGTTGGACTCCATGCCTTGGTGAGTGAAGACGTTGCTCTCCCGCACCCTATCGGTGAAGGTGATGACCAGTTTGTGGTAATCGGCGTAGCCATACGCCATGGAGGAGCACGAGTCCTGGCCGCACGTAAAGTCCTGCGGGCCAACCTGCTCCAGTGGCTCGCCCGTCGCACAGTCTTTATCCTCGCATTCGATCAGTTGTCCTTCGATGATGGAGACGGCGTCGATCTGGTACTCGAAAGTGAACTCCATCGTCGGTTTCCGGCCGATGTCGGCGCGGACGATGGTGCTGGGAAGAAGGAGCAGCGCGACGACCATGGCGAGCGGAAACAGCCGGCGCGTGGAGCCGGCACAGCGCGTGCTTGAGAAAAGCGTCGGTCTCATCGCCATACCTCCCGACGAAGGGATGGCCTGGGAATCCCAGGCGTTTTCAGTATAGCCCGGATTCTTGCTGAGGTCAATATGGATTCGCTTTCTGGCAGACTGCCGTCTCACAGCTTGGGAGAGATTCGTTTTGGGTGATCTGGCAGGGCGCACGGAGATTTCGGACCGGATTGGGCAGTCGTGCAGGCCGGCCCGCTGCTTGGACGCTATGCCGTGATTGCCGATGGGGCAGCAAACCGCCCCGACTCGTTGGCCGGGGCGGCTGTGCTTTTGGCATTTGCTGGAAAGCGTGTCCATTTGTCAGTGATATCGACAGCATAGTTCGCAAATAGCCGTGCCTTTCCTGTCTCTACACTCAGCAAGATGTAGAGACCTTTGGCATCCTGCGAGACCGTGACCTCGGTCATCCATTCCGTTTCACCGCCTGCAGGGGTTATCGGTACGGACACAATATCCGGGGTCTCATAAAAACCATAAAGGATGCCATCTTCACCGATAACAGGCGGGGTGCCTATATGAACGTAGGCGGGGTACTCGCCGGGGGCGGAGGTCTGTCATGCAAACTGCAAGCCGGGGTCGGCGCGCTGGACCTCATCTACAAAGGAAGCTTTGCTCGCCCATGGATTACCTGGGGCTGTTCATTGCACCGCATCGTAAAGCGAATGTCAAACGCCGAGATAGGATTTATGCCAAAACCTCCTTTTTCAGCGCTCTGCAATATGTCATCCGTGAATGCCCCCTCCACAACATCGCATTTTTTATCGCCTTGTTCTATCGTCATGCCGACGTTCTTGCCTTGTGGATACAACTTGGCATCCGGGAAAGTCATGCCGACGGAAAACGGCTTGTTTTCTCCCGGGTCAAATATGAGAGTCCAATCCTCAATTTTTATCTGGATAGCGGTGCTTGGCTCCAGATAGACAGCCTCTGGCTTTTGGTTAATGATTGTTGTCTTTCCTTCTCCCAACCACTCGCCGGGTTCGGACACAAGGCAAAGCCCTTCTGTCAGGGTTCTGCATTCGGGCGGCATATCCAGCGAAAGCTCTCCCGGCTGTCTTGTGGGTTTTGCGGTTTGCGCCCCGGTCGAACAGCATGCCGAGATGCAGCTGGCCAGGAGGATGAACATTGAAATGATGCATATTCTTTTCATGATATTTCTGGTGCGGCAACCTTCCGCCTCAGCGGTAGGTCGAGGCACATCCCCCTTAATTATTGTGATGGCGACGCCTTCCAATCAAATGTCATATCTTGAGTTAAATCTAATCCCTGGAATCCTTTCGCTAAAATCAATTGGCCTTCCGCGGCGTTATTTGCCGTAAATTTCCCGGAAAATGTGTATCTAGGCTCTGCATATCCTTGCTCTTGGCAATTAAATTGCTGATCATCACCCATTTGACAGGTGTCCAATAGTGAAATGGTTCCAGAAGATTGGACCCCCGAAACTGTTATTGTATAATACACATACGTTATAGCACAATTCTTAACAACAAAACTTGTTACTCCCGATTCTTCTCCGGTTGCCCATTCTCCATCTATTGGACACTCCTTTGAAGTACATCCAGAACCTGCGAAGGCAAGAAGAACCAGTATTAATAGAACACCTATCGAAATTGATTTTTTTTGTGTCATTGTTCTCCTCCGCTTGGACGGGCGCCACCGGTGACATCTTAAGCGTGTCACATGCTTATTTGTCTTTATTGCCAAGTGGCAAGCGTTCTAGACGCTCCGAGCGTAGCCGCCGGAATTGCCTTCAATTATAGCACATTCGTCGGCTATAGCACAAATTCGCCGCCGGCGCAGCGAGGGAAGCGACACGGGCAGCCCGCTTCTTCATCGCCAGTGGCAGCCGTCGCCTGCCAAGCCCATATTGGGTGGCACTTTTTTACTACGGAAAACAAGTTGAAAAATGGCCCAGAAAAACCCACAGATACAGTATTTAACCACTACCCATATTTTCTTCTTGCATAGAACACACTTTGAATTCCGATAAAGATCAACGTGAGAGCGCCCACGCCAATGCGAGTCCACCACGAACTCAAAGTGCCATTGAACTGGAGGATGGACACGATGGTTTGATTGATCAAGACACCAAATGGAACGCCGATCACACCACCAACGCCACCGGATAACGCTGTACCCCCTATCACCACAGAGGCGATGGCGTCCAGTTCCATCCCGGTCGCAAATTGCCCATAGCCTGCGAGCAACGAAATACTGAATACAATGCCGGCCAGAGCAGAACAGAGGCCGCTGAAAGCATAGACGGCGATTTTCGTGCGAGCTACCGGTAAACCCATCAACAAAGCCGATTGCTCATTATTCCCTATAGCATAGATCGTGCGACCAAAGCGGGTGAAGTACGTCAGGTAAATGGCTACCAGCAGCATGAACGGGCCAACTAGGGTAGGAATATAGACGTACGCATCGACAAGTGGAAGGTGGAGGGGAGTGAGTGCCAGAGACTTGTAGAAACTGTCCCTAATGGTAACGGATTCCAGGCTAATGATGTAAGCCATCCCGCGTGCGAAAAAGAGGCCCATCAGGGTTGCGATGAAAGGCTGCACCTTGAGAAATTGAATAATGCAACCTAGCGTAGACCCGAACACGACGCCCATGATGACCATCAAGGGCATCACGACAAAGGGGCTTACACCGGCCCTTAGCAGTGCCGCCGAGGCAGCCGAGGTCAGGGCGATCACCCCACCCACAGAAAGATCGATTCCCTTAGTCAGGATCACGAGAGTCATCCCAATGGACACCAGCAATAGGCTGCCCCCGTTAATAAACAGATTAAAAAACACCTGCGGGTTTTTCATGGCGGGATACAACCAGCCGCCAATGAGGAAAGCCAGGATGAATACCGTTATGGTCGTCAGCAGGGGACCATGACTGAACAGGAAGAGTTTAATTCGCTGTGCCACGTTCGGCTCCTTTTTCCACTTCAGGTTGGACCGCTTTCCGCTCGGAAAGTCTATTCAAGAAGCGACGGAAGTAATCCGAATAGAGGAGAATGACCACCATGACCAACACGGCTTTAGCCGCCAACAGCGCATTCGCCGGCACTCCCAGGGTATACACCGTCAGGGTGAAGGCCCAAATGACCATCGCGCCAACTACACTGGCGAATATGGAAAACCGCCCGCCAGTCAATAACGTTCCCCCCATCACGACAGCCAAGATAGCATCCAATTCATAGTTCAGGCCGATGTTGTTGGCATCTGCGCTATGGACGTAGGAACTGAGGATCAAGCCGGCGATGGCGCCGCAAAGGCCGCAGAGGGTATAGGCCAACAGCTTGACGTTTTGCTCATTAATACCGCTGTAATAGGATGCTTTTGCATTGGTCCCAACCGATTCGATGAACAGCCCGATCGAGGTTTTACGCACCGCCACCCAAACCAATATGGCGACCGCTAGCACGATATAAATTGAAACAGGCAGTCCCAAGATGAACCCGTTTCCAAACCAAAAGTAGGGGGTGTAATAAATGGTCATGATCTGCCCATTCGTGATGAGTTGGGCAATTCCACGACCGGCCACCATCAGAACCAGAGTGGCCACGATGGGCTGGATTTTAGCCTTCGTAACCAAGAGTCCATTCCACAGACCACACAGGGTGCCCGCCGCCAGATCGGCTAGAACGATGATGGGCAAGGGGGTATTCGTAGCATTCCGAGCTGCCTCAACATTAAGGCTCAGTTGATTGCCCAGAATTGGATTAATCAGCACCGCGCCCATGGCCCCGGAAATGGCGATCACCGCGCCAACCGAAAGATCAATCCCTCCGGTGGCAATGACCAGCGTCATTCCAATGGCTATTAACGCCAAGGGAGCGCCATCATTGAGTACGTCAATCAGATTCCCGTATAGATGATTCCCGTATACGGGATCCTCTATGATGCCTAGCTTGAAGAATCCAGGCAAGAACAATGCGTCAAAAGCCAAGATCAACGCCAACGCCCCGAGAGGCAAGAACAACCGACTTTCACGAATTCGATTGAGTAGAGAAGAGTTTTTCATAGATTCCCTGCCATAGTCTGTATGATGGTCTGATCGTTCACGTCGCCCGAATATTCGGCTGCCTTCTTATGATCACGCATCACGACGACGCGGTCGCTGATGCGGAGGACTTCTTCCAACTCTGAGGAAATGAAGACGCAAGACTTGCCCTCATCGGCCAGATCCAGCACCAGTTTTTGAATCTCGGCTTTAGCTCCCACGTCAATGCCTCGCGTGGGCTCATCCAGGATCAATACCTGCGGATTGGTGGCAAGCCAGCGAGCCAGGATGAGCTTTTGCTGGTTCCCGCCGCTCAAATTCTTAGCCAATTGCTCCGGGGACGGGGTGACGATTCCCAAAAGCTGGATGAACTTTTGGGCAATTTTACTTTGCTTCTCGGGGCTTAGGAATTTGAACCAGCCATAGCGCGCCTGCAAAGCCAGGATAATGTTTTCGCGAATCGTCAAATCCCCGACAATCCCTTCCGCTTTCCGGTCTTCGGGACACAAGGCGAGCCCATTTTTGAGGGATTCTAGAGGCGAAAATCTTTTGATCTCCTTACCTTTCAGCGTGAGCCAACCGCTATCCGGCTTGTCGATCCCAAAGAGCAGATTCGCCACTTCCGTCCGGCCTGACCCTAATAGGCCAGCCAGTCCAAGCACCTCGTTAACCCCTAGCTCCAAATCTACCGGCTCAAGCGACCCAGTGCGACCCAGTCCTTTTGCTTCGAGCACACGCTCTTCCCTTTCCTTTTGTTCGTGCTCGACTTTGGATTTTATCACCGCATCCAGATCGGTTATGCTGCGTCCGAGCATTTTGCCAATCAATCCAACGAGCGGGAGAGACGCAGTTTCATAGGTGCCCACCAGCTTACCATTGCGGAGCACCGTGATCCGGTCGGCAATCCGGTAAACCTGATCCAGGAAATGGGTAATAAAGATGATGCCGATGCCTTCGCTTTTCAATTTCCGCATCACGTCAAAGAGCAGGTTGGTTTCATGGACGGCCAGGCTGGATGTGGGTTCATCGAGGATCAGAATTTTAGCGGAGGTAAATTCAAGCGAGCGTGCAATGGCCACCATTTGTTGGATGGCAAGTGAATAGTTCCCTAACGGGCGGGATACATCAATATCAATTTCCAGTCTTTTCAGCGCCTGACTGGCTAATCGATTCATCTTGCGCCAATCAATACTGCCGAAACGATGTGGCTCGTGACCCAGCACAATATTTTCGGCGACGGAAATGTTCGTGCACAGATTAACCTCTTGATAAACCGTACTGATGCCCAGTTCCAGAGAGTGCTGAGGAGATCGTACTTGAACGAGTTCACCCTCCAGTTCAATTGAGCCTGCCTCAAGGTGTTCCACTCCAGTTAGCACTTTGATTAAGGTGGATTTTCCAGCCCCATTCTCACCTACCAAGCTGTGAACCTCCCCCCTACTCAGGGAAAAGTCAACATCCTCCAGAGCGATGACGCCAGGGAAGGATTTTGTGATTCCTTTCATATTTAGAAGGTTCTGAGTCTCTACCATAAGTTATGACCTGCCTTTATTTTGGCTGGACTTATATATTCACATTTGTGGTTGGAATACAGGCTTTAGCCCAAACTGCCAGATGTGGTGGCCGGCAGGCCGCACACTGGCGATTTGCCAAACACCCGTAATTATAGCACAGAAATTATAGCATAGATTAGTATGTAAGTCTAGTAAGGTTTGAAAAGGGGGAGTGTCTAAAGTCGAAGGTTTGGTCCAGAATCAAGCCGTGAGATCCCCTCTATATGGGATGCCAAATTCAAATCGCAAACCCACTGTCTTAGACACTCCCTTGTCTCTTTTCAGCTTAATCTTGCTTGCGCGATTCCCGGGAAATCTCAGCGCGCAAGAATGACTTAGTACTTACGAGTCGGCAGTAATTCTGCAGCATTGTCGGGATAGTACACGGTTTCGTTGGTGAGGACTTCCCGATCAACCGACTGGCCATTCATGAGCTTCAAAGCCATCTCAGCGACCTGCGGGCCAAGCAGGGGGTTGCATTCGACGTCTGCCTGGAACCAGCCATCCACCATGGCCTGGAAACCGCCGCGTGTGCCATCCACAGACACGATCACGAGATCGCCGGGTTTGACACCCGCCGCCTTCAGGGACTCGATGGCGCCGATGCCCATATCGTCATTGTGAATGAAGATGCCCTGGAAGTCCGTACCCGCCTCGTATTTCTTCAGGAAGGCTTCCATGACGGGCTTGGCTTCGGCACGGGTAAAGTTGCCGGTCTGCGAGTCCAGAATCTCGATGTTGTCGTTGAGTTTATTGCGGAAACCTTTGGCCCGGCCGACCGCCGCGCCAGAGCCTGTGGTCCCAGACAGTTCAAGAACGGCGCCGCCATCGGGCATCAGCTTGTTGAATTCTTCAGCAGCCCGCTCGCCTTCCAACACCATATCGGAACCAATGTGAGAGGCATACAAGTCAGGGTCGGCGCTCACACTGCGGTCCACGATGATGACGGGAATTCCGGCATTCTTGGCTTCAGTGAGGACTTGCTCAAAACCGTCTTCAACCAGAGGGGGCAGAGCAATCACATCCACTTTTTGCTGGATGCAGGCGCGTATAGCCGAGATCTGGTTCTCCTGCTTCTGCTGTGCATCCGAGAATACCAACTTGAAACCCAGCTCCTCAGCAGTCTCCTTGAATGAAGCCGTATTGGCTGTGCGCCAGTCACTTTCGGCGCCGAGCTGAGGGTAGCACAATGTCATGTCTGCATAGGTGCAATTGGGCGCGCAACCGGCGGGCTTCTCCGGCTCGGTGGTGGGCTGAACAGCGGGCTTTCCGCCACATTGGCAGGCCGTCAATCCCAGGACTAGCCCCAAGATCACAACTGAGTACAGAACTCGTGACTTCATTTCGATCCTCCTTAAAGGTTTGAAATTCGTACTTAGCTTTGGACTACAAGCATTTCTCCGGGATGAAATGCCAGTTCCCTGAACAAACACTTATCCCGGTTGATGGTGCCAGGTCATTTCACTGGCCGTAAACGTGCGTGTAACGATTGTGTAGCTTCTCGATTGATTCTGAGTCTATTGGCATCACCTCCCCGATTTGGAGCGCCAGCCACACGGCCTTTGCCACATCCTCTACCATCACCGCAGCTTTGACGGCCGCTGTGGCCGTCTCCCCAATGGTGAATACACCGTGCTGCTTGAGCAGCACCGCCTTCGATGAACCGATGTGCTCGACTACTTGCTTGCCGATGGCCTCGCCGCCGATCAGAGCAAAGTCGGCGCAAGGAATCGGCCCGCCGAATTCGTCGGCAATGGCGGTCAGGCAGCAGGGAATCGGCTTGCCCACCGCCGCAAAAGCGGTGGCATACGGGGAATGCGTGTGCACCACCCCGTTGACGTCTTCCCTGTGACGGTAAATGTAGAGGTGACTTGCCGTATCGGACGAGGGCTTGAGGTCTCCCTCGACCACCTCACCATCCAGGTTCACCACGACGTGATCCTCCGGGCGCAGGGCCTCGTACCGCACGCCGCTGGGTTTGATCGCCACCAGTCCCGTCTCTTGATCCCGCGCGCTGACGTTGCCGCCCGTCCACCTGACCAGTTCGTTTCCGGGAAGTTCGAGGTGCAAATGATACAACTCTTCTTTCAAGCGTTCCAGCATAGGGTTCTACCCATTCGCCAAGATTTGCTGCCGCAGCGCCTTCAGCCGCTTCATCACGCCGTTTGCCCCTCGGCCAAAGGTGTCGTGTAGTGTGATGTACTCGGCATAGATCTGATCGTAGAGCGCCTTGTGAGCCGGCATGGGCTTGTAGATCACATCCTGCAAATGGGCCATGTGCCTGGCCGCTTCAAAGATGGTATCATAGCCCCCGGCTGCATCGCCTGCTGCCACCGCTGCGAACATCGCTGAGCCGAAGGCGCCCGACTGATCCGTACCGGCAACCTTGATCTCGCGCCCGGTCACGTCGGCATAGATTTGCATCAGCAGCTTGTTGCGTCCCGGCAGTCCACCGCAGGCGACGATCTCGTTCACCGCCACACCATGGCCGTCGAGTGCCTCGACGATGACACGCGCGCCGTAAGCCGTGGCCTCGATCAGCGCCCGGTAGATGTCCTCCGGTTTGGTCAGCAGCGTCGCGCCCAGCAGCATACCGGTCAGATCCACGTCGACGAGAATGGAGCGGTTACCGTTCCACCAGTCCAGCGCCACCAAGCCGTGTTCGCCTGGCTTTTGCAGAGCGGCTTTTTCCTCCAGCAACTGATGCGTATTCAGCCCGCGGCTCGCCGCTTCCTCGTGGTACGCCGGGGGCACGCAATTATCGACGAACCAGGCAAAATGGTCGCCCACACACGATTGCCCTGCCTCGTAGCCAAAGAAACCGGGGATGATGCCATCCTCCACCACGCCACACATCCCCTCGACGACGTGCTCCTCCTCACCCAGCACCATGATGCACGTCGATGTGCCCATGATGGCCACCAGTCGCCCTGGCTCCACCACCGTGGACGCCGGCACGGCGACGTGGGCATCCACGTTGCCTACTGGTACGGCGATGCCGGGCTTGAGGCCGGTCAGCCTGGCCATCTCTTTGGTGAGGCCCCCGGCCCGCTGACCCAGCGGGTAGATGTCGCGCGAGAGCTTTTTGTCCACCACGTTCCGCAGCCGGGGGTCGAGCGCAGCGAAGAAATCGTCGCTGGGGTATCCCTTGCGCTTGTTCCAGATGGCCTTGTATCCGGCCGTGCACGAGTTGCGCTTCTCCTCCCCGGCGAGTTGAAGCACGATCCAGTCCGCTCCCTCGATGTACCGGTCGGCCGCCTCGTATACCTCGGGGGCCTTGTTCAGTGTCTCCCAGATCTTGGGAATGAGCCATTCGGAAGAGATCTTGCCACCGTAGAGGTCAAGCCACTTTTCGCCGCGCTGGCGGGCGATCTCGTTCAGCCGGGTGGCCTCCGGCTGGGCGGCGTGATGCTTCCAAATCTTGACCCAGGCATAAGGGTTATCGCGCCACTCCGGCTTCATGCACAGCGGCGTCCCCGCTTCGTCGATGGGCAGCATGGTGCAGGCGGTAAAGTCGGTGCCGATGCCGATGACGTCCTCAGCGGCAACGCCACCCTCCCGCAGCACGGCGGGGATGGTTTCTTTCAATACCTCGATATAGTCCTGCGGGTTCTGCAGGGCAAAATCGGGGGGCAATGGCTTGTCGCTGCCAGGCAGGTGCTCGTCGATCACGCCGTCGGCGTAGGGGTGGACGGCGGTGGCGACTTCCTCGCCAGTGGCTACATCCACCAAAACCGCCCGCCCAGACTCGGTGCCATAGTCCACACCGATGGCGTACTTCCTTTCACTCATGGAAACCTCCTTGTCGTCCCCAATGCGTCAAGCTTGTTTGTCAACTTGCCATTACCCACGGTGGCAGTACACGTCCCATCCCATGTACTTGCCCAGCGCTTCGTTCACTGCCCCGGCGCACCGAGATAGGTTGGCCGCCACGTGGTGCTCGAAGCCGTTTTCGCAGATGTGGTGCAGCAACTTTTGAAAGCCCGGTATCTCGATCACGCCATAGCCGCCAAAGGTCTCCAATGGATCATCGGTCACCCGCCCTTCGCCTAGGTAGGCGCGGATGACGCCCCGCTCGTCGTCGGTGGACACGCGGCAGTAGGTGAACGGCCCGGCCTTGATGTGCCCCACGATGGTGCCGTAGGTGTTCTCCTTGCCCACCGACCCGGCGATGATCTCCTGATAGTCCATCTTGATGTTGGTAAAGAAGGCCTTGGGCAGGTTGCTACAGTGAAAGATGACGCCCTTGTCCGGATCGTCGCCATAGTTGTTGTTCCAGTCCAACAGCGCGCTGGGTTCGCCGGAAGCCAGGGCCATGGCGGTCATCCCGATCGCACCGGTGATGTCGGCCTCACAGGCGGAGGGACTGAGCGTGTTGCTAAGCATGCTCATCACCGTGCACGGCACGACGCCAAAAAACTCCTCCATCGACGTCCAGCACTGCACCGCCGTGGCCGTCAACTCTTGCTCGGCGATCCAGTCCCCCATCACCAGGGCGAATCTGGCCATCTTGGTCAGCGCGCCGCTGGGGATGCCTTTGGTGGGCACGTACGCCTTGATCTCGTCCAACTTGGCCTTCACCCTGGCATCACCATCGCTCAATTTACTTGCGCGACCGAAGGCTTCGGAGAGGTCCAGGCTTTCGACGCTTATGCCCGTCTTCTCCAGTAATTTCTCGCTGTAGCGCACGGTGATGAAAGCCGCCGGGCGCGCGCCCAGGACGCCGATGCGCATCCCGCGCAGCCCGCGAACCACCCGGCAGGTCGCGGCGAACTGGCGCAGGTCCTGGCGAAAGCCCTCGGATTCAGGCGATACTGTGTGCAGCGTGGTGAGTGTGTAGGGGATGCCATACTGTCTCAGGTTGTTGCACGCCGACATCTTGCCGCAGAAGCTGTCTCGCCGGTCGGCAATCGTCATCTTGTCCGTCTCGTCTGGGGTGGCCTGCACCAGCACCGGCACGTCCAACCTAGAAAGACGCACTGCGTCGGCTATGCCTCGCTCTTCGCCAAAATTGGGCAGGGTGACCAAGATGCCATCGATCTCGTCGGCGTGTGCCTTGAACAGCGCCGCACACTTCTTGGCCTCCTCCAGCGTCTCGACCGAGCCGAAGGAGGTATCTTCTGGTCCGACGATCACGGCTCCGATTCCTTCTTCCTCCAGCACGCGCAGCATCTCTTCCCGTCCTGTTTTGCACAGATGATTAGGGAAGAAACCTCGATTGCCAACAATGATGCCTAGCGTCGTTTTTTGCATCTTCCATCGTCTCCTTATAAAGAATCAAAGTGACACCACTTGTGCCACCCAAAGGCCATATTTCGTCGAGTCCGCGCTGCCGCGAAGGGGAGAGACCTTTTTGCACCGTCCCTTCCGGGCCGATGCGATCTGGGACAAACACGGTGTTTCGAGTGGCAATTGGTATGGGTGACCATTCGAGAATTCAGCCTTGCACCGGTTGAGCCCGATAGTAATGGCACCACAGCTCGTAGAAAGTCCTTTGCCCTTTCCTGTTCCTCCTTCTCCAGGGGAAGGAGGAACAGGAAAGAGAGGAGGAAAAATGGGCGAAGCCCCAGTAGAAAAGTGCCACACGATCAAGTGCTGCCCAGGATGGTCACTTCAACACATGTGGTGTATAATGCAAAGGACTGGTGAACAGCGCGGGTATGTGCGCGAAGCGCCATGAGAACGCTGTGCACCGTTACACTGGGAGATACCTCTTACCGCCAAGTGAGCCGGTATCTCCCTTTGCTTTTGCCAACAGTACTGTCGGTTTACCTCAAGGCATCAGCGGCCTTGCTCAGAAATCCCACCTTGGTTCTCGCCGCAATTAGGATTGGGTATCCAACTCGGCCAAGAGCGAGCTCTCTCGCACAATCAACTCCGGCTGGAGTAGAATGTTCTCAGGGGCAGCAGAATCGCCACTTCGTTCTGTCTCTATCACTTTGCCCAGTTTCCTTACGGCGCGACGTCCCAACTCGACCATGTCCTGTCGCACAGTGGACAGCGGCGGGTAGTAATAGGCAGCATCCTGGGTGTCATCGAAGCCGATTATGGCCAGATCTCCTGGCACCTGTCGTCCCAGTTGTCGCGCTGTTT
>DAOUDX010000234.1:0-8508 GCA_034430835.1 Anaerolineae bacterium
CTCTATTCTTCTACCGGCAGCATTACGGTCGTCCCATCCGGCTGCGGCCCCGGCTCCCGATCCTCCCTCGGCAACCTCACCGTCGGCCCACCACGCCCCGCCTCTGCCTGCGACTCCTCCCTCGGCAACCTCACCGTCGGCCCGCCGCGCCCTACCTCTGCTAGCGGCTCTTCCTCGAGTAACCTCACCGTCGGCCCGCCACGCTTCGGCTCCACCTGCGGCTCCTCTGGCAACTGCACCGTCGGCCCGCCGCGCTTCGGCTCCGCCTGCGGCTCCTCCTCCGGCAACTGCACCGTCGGCCCGCCACGCTTCGGCTCCGCTAGCGGCTGCTCCTCCGGCAATTGCACCGTCGGCCCGCCACGCTTCGGCTCTGCTAGCGGCTCCTCCTCTGGCAATTGCACCGTCGGGCCGCCACGCCTCGGCTCCACCGGCGGCTCCTCTGGCAACTGCACCGTCGGCCCGCCGCGCACCGGTGCTGGCTGCGGTGGGGGTTGCTGGGGTGGCACAGGCGGGCGCACTGCTGGCTTGGGATGGGGGAGCTGCTGCGGCTGCGTGGGGGGATGTGCGGGCGGAGGCCGGTGGGCAGGCGGGGCTGCGGGAACCTCTCCCCGCAATTGCCGCGTCGTGCCTCCCAGCCGCTTGAACTGCAGGCGGGTATTGCCGATCTCGATCATCGCATCTGGCTGGAGCAACATGCGCTGCCGAGGCGGGATCGGCACTCCATTGAGCTTGGTGCCATTGGTGCTGTTCTCGTCGGTGATATAGAAGTGAGTATGCTCCAGTTGAATGGTGAAGTGCGGGTTAGAGACAAAGTCATCGTGCAGGGCAATATCACAGAACTGAGGATCGCGTCCCACCTTGACTACGGGAGTTGAAAGACGAAACTCGCGCCCCACGTTGGAGCCATGCACGACCACGAGCTTTCCCGGCGATTGCTGCGGCAGGGCCCCCAACCGCTTGGTGATCCCCTTGAGCACGCCGGTTGTGCTGGTAGCCACCTTGCGGGCCATCTGCCCCATCCTGCCCCGCGTGCGAAGGAGCATGATGAACAAAGCCACTATCGCAAGCACCAACACAGCCACGATGCAGGCCACCCACCAGAAGCCATACACTGCCCCCTCCCACGCTGCACACCCGGTCTGCACCTCGGGCTCCCAGGTGACCACGATCGTCACCTCCTGGGACTCTATCCGCTCCCCCAGGTAAGGATCGTCAGCCCGAGCCGTCAGGGTGAACTCTCGCTCCTGCGTCTGTTCAGTCGGCGTCACGACGTTGGTCACGTCCCAGGCAAAGTCATAAGTCGGCGCCGAAGCGCTCGTGCCGATGAGATCGCCGCTGGCAAAATAACGCACCTCCGCAGGCTCACGCGGCGCGCCATCCACCGACGTCAACGCCACGCTCAGTGAGATAGTCGTGGTTGTCTCGTAGCGAAAGTCCCCCCGCTTGGTGGATACGTAGAGACATGTGGTCTCGTCGTAAGTGATGGGTACCGTGATCGCATCACCGTCGCGCGGGGACGTGAGAGAGAGCCGTGGCGGTTCCAAGACCGCGGCGACGCGCGTCTCAGCTATCGCCGTGCGCACAGTGAACTGCAAGGAGTACTCCCCCTTGGGGCGGCGCGTCTCGTAGGTCACCTTGTACTGCTGTCGCTGGGTCATCAAACGGCCAAACATATCCGACACCTGCCGGTGCGAAACGTCGTCGTTGTGTAGCACGTAGAGACCTTTCGTCTGAATGGCCAGCCTCTCCAGGTTGCCTGCACCACTCAGGCTCTTCTCATCGCGGTGCGCCATGCCGACGGTGTACAGGGAAATGTCGGCGTCATTAGCCTTGCGGATGATGTCATCCTCCCGCGCCGAGTCGCTGAAACCCGGATCGATGCCATCCGAGAAAACGACGACAATCTTGCGGCGGCGGGAAAGAACCTCGGAAACAATCGCATCGGGATGTTCGGTGAGCAAGCGGAGGGCCTCATCCAATCCCTCGTAGAGCGGCGTGCCCCCTTCCACGGACTGCTCCTTCATCGGCCCCAACGTGTTCTTCGCCTTGTTGAGATCCACTGGGTTGTACGAGAAATCCGCGTAAGGGTCCAGAGATCCTCCCGCTCCAATACCAACGACGGCGATCAGGTCGTCGCTGGACGCGCCGGCCACACCGAGCTTGTTCATCAGATCTTCCGCCAGGGCAATGGCGTCCGAGATGCGGGCAGCGTCCCTGTTGAGGACGCTATTCCTATCACCCCTGGCAGAGATCCCTCCCCGATCGACCACGACCACGACGGCCAGGCCGACGGTTTCGTAGGAGGCCAACTTGGCCTCCACGTCTGCACCGCCTTCCTCGATCTGGAAATCCCCGGGCGCAAGACCCTCAATGGACACCCCCGTACTCGGATCGATCACGGAGATGTACGTGCTCACCTCTGGAGGGCTTGTGACAGTATCCGGCGTGCCCTGGACAATCACCAGCGGACGGACACCTTCCTGGGCCACGCCCACCTGCACGGCCAACAACAAGAGCACGAGGCCCAGAGCCAAGATAGACAGCTTGTTCTTCATCCTTCCGCCCCCTCTTTGAATCTCTCCCTAGAACTCATTGACCAACCTGGACGATCACCGCAGTGATGTTGTCTTCACCTCCGGCCTCGTTGGCCGCCTCCACCAGCCGGTCGCAGGCCTCCTGAGGCGACGTGGACGTTCTCCAGATGTGCCATATCTGGGCATCGGGCACCATACCGCTGAGACCATCGGAGCACAGCAACAACGCCTCACCGGGAGCCACTTGCTGCTCGTAGATGTCGCCCTCCGCGCGGGGCCTATCGCCGATGACGCGGTAGATGACATTTTTCTGTGGATGGTTCGCCGCCTCCTCCCGCGTAATCTGCCCAGTGGCAACCAGCCGCGCGACCAACGAGTGGTCCGTGGTGACCTGGGTGATTCCATGCGGGGTGAGCAAATAGGCCCGGCTGTCGCCGACGTTCGAGATCGTCGCAGTATCGCCGATGAAAAGCGCCGCCACCAGGGTCGTGCCCATGTCGGTCCCGGCTTCGCTGCGTCGATCATAGACAGCCTGGTTGGCGGCCTCCGTAGCCGCTGCGAGCCATGCGCCGGGATCGGGCAATGCCGCGTCGGCGGACGCTGGCCTCAACACATCGGCAACCACCTGCTGCGCGAGGGCGCTTATGGCCGTGTGGCTGGCCGCGTCACCGGCCTCGTGGCCGCCCATCCCGTCAGCAACGGCGAAGAAGCCCACCGGCGCGCTCTCGGAGCGATACACCGAGGCGATATCAACGATCAACAGACTATCCTCGTTCAGCGAGCGCTCCTGGCCCACATCGGTACAGCGACCAACGAGGAGGTTCACGCTGGCCGGGCGGCGCACTTCCTGTAGAGCGGCCTCCAGCATCTCGCCAAAGTGAGACGCATCGGCCAAGCCCTGAGGTGACGCCAGTGTCTGGGCATAGTTGGCCGCCAGCTGCTGCGGTAGCGTGGCCTGCGGATCATACTGCGTCCCGCCTGTCGCCAGGTAATAAAGCGCCAACGCGAGTCCGCGCACGTCCTGAATGAAATAGCTCGCAGACTGGGAACGGGCATCGGGCGGGATCACGCGGGCCACTCCCAAACGCACCCAATAGGCGCTGGCTCCATCGACAGCAATGTGCTCTACACCGGCCCCCTGCAACATGAGCTGATGGCGGTGCAAGTAGCTCAGCGCGCGCGCCAGAGACACACCCCACACCAGCACCTGGGCAAGTTTCTGTGGCACAACCAGGGAGGTTGCCGGCGGGGGGAGGAACTCGGGCTCGACCAAGTAGTAGCGGGAGAAGCCATAGGGAGCTTCTGCAAATACGTCACGCGGAAAGAGCAAGCCGGGATGCTCCAGACGCATCCTAAGCAACTGGGCCTCTACAGCAAAGGTTTGCTCGTCGGCGCTCTCCTTTATCAAATAACGCAGGCGCAGCGGTTCTGAACTGGCAAGATCGGCTCCACAGAAAGTGCAGAACTGCTCCTCAGGATCGGACACCTCAGACCGGCAGTTGGGGCAGACGCTCGCTGGCGTCGTATCCTCGGCCAGATAGACGTGTGGCTGCTCGTCGGAATTGCGCACCTCCAAGATCATGTACCGCCCACCCAGGAGAAACGCCCCTTGCGGCAAGGGGGCAAAGGGCTCGGGTTCCTTCGACAGCGGGCGAGTATCCGATCGTGAGGAAAAGGCCTCCTTCGATGACACGTCGGCAGTGGAGAGGGGTCTCGTCGGCTGCCGGGAGACGTCCTGCTCAGACGAAGCCTGTGCCGCAGGCGCAGTCTGCGCTGGCAACGAAGCGCCACAGAACTGACAGAAACTCGCACCTCCCTGACTCTCGTAGCCACATTTTGGACATTTCATCACTCTGCCTCCCTCGGACCGGTATGGAAGGAGAATTCTACCCCGCCGACGCCCAATTTCCACCCATCCTGAAGAAGGTTGCGACAGCCAGTGCGCCTTCCATTCACCCAAACGCCGTTCATCGAGTCGAGATCCTCAACGATCCATCGTCCCGCCTGCTGGTAGACGCGGGCGTGCTGGCGGGAGACAGTTTCCCATCCAGGCAAGTCCTGTGTGATCGCCAAGTCGTTTTCTGATGCGCGCCCTATGATAGTGCCCTCCGGCTTCAGGTCAAAGCGGCGCAGACCGCCGGCTGCATCAACGCTTTCCAGATACGGGCCCAAAGGCAACTCTTTCGAGGCTGTCGAGGGAGAGGGAGAGGGCGGCGGCGAAGGCAGCGGTTGGGGCTTCCGGCGCCGCAGGCCCAACACGATCAGCAAGAGACCCAGGAACACAAAAAGCCCTATCCCACACGCAGCCACGGCTAGCGGCCAGTTTTCGCTCAACGTCCTCTCGACGTCGAAGGGTACTATCAGCTTGGGCACTCCCTCGACAGTGGGGGTGATAGTCGCCGTTGGGGCAACGGTCGGCGTCGGCGTGGGGGTGGCAGTGGGGGTCGGGGCAGGGGTAGGGGTAGGCTGCGGCGTCGGCGTGGGGGTGGCAGTGGGGGTCGGGGTGTCAGTGGGCTCAGGAGAAGGCGTCACAGTCTCAGTGAGCGGTTCCACAGGCAACAGCTCCGTGATGCCCACCGTACCGGTAAGCGTAACGGATGGCGTCGGGGTGCTCGTCGGCGGGGTCAGAGTGGGCGTACTCGTCAGCGTCGATGTAGGCGTAGAGGTCTCCGTCGGCGTACCGGTGACCTCTGTCTGCACTGCCACGGCTCGCAAAGCCGGGGCGTGTGCCTTCAAAGGATCCGGCTGCCGGGCCAGAACGGTACAAAGCGGCAGGGCTGCGCCGGCCATCAGGAGCAGAGCCACCGTCGTGACAACGAACAGCCTCTTGATCGTTTCGCGTGTCATAGTCACCCCCTCGTGTGTACGGTGTACGGCTGTCTTATTACTTAAACGGAGCAGCACATCGGCAAAATCATATCGCTCACGGCCGCCCAGTTCCCGCCACATGTGAGCAGAAAAACAGGCCTACTGCTACGAGCGATGGTAGTTTACACCCTTTTCCTCAAAGCGCAAATACTCTCCCAAAAGCAACAGAGACAGGCCATCTTATTGTATCCATCCCGGCGCGGGCTGCAAATCTTGCGAATTTTCCCTCGAATTGACGGCGACCGTGCATGACAAAACGGCGGCGACTTCTTTCGGAAGGCACCGCCGTACCGCTGCTCCCGCTCTACCCCCTCTAACCGGTCAGCTCGCCTGCACCAACCTTGACAAGCCCAACCCGTCCCGGTTCGAGCCGGCTCTTGATCGAGACGCATCTATCCTCAGGGCGCTCTGATGGGCCAGCCACGCGATACGCTGCATGATCCGCCCCGAAGCCGCGCGCACGTGCTCACGATCTTCAACATCGCCATTTAGGTACACCGGCTCACCCACCGTCATCGCGTACGGCCCGCGCAGGTACCACCTTCCGGTCGCGCTTATTCCTGAATACGTGGACTTGACGACGCAAACGCGCTCGCGATCCAGGTAGATACCGATGGGGATGATGGGTGCGCTGGTGAGCAGCGCCAGCCGGGCCGTCCCCGTGCGCGGCTGATGAAAACCGCCCTCCAGCGGGCTGACCGATCCCTCGGGAAAGATGGCAACGTTCCGTCCATCCTCCAGCAGTTGCCTGGCTGCCTTGAAGGCTTCCCGCCCTTTGTACTGGTCCACCGGCACGTGGCTGACCTGCTCGAGATAGCGGCCAAATACCGGGACCTTGAAGAGCCTATCGTCGATGAGGATGCTCGTCGGCTCGGGTATCAGGCCTGTGATCAAGAACGGATCGGTCGTGCTGGGGTGATTGGGAGCGATGATCTTGGGTCCCTTGGGCAGCGGCGTCTGGCACGAGACGTCCAGCTTGAACAAGAACGGCGCGCACAGCCTGACCATGAACCGCCCCAAATGATACAGAACCTCATCCGACGCAATGTGGAATCGCCCACTTACGAACCAACCTGCTCCGTGGTTCCTCCTGCCAACTTGACATTGCAGCAGCATGATAAGCCTCCTTGAGTGGAATGATTACGCTTGCAGGATACCACGACAGGGAGCTTAGCGTCATCCACCGCAGGGTACATTGAGAGGGTGTATTGCCTCAGGCACACAAAACTGCACGGCTTGCGGAGAAGCCGTGCAGTTCACCTATCTATCAGGCAGGTTGGCTCTACCAGTCGCGACGGTGTCGACCGCCGCCCCCGTAGCCGCCGCCCTCTCGCCTATCCTGCTGCGGGCGCGCCTCTGCTACCTTGAGAGCCCGGCCATCCAACTCTTTGCCGTTGAGCTGGTTGATCGCCTCTTGGGCTGCGTCATACTCCGCCATCTCGACGAACGCAAAGCCCTTGGAGCGGCCAGTCATACGGTCTGTGATGAGGTTCACCGAGACAACCTCCCCAAGCGCTCCAAAGAGCTCTGATAGATTGCCCTCGGTTGTCGAGTAACTCAGGTTACCGACGTATAGTTTCTTCGCCATTGCTTTCTCTCCTTAAATGCTAACGGTCGCCTGTGCCGGCTAGAGAGCCGTGACACGGACGGCCTGCAGTCCCTTGGGCCCCTGCTCGACGGAGAACTCGACTTGTTGTTCCTCGCGCAGCGAGCGGAATCCCTCACCCTCGATGGCCGAGTGATGGACGAACACGTCCTCGCCGGCCTCACGGGAGATGAAGCCATATCCTTTGGCATCATTGAACCACTTGACGGTTCCAGTTTCTCTTTCAGTCACTTTACTTACTCCTTGATTTTGATTTCGGGCGAAGCAAAGCACGGGCAGAACAAGAAAAGACTGCCCAGTCTCCGCAAGTCTGGGCAGCCCTCGATATTGCTTACAGCCAAAACCTACTTCGTCCTACGCAAGCATTTTACCACACTTGTGCAAAATAGCAAGCTCTGCAATTCAGTCATCCGGTCGATAGCGTGTCTTTCTCTCATGGGATTCGGAGGGAGCGTCCTGAGCAGGGCGAAGCTGCGAGCATTCCCTGGCTTACTGAGCAGTTGCCTCCGAACCAGGGACTAGCCAACTGACACTTTGGCGAAACAAGCGAGTGGAGGCACCCTGAGGGCTTCGACTGAGCTCAGCCGAAGTCCTTGTCGAAGAAGCCTCCGCGAGCGCCCTTCGACGCCGAACCTTCGGTTCGCGCTCAGGGTGCTTGCTCCGGCTAAGACGGTTGCCTTGTGCTGAAACTGTCAGGTGGCTACGACCAGGGATACACTATGACCTGCTCCACGTCTTTGACGTTTCGAGATGAGGGCGTATAATCGCGGGGTATGGTCAGAGATCGCCATGTGAGATCCGCAGAACGATACGACGTTTTTGTGGAACCGCTCGTCAGAGGGCTGCGAACGATCGGCCTGAGGATGTTCCCGCTTCACGCAGGCACGTCTGTCCTCGACATTGGATGTGGGACAGGCACGCATCTGCACATGTATCACGAGGCTGGATGTAGGGTATTCGGCATAGACGTATCGCCCGCGATGCTGAAAGCTGCTCAGGCAAAGCTCAACGGACGCGCAGCCCTTCACCTCGGAGAGGCTTCCCAGATGCCCTTTGCCGACGAATCGTTCGACTTGATCGTGGCAATGTTCCTATTCCACCAAGTGCCAGCCTGGCTTCGCTCGCCGATCATGGGTGAAGCGAAGCGCGTGATGAAAAGGGACGGGCGATTCTTGATCATCGACTACCACCCCGGCCCGGTTCGCTTTCCAGAGGGATGGCTTCCCAAGACCATCATCACCTGCATGGAATTCCTGGCAGGCTGGGGGCATTTCGGGAACTACCGAGATTTTATGGCTAACGAGGGCTTGACGCCGCTGATAGTCGAGAACGGACTGGTTATCCACAAGAAGAAGGTGGTGGACGAGGGCACTATCGGACTGCACTTGTTGCACTCAGATCGAGACGGCTCGTCGAAAACACGCCCATGGAAATCGCCTTCGTCGGAGATAGCCTGACGGCCGGAATGCCGGGCAGTTCCTACTTTGCCATCCTGCGCGA
>DAOUDX010000235.1:0-16062 GCA_034430835.1 Anaerolineae bacterium
TCTTTCATTCTGCGATAGAAAGACGTACCCGTTTCTCCAACGTAATTGATCAGAAATCCATCTCGAAACCGTACTGTCCAGAGATACACTCCTTCTAGCCGAGCCATTTCTTGATCAAACAACAACTTTCCCTCGGTACCGCACAACTTGAAAGGACCATAGAACTCCAATGCTAGCGTAAAATCCGACTTGTTCTTTTCCATAATCCTCTCACCATAACCTTCACTCAGAAAGCGCTATGAAGGCAATGCTTTGCCCAGTCCAGCTGCTAATTGGTCGCGAGCGCGGACAGTAGCTTTGAGCTTGTGTGGGTCGCGCTCCAAATCGCCGACCACGCGGTCGAAGGCGGCCCAGGCAGTACGGCGCACCGTCTCGCGCCAGCTCTCCAGAGTTCCCTCAATGTCGCTGGGGAGAGCTTCCAGTAACCGACGGAAGGGAAGCTCCAGGCGCGACCAGTAGTCACGCTCGATGGCCCATTGATTCATCAGATTATCCATGTCTTTCGGATCAGGAGAGTGGCCCTCGGCCTTATCTGACTGAGGCGCGAGGACGAGCTTGGCTAGGGTCCGCGCCGCTCCCCAAAGCTGTCCGCGAACGTCCTCGGCCATCTTTAGCGCCTCGCCCAACCGGCTCACCAAGTTGTCGTCGGTGAGGTACCGAAGGGGAAGAGGCATATGCTCCGTGCGGTAAAAGTCCACTCTGGCCTGGTTGTTAGCCATTCCCAGGGCCAAGTAGCGCCGCGTCTGTGATATGCCCAGATCGACCTCGTCCACCAGTTCCGACAGCCACTGAAACGTACGTGGAGGTCGGTAAGCATCGCTGCGCAGGCTGAACAAAGCGGCACTGTCGCGCCAGAGGACCCTGCTTTCATTGAATCGTTGGACGAGCAGGCCGCGCTGTTTGTCCACTCGATAGTGTTTCATCGGATCCTTACTCATAGCCTCTCTATCCAAACGCAGCCCTGGTGCGACCGTCATCTCGCGCACGGCAGGCCCATCGGGTGTGGTTTCTGCCATCAAAAGGATGCGACGATTCTGCCAGGTGAGATAGTCCAGATATCCTCGTGGGATGGGACGATCGGGGGTAAAAGGATCGTCCATTTCCCAGGCAGGACAATCGTCGGGGTGATGGGGCATGACGTCATCTTCGGTTGGATAGCGCAACATATTAAGCATCAGTGTCTCGAACAGTATGTCTCCTTGCACGAAGAATATTACCCCACGGGTGCACGTGCCGTCGGTGAACTTTTGCGGCAACCCGCTCAACCCGGCCAGACCGAAGGACTGAGCCGCGACTACGGCTCGCGCAGCCTCTGCCGGAGTAAGCACGACTCCCTCAGCATCCGTATGGTGGTCAAAGAGCGTGGCTTTGTTGCCAAAAGCCAGATCCAATACCAGACTATTGAGAGGTTTCGGCTTTACGCGATCATCGGCAACCTGATAGAACGGGCGTCGTGAATCAAGGAGATTGAAGCGGTGCTCCCATTGCTCCAAATAGGCGTCCAGCCGCGCGCCATCCCAATGCCCAGCCCTCCACAGCGCGTACCAGGCATCGTAACCCTCAGGGCCAAAGACGCGGTGCAGCACGACCAGCAGCAGCCGATAAAGCGCTGCCACCACCAAGGGAGACTCCCCTGCCAGCTCGCGCAACTCGTGGGCCTGGACCAGGGTATCGCGCAACCCTAACTCTACAGCCTGACCCTCAGTACGGATACAGGGAATCCAAGGCTCGTCAACTAGATTGAATTTCAATGCCATATGTGCCCCCTTTCTCGGACGCTAAAAACTGCCTCAACAAAGACTAACTCTTTTGCCTCTCGACTATAAGGCCCAACTCACGATCCAGGTGCAGCGTGTACGATATCGCCGCCAAATCGCAGACTCCGTCAGCAAAGACCGCAACCCGATACTGCTTTAGCAGGGGATGATCCTGCCAGCCCGGCGGGGGTTCTTGCTCTTGAAAATACTCTACCACATCACGATGGGCAATAGCGAGCGTAGAGCGCACTAACTGGCCCGTTGCTTCCGCGTTCGGCTTTTGCGCCAGATCAATTGTCAGGCCGTTGCCATCCGGTTCGGTGTTCAATTCACCCTCTACTCTATGCAGGCAAACCAGTGAAATCGACGGCGGTCCCAGGCGGGTCAGTGCCTGGAAAGCCTGATGTAACTCTGGGCTATCTTCGGTAAGGCCCAGATTGCTCTTGCTCAATAAATTATCGGCCGCAGGTTGAGCGATCAGTTTTGTCCGGGCTATGTAGGCATCTTTTTCCTCGTGTTGCTTCATCTGCTGCAATGCCTGCGTCAACGCTTCTTCCAATTCTGCTGGTAAATCTGCTGTTACCGGCCCATCGCCGTAAACAGACTCGATCAAGGAGACTGTGTCGTCTGGCAAAGCCAGTTGATCCAAGTCGCGCAGAGCCAGGTATGAGCGCAAAAGCACGTAGGGTTCATAGACCCAGCCATCCGGTCCAAATGCAGGCATACCATCGCGCATGTCGGGATGGGAGACCAGCATCCGGGGTGCAGCCACGCGTTCAGGGCGCCCATCGCGCTCGTGCCGGTGCAAGCGTCCGGCACGCTGCAAGATCAGGTCCACCGGAGCCAGGTCGCTTATCATCAGGTCAAAGTCCAGGTCAAGGCTCTGCTCGATGACCTGGGTGGCTACGACTACTGCCTTGTGGGGGCGATCTCCATCCTTGCCAAACCGAGCCAGTACCTCTTTCTCGATGGCCTCCCGCCAGGCAAAAGGAAAGCGGGCGTGGAATAGGATCAAGTGCTCTTGAGGAACAATGTCCGTCCGACGCAGCGCCTGGTACACTTCTTGCGCGCGGGCCACAGTATTGCAGATGACGGCGGCGCAGCCTTCTTCTCGGAGCGCATCCTCCAAGACACTGGTGATGGCATTCGGCTCTCTATCGATCCACTCCAGAGCCAGTTTGCGTGTCTCCGGTGCCTCGATGGACTCGATGCCAACCTGCCCCTCCATCGCCCAGGTGATCGAGGGGTATGGTGCAGGCAGCACATCCGAAACGCCTGCATAGGCTTGCAAAAGCTCGCGCCGGGTGCGTTCCGGCAGCGTCGCGGAGAGAATGACGACCGACGTGCCCACAGCCCGTAGCCACCGAAGCAGGTGCTGGAAGAGAGTGGACATATAGGTATCGTAGGCGTGAACCTCATCGAACACGACGGTCTTGTGACTCAGGCCAAAGAGCCGGACGAAGAAATGACGGGTCTGCAATACACTCAGGAGTGACTGGTCAACAGTCCCCACACCAAAAGGAGCCAGTAGGCTGCGTTTTCGCGGCAAGAACCAGGACAGCGCGGCCACGGTGCCGCCCTCGCGCTCATCGGTTGTTTCCAAGCGGAGTTCTTGCACATCATCCGACCACCGCGCTTGGCTGTGGACAAGATGCAGATTGACCAAATCATCAGGATAGCGACGTGCCAACACTTCCTGCACGCGCCCAAACATCTGGTTGCTGGTGGCCATCGTTGGCATGGCAACGTACAAGCCACGCTGCTGGCAGGTTCTCGCCCAATGATCGGCCAGGTAAAGTGCGGCCTCGGTCTTGCCGGTGCCGGTCGGCGCCTCGACGATCACCAGCGCCGGACGATCCAGCTTCTCGGCCAAATCCACGACAGTCTGCTGCATCGGGTGGGGTTTACATAGGAACAGATCCCAGAAAGTAGCGGATTCCGAGGGGGGCTGCCACCCAATCCAACCCAACTCCTCCAGCGCCCGGTCGGCCTGAGCTGCGGCACGCTCGGCATAGCGCGATGGATCTACAGGCCCTTCGACGTAGGGAAAATATCGTTCCATCGAACCGACCCAATCGGCTGCCGCGGTGAAACCAGAGAGCAACGTCAGTAGCGCGTTCTCCTCCAATTGGGTGGCGCCCAGGCGCTCGGCAGGCACTGGTGGGAATAAATCACCCATCACCTTCAGCAGATCACGACGAATACCTTCCCAGCCATTATCGCCGATCTGGGAGGGCGCAAGGGCCTGTAGTTCGCCTGGTGTAGGCCATGCTCCGTGGTGACCGCCCACAGCCCGAGTGATCTTTTTCGCTGCACGGCCTGGCAGGCCGGTTTCGGTTTCAAGCAATGTATCCAGCGTCTTTGCCGTGATCGTCCCGTGGTAGCAGGGTTCCTGTGCAAAGCGCTTGGGGAACGCCAACTCAGCCTTGGTCAAAGTCGCTATCGCAGGACGGTATTTGCGCTGGAACCCTGGGCTGGCCTTGCCCAGATCATGCAGTCCAGCCCAGAAGGCGATCACCCGGCCCGCATCCTCCGTATCGAGGCCTAAAGCGCCTGCAATCTGAGTACGCAGGCTGTCTGTGAGCACTCGGCTCCACAAAGCCGAAGCGACTTGAGCCACGTCGATCAGGTGACAGATGAGCGGGTGGGTGCGCGTTTTGTCCTTGCTAGTTTTAGCCCACAGCAACTGGTAGATTGGGATGGGTTGTACATCATACAAGGCTGCAAACCTTCGCGCTTCGCTCTCCAGTGCCTGGCGCAATGTTTCTGGGCCTATCGCCTCCACATCCGCGCCCCATCCCCGGATCCAGGGCAGCATCTCCTGCGGTTCAGCCACCTTGGCGCTCCAGATCAGGCTGCCGTCGGGTTGTTCCTCGACGCGCTCGCTGCGGTGCCACCGAGTTTCTCTCACCCGGTGGGCCACACGGGGATGGAATCGCAGCACCACCTCCACCGGCTCCGCCTCGGTGTACCAGATGCCCCAGGCGTCGGCCAGCGTCTCTCGCGGGTCAAAGTCGTCGGGGATGGTATAGGGCCTGGGTGGAACGATCAAATCGGCACGCTGGATGCGCTCGATCTTGAAGGTGCGGATTGCCTGCGGCGGACCACGCCAGCCGATGACGTGCGAGGTCTGGCCCACAGCGTAAGGCTCGATAAAGTAGGGGGCAAAGTCATATTCATAGACCTGCCCGCTTTCGAGCCGGTGGCAGACGCGTACCATCCGCCCATCGGACCAGGCGCGCGTCAGCGTCTCCAGCACATCCAGGTACACAGGATCGCGTCGCCGGGCAGCATCGTCCATCACGTCGGCTGAGGCCCGCAGATGGCGGCTTACCTGGGGGGAGAACGCTTCCAGGGCACTGCCTAACTTGCGTAGCGCCGAGGCCGCGTGAGGGTTGTGCTTGTCGGTGCGGGTAGCCATCAGACGGGCCGCCAGGTGCAGCGCCATGCTCTCGTGAATCGTCAGCCGCACGTGGGTGAGGTAGTCATCGCGGTTGATGCCGAGCCGGTTGCCATCTTGCCAGATCGGAATACGGCGGCTCAGGTCGTCGACGTATCGCCCTACCGTCGAGCGGTGCACGCCCAACTTCCGGGCAATCTCTGCCTTGTGTAATCCCTCGGGGTGAGCCAGCAATACCTGTTCGAGTTGCAACAGGCGCTCTGCTTTAGAATCGGATCGCTCCATATCCACCCTCCGTGCAGCCTGTGTCTTGATGCAGCTTCATTCTACCACACAAGTCCGCCAAATCCCGCAACAACCGTGCGGGTTCTCTCACTTCCGCTGCTTGAAGAAGTGCAGACCACCCCGCTCGTCCTCGCTGTAGAGATATCCTGCCTCCTCCATCCCCGGCAATCGCCGCGTCACGGTCGATCGCGAGACGCCGAGGCGCCTCGCCAGTTCCGCCGGGCGAATGCCTGGGTTTTGTTGGATCAGTCGATCCATCGCCTCGCGCTCCGCCTGTTTGCTGTTCCAGTGGGCCATTTTGCCACCTCCACCTGGGATTTGCTCCCAGTGTAGAGGTGGGGTGTTGCAACGTTTGCAACACCTGGCGACTTTTGGACAGATTTTCTCGGTTTTTGATGTGATTTACGGGCTTGCTAGACAAGTGAGGCGTGCAATGTGGGAAGATGTTGTGCAGACAGGGAACCGAAACGACGTTAGTTGAGCCACATCCTGTCTACCCTAGAGGAATAGATCACTCCTTCCTTTCCGCAAAAGGCTAACAACGTTGACAGGTGGGCGGGCGTCGTGGCAGAATCGCGTTACCCTGGCGTCCGTCTGCTCGAAGTGCGGCCTCGGTCAAGGCCGCAGGACTCTGTTATTCTAGCACACTCTCTTGGTGGACGCAAAACGTGGTGACAGACTACAGCTCGTCGGCGGCGCAGCTTGTCACCACTACTCGCCCACGCTTGACACCTCTGTCACCGGCATATAATAGAACCTAGGTTCTGTTTAGTGGATGGATTGGAGCGAGGTGGTCAGCGTGCGCGTGGCCTGTGTGCTGGCCCTCCACCTGCCGGTGCAGGTGGAGCGGCAAAACGACCCATCCCCGGCCGGAGCCCTCCTAATCATCGGCGGCCAGCCGTGGGACGACGGCGCGGTGCTCGATTGCTGCGCGCGGGCCGAGGCGCACGGCGCCATCCCCGGGATGCGGCTGGCGCGGGCCGAGAAGCTGTGTCCCACGGCCGGCCGGAGGCCACGTTGAAGGCCACTCGCATCCCACCGCTGACCCCGCCGCCCACCAGCGCCCCCACCGCCATCCGCGCCGGCAGGCATTGGGGATTGCACACGCCTATTGAGTTTTGAACGTGCTACCGATGCCGCCAGTACACCCCAACCCAACTGCCCCTGTCAAACGAAAAAGCGCGGAAGCCTAATCACGCAACTCCCGCGCCTCTCTCCCGCCAAGCCTCGTCAGTTCCCCAGCGGACTTGGAATGTCCCGCTAACGCTGTTCCTCCAACATATCCCCAATCGCCCGCCTGAAACCAGGCAAGTCACGCTCCACTATCAGCCAGGCCCTTTCCAGATCGACCCCCAGATAGTCGTGCACCAATACGTTGCGGAAACCGGCAATCTTGTACCATTCCACCTCTGGATGCGCCGCTTTCAGGCTGTTCGAGAGCCGCTGCGTCGATTCCGCCAAGGTTTGAAGGTTCCGCAGCACAGCATCCTGGATCAACGTAGAGGCCATAAACGCATCTTTGCCGCCCTCGCCAACATAGGTCTCGATGCGCTCGATACACTCGCCGATGTGAATCAAGTAGAGCTTATCGTCCTTCACAGGGGCCGCGCCTCCGCAACAACTTGATCCCGAATGTACCAATGCAACCCCTGCTCAGTCACCACGTCCACTTCACGCCCCAGCAACTCCTGCAATTCCATCAACAAGCCGCCCAGGTCAAGCAGGCTTCGGCCCGGCTCCAGCTCCACCAGGAAATCAACGTCGCTCCCCGAGCCGGCCTCCCCCCGCGCTGCCGAGCCAAAGACACGCACGTTGTACGCGCCGTGCCGCGCGGCAAGGTGCAGGATTTTCTCCCGCCTTTCTTTTAACAATTGCTCAACTTGCATAGCCGACCTCACCATCGAGTGAAAGACTACAAGCAGTGGCGAACTACAGTTAGTATAACCCAGGTGCACTCAAAGTCAAGAAGTGGTGCGCCCCGCGCCCTTGCACCCGACCTGCGATTCCTTGCGCGGCCGCGTCGCGCCGCCGCCCTGCTAGTATTCCTCCGGCAGCAGCAGCGTCGTTGCGGAGCGATCGTCCTAGGCGTGAGCCACAGCCTGACCCCCGGCGAGCAGCGCGTACCCCTGCTGCTCTTGCCGCGACTGAGCGACCAGCAGGTAGAAGGCAGGAATCGCCGCCAACAGGAGCAGGTGGCCGATCAACCAGAACGCGATCACCAGCCCGCCGTTGGCAATCCAGGTGAGAATTAGAACGAGCGTATCAAAGATATCTTCCATCACAGTCTGCCTTGCGTGTTCCCTCGGGCCAGGCCCCTGTGGCCTTGGCCTGGAGACCTGCGTCCCTACACCCTGCGCCCGCCGTACCTGGCCAGCCGAGCTTCGATCTCGCGGCGATATCCCTCTTGCGGGCGCGGGCGCTGTCGTTGGCGATCAGAAACAAGAGCAGGGGTTGCACTCAAGTGCCATCAGCACCGCACTCGAACGCTTGAAACAGCACTTGGGAGTGTGATAGGATGATTCAAAAGCACAGGGGGCGAAGTATGGACAGTACAGCCAAGAGATTCCTTTTGGTGTCCGCCTACGCCATAGCGATGGCGTACCTGGAGGCTGCCGTCGTGGTCTACCTGCGCGCCGCACTCAACATCACCGACATCACCGCTATCGACGTCTCGCTGGGGCCGTACGGCCTGGTAGAGATAGGCCGCGAGGCAGCGACGATGGTGATGCTGGTCACCGTCGGGTGGATGGCCGGCCGCCACGCGAAGGAGCGCTGGGCCTACGGGCTGTTCACTTTCGGCGTGTGGGATGTCTTTTACTATTTCTGGCTCAAGCTACTCATCGATTGGCCATTGAGCCTCCTGGGGTGGGACCTGCTGTTCCTGATTCCCCTACCCTGGTGGGGGCCGGTGCTGGCGCCAGCGCTGATCGCGGCCCTGATCTGCGTCGCAGCAGTGCTGGCCGCCGTGCGGATGGAGCAGGGGCAGAGGCTGGGATTCGCGCCTGTTCGTCTAGCGACCGCATTCGGCGGGGGCTTGCTAGCGCTGTGTGTCTTTATGTCGGATGCGATCCAGGCGCTGCTGGCCGGGCCGGTCGATTGGGACGCGCTCCGCCCGACGCCGTTCAAGTGGCCGCTGTTTCTCGTCGCGCTGGCGCTGATGGCGGTGCCCACCCTGCTGGCGGTGTGGCCAAACACCAAGAAGGCCCGGCCTTGACGTGATGCCGCCACCTCACGAAACCGGAGCAGCGAGGGAGCAACCTGTCCCCAGCAGCGCCCCGCGCACAAGTGCGGCGACTTGCGCGATCCGCCCGTCTCAGGTACACTGGTGTTCACACTGCTATCCAAGGACGTGATATGGCCCGCACGCGTGAATCCAAGACGAGCGCTCACTCCGACGCCTCCCTGTCCCGATCTACCGCGCGCATCTTCATGGCCGCCGCCTACATCACTACGGCGGCCGTCTACGCCGTTGCGCTGTTCACCGATGCCGATCTGCGCCGCCCCTCGATCTGGATTCCGCTCACCATCCTTTTTGCGATTTTCACTCTCACAGTCTATCTCGATCCTCCCAGAAATGCGCCCCTTTGGTGCCGCGCCGGGCTCTTGTTGCTCCAGGTCGGCCTGATCTTTGCCATCGTGCTCGTCGGCCGGGGATTTGGATACCTGCCCATTCTCTACTTCGTCGTCGTCCCTACGGCCTACTTCTCCCTTTCGTTCTGGCAGGCGAACGGGATTGCACTAATCAGCACGATCTCGTTACTTCTGGCTCTTATGCTTGCAGAGAACACAGGAATAGGAACGGCGGTGGTCTTGCTCCTGCCTTACGCTGGCGGCATGCTGTTCTTCGCGGCTCTCACCGCGGCCCTCACTCGGCAACTTGAGGAACGGCAGCGCGCCGAGCGCTTGCTGGCCGAGCTGGAGGACGCCCATCGCCGCCTGCGCACCTACGCCACGCAGGTTGAGGCGCTGGCCGTGGCCGAGGAGCGCAACCGGCTGGCCCGCGAGATCCACGACAGCCTGGGCCATTACCTGACCGCCATCACGATGCAACTGGAGGCAGCGGGCAAGCTCGTCGCCGCGCAGCCGGAGCACGCCGCCGAATCCATCGCCAAGGCCGAGGAGATGGCCCGCGAGAGCCTGGCCGAGGTACGGCGCTCGGTGGCCGCATTGCGCGCTTCGCCGCTGGATACGGTTGCGCTGGGCGAGGCCATTGGCGAGCTCGTCGGGACCCTCCACAGCAGCGGCATCGCAACCGCCTTCACCATCCAAGGCAGGAGCCAATCGATGCCGATCCAACTCAAGACCGCGCTCTACCGCGTCGCCCAGGAGGGATTGACCAACGTGCGCAGGCACGCCAACGCCAGCGCCGTCGAGGTAACGCTGGCCTACCAGCCCGAGCAAGTGACACTGACCATCGAAGACAACGGCACCGGGTGGCGAGGGGAAGAAACCGGAGGTTTTGGACTGCTGGGACTGCGAGAACGCACCGCCCTGTTAGGCGGTTCGCTGGAGGCAGGCAACCGTCCGGAAGGCGGCTTCCGCCTCCACGCCGCCATCCCGAAACAGGCACAGGAAGATGAGTGACAAGATCCGCGTCCTGGTGGCCGACGACCAGCAACTGGTGCGCGAGGGACTGCGCGTGCTGCTCGACCTGACGCCGGACATCCACGTGGTGGGCGAGGCCGGCAACGGCAACGAAGCCATCGAACGCGCCCGCCAGATACAGCCCGACGTGGTGCTGATGGACGTACGCATGCCTGGGTTGGATGGCGTGGCCGCCACGCGCCGACTTCGAGAGACCTGCCCCGAGGTCAAGGTCATCATCCTCACCACCTTCGATGACGACGAATACGTATTCGACGGCCTGCGCGCCGGGGCGGTCGGCTACCTGCTCAAGGACGTGCCCTCGGAGCAACTGGCCGAGGCGATCCGCGCCGCCGCTCGCGGCGAGGCCTTCATCCAGCCCTCTGTGACCCGCAAGGTGGTGGCCGAGTTCGCCCGCCTGACCGAGCGCGAGCGCTTGCGCCGCGAGCAGCCGCTGGCCGATCCGCTGAGCGCGCGGGAGATGGAGGTGCTGGCGCTGCTGGCGGAGGGACTCTCCAACCGGGAGATCGCCGACCGGCTCACCATCGCCCTCGGCACGGTCAAGAACCACGTCAGTAACATCCTCTCCAAGCTCGACGCCCGCGACCGCACCCAGGCCATCCTGCGGGCACAGGAAATCGGGTTGTTGTAGGCGCGCTTGTCAATCGCGCAGATATGACCCCCGACATAGCAGGCCCATCCCCGGGCCTGTTTTTTTGTGCCTTCGAATAGGCCGCTCGGCACATCACAAATCCCTCCTGTCGGCGTACAATGGGTTGGAAAAGGAGATCGTGATGAGCCAGAACATTGTCGAAACAAGAGGTCTAATGAAACGATACGGCGAACTCGAGGCAGTGAAGGGCCTCAGCTTCGCCATTCGCCGGGGGGAGATATTCGGCTTCCTGGGCCCCAACGGCGCCGGCAAGACTACCACTATCTCGATGCTCTCCTGCCTGATCGAGCCGACTCAAGGGACGGCCATCGTCGCCGGGCACGACGTGGTGAAAGCGTCGAGCGAGGTCAAGCGGCGCATCGGCCTGGTGCCCCAGGAACTGGCGCTCTACCCCACCCTCAGCGCCCGCGACAACCTCAATTACTTTGGACGCATCTATGGTCTGCGCGAGCGGGAACTGCGCCCTCGAGTGGACGAGGTGCTGGAGATGGTCGGCCTGGCGGAGCGGGCCAAGGCGGCGGTCAAGACCTACAGCGGCGGCATGAAGCGGCGGCTCAACATCGCCGCCGGGCTGCTACACCGCCCCGAGGTGCTCTTCCTCGACGAGCCCACCGTCGGCGTCGATCCCCAGTCGCGCAACGCCATCTTCGAGCACGTGGAGCGGCTCAGGGACGAGGGAATGACCATCCTCTACACCACCCACTACATGGAGGAGGCGGAGCGGCTGTGCGAGCGCGTGGCCATCATCGACGAGGGCCGCATCGTCACCCTCGATACGCCTCGCAAGCTGATCGGTGACTTTGGTGGGGGCATCATCCACCTGGGCGTGGGGAACGGGATGGCCGACGAGATCCTGCCCCAGATCCGGTCGCTGCCAGGGGTCAAGGCCGCAGCGCGGATGGATGGCAAGGTAAAGGTAGAGGCGGTGCAGGCGCAGGAAGCCCTGATCCGCCTGCTGGAACTCTTCACCAGAACCGGCACCGACATCACCGCGCTGGAGGTGCTGGAGCCCAACCTGGAGACCGTTTTCCTGCACCTGACCGGCAAGCGGCTGCGGGAGTGACCAGAAGGAGCGAACCATGGTACGCCAACTCTTGTCCACGACCTGGAAAGATCTAAAGATTCTGTTCACAGACACCGGCGGGATAGCGACGCTTTTCCTGATGCCGATGATGTTCATCATCGTGATGAGCACTGCCCTGCAGGGCCTGTTCGATACCGGCACCGACACGCAGCCCAGACGCTTGCCGGTGGTGGACCTCGATCGCGGTACATATGCGGCGAAAGTCATCGCCGCGCTGGATAGCATCGACGGCATCGAGGTGGAGACGACGTGGGACGGCGAGACGCTGACGCGCGAGCGGGCCGAGGCGCTGGTCGCTGAGGGCGACCGTTCGGTGGTCGTCCTCTTTCCAATCGACTTTTCAGAGCAGATCGAAGCGCGGTCTGAGGGCGACGATGCGACGGCCACTGTCGAGTTGATCACCGACCCGGCGGTATCCACCCAGTTCATCGCCCCCATCCAGGGGATGGTGTTCGGCGCTGCCGAGCGCGTGGCCGAGACCGGGGTGGCCCAGGCGCGCATCGAGGCTGGCCTGGCAAGTGTGCTCGCCCAACTACCTGGCGAGATGCGCCCTGCCTCCGACCAGATCGCCCTGGAGACAGACGGTGCCAGCGTCGTCGCGCTAAAGCAGGTCGCGCCGGCGGAGATGAAGATCGAGGTCTTTCCCGACACCTACCAGCAGAACGTACCCGGCTATACCGTCCTTGGCGTGTTCTTCATCGTCGGCACGATGGCCTCCTCCATCCTGGGGGAGAAGCGGGAGGGCACCTTCCGCCGCCTGCTGGTCGCGCCGCTCCCCAAACCCGTCCTGCTGGCCGGCAAGGTCCTGCCCTACTGCCTGGTCAACCTGATTCAGGTCGCCCTCATGTTCGGCGTGGCCCACCTGCTGTTTGGGATGGCGTTTGGAAATCCAGTCGCACTGGCGACGGTCAGCCTGGCACTGGCAGCGGCAGCGACAGGGCTGGGCGTCCTGGCCGCCGCCCTCGGCAAGAGCGAGACCCAGATCGATGGGCTTGCGACACTGCTGACACTGACGATGTCGGCCCTGGGCGGCTGTCTGATGCCAACCTCAGCCATGCCCAGTTTTCTACAGACGCTGTCTCGCTTCACGCCCCACGCCTGGGCTATGCGCGGTTTCCAGGACGTGCTGGTGCGCGGATACGGGCTGGCAGGGATACTGCCCGAGGCAGGTGCGCTGCTGGGCTTTGCCGCCGTCTTTTTCCTCATCGGCGTGTGGCGCTTCCGGTTCGATTGAGTTTCCTCTCTTCTGACTCCTCTCCCAATGGGGGAGGAGAATACTGAGCAACACCTGGCTTTCCAGCGACTCGGTCAGAGTGCTTCTTGGTGGTTAGCGAGAAACATGGTAAGATTGTGATACGATGGGCATCCCGCTCCCGACCACCAAGCCCTACATCCCACCGCTGCGCCAGACCTTGATACTCTGCCCGCGCCTGATCGAGCTACTGGACGAGGAGGACAACGACCCCATCCGCTTCCCCCCAACCTCGTCGCCGCGCTGACTACACCACCATCGACCAGGCTGCGCTGCGCGGCATCCTGGCCAAGCTCTGAGACCTAAACCCGGCCTTGATCTCCGTCACCCGACTTGAGGCGGGCGCAGAACGGACGAGGAAGTGAATCAAATGATTGACGTGGTCAAATCATTCAACGAGCTGAGCGCAGAGCAGCAGCCGCACGCCGGTGGCAAGGGCGGGTCGCTGGCCCGGCTCTCGCAGGCGGGCTACCCGGTGCCGGATGGCTTTGTCATCCTGCCCGCGGCCTTCGTCGACGACGAGCTGACACCTGAAGCCTGGGCTCAGGTCCAGGCGCATCTCGGCCGGCTGCGCGGAACAGACAGAGAGGCCGCGTTCGCCGTGCGCTCGTCGGCGATGAGTGAGGACTCGGCCCAGGCCTCGTTTGCCGGTGAGTTCGAGACGGTGCTGAACGTACGCACCGACGAGGAGATCCGCCAGGCCATCCACGGGGTCTACCGCTCGCGGCAGAACGAGCGCGTACAGGCCTACAGCCAGGCCAAAGGGCTGAGCGCGGTGCACGAGGTCGCCGTCGTCGTCCAGCAGTTGGTTGCGGCAGAGAGCTCCGGCGTGTTGTTCACCGCCAACCCGGTTACCGGCAGACGCGATCAGGCCACGATCAGCGCATCGTGGGGGCTGGGGGAATCCATCGTGGAAGGGCTGGTGACGCCGGACACGCTCATCGTAGACAAGGCGACCGGCCGCGTGCTCACGCGCGACACAGCCGACAAGCAGGTGATGACAGTGCTCCTGGGAAGCGGCACGGCACAGCAGCCTGTCCCGGAGACACGCCGCCGCACCCCCGTGCTCTCCGACGCAGAAGCTGCCGAACTGGTGCAACTGGGCGTGCAGATCGAGGCGCTCTACGGCATGCCGATGGACATCGAGTGGGCGCTGGCCGGAGGCGCGTTCGCCATTGTCCAGGCCCGGCCCATCACGGCGCTCCCGACCGAGGCCGCGTCTCCGGCAGCGGCGCTGCCCGAGCCGGCGCCACCCACCGACTGGGAGCTGCCCAAAGGTGCCTACGTCGCCATGCGCAACAATATCGTCGAGTTGATGGCCGATCCGCTGACCCCCCTGTTCGGTACGTTGGGCCTGGCCTGTGTCAACGCCAGCATGGGGCGGCTGCTGGCTGGTTTCTTCAGCCGATCCGATATCATGCCGAGCGAGCTCATCATCACCGTCAACGAGTACGCCTACTACAACGGCTCGCTGACGGCCGGGCAGATCATGCGGATACTCCTGAGCAGCGTCAGCATCATGAAGCGCATGTTCACGGGCGCAGTGGAGCGGTGGACCGAGGTGGAACGCCCGCACTACGTGGCCACCGTAGAGCGCTGGCAGGCCACGCAGTGGCGCGAGCTCTCGAGCACCGAGATACTGAGCGCGGCGCGCGAGCTCGCGGAAGCAGCCATCGACGGTTACGGGGCGCTCGTGTCCGGCGTCATTCCGGCTGCCTGGATCAGCGAGGGCCTGTTCACCCTGGTCTACAACGTGCTGATCAAACGGCGGGACGATCCGGCGGCCCCCACGTACCTGATGGGCTTCGAGAGCATCCCCATCCGGGCGGAAAAGTCGCTGTACGACCTGGCCGAGTGGGCCCGCACACGGGCAGGGCTGGCCGCTTACTTGACCGACACACAGGCGTCGCAGCTCGCCGCCCAACTCGAAGACGGCCAGACGCCGCCGGAGGTGGAAGCCGACGACTGGCACGCGTGGCAGAGTCGCCTCCAGACGCACCTGAGCCGCTACGGCCACACCATCTACAACCTCGACTTCGGCAACCCCGTGCCTGCCGACGATCCTGCGCCGCTGCTGGAGACATGCAAGCTGTTCATCAGCGGCCGGGGCGAAAACCCGCACACGCGCCAGCAGGCCGCCGCAGAGCGGCGCGAGCAGGCGACTCAGACGGTGCTCGGCAGGCTGAGGGGTCTGCGCTTGAAGCTGTTCCACAAGGCCCTCGCGCCGGCGCAGCAGTACGCTCCGCTGCGCGAGGACGGCCTAGCCGACGTCGGCCTGAGCTATCCGCTGCTGCGGCAGATGCTGCGCAACCTGGGCCGCCGCTTCGTCGAGAGCGGCGCGATCGAAGAGCCGGACAACGCCTTCTGGCTGAAACAGGACGAGGTCGAGCAGGCCGCCGCGAGGCTGGACCGTGGAGAGGCCCTGGCGTCCCTGGCCGCGGTCGTCCCGCAGCGCAAGGCGATCTGGGGTGCCGCCAGGCGCGCCACGCCGCCGACGATGCTGCCCCAGATCAAGATCCTGGGAATGGACCTCATGGAAATCAGGTCGGGACGCGCAAGGGGACGCGCCGGAGTCACCCTCAAAGGCGTGGCGGTCAGCCCGGGACGCGTGACCGCACCGGCCTGCGTCCTGCACGGCCCGGAGGACTTTGCGCAGATGCAGGCAGGGGACGTGCTCGTGGCCGCGCTCACCACGCCGGCCTGGACGCCCCTGTTCGCCCGCGCAGCGGCGGTCGTCACCGACGTCGGCGGGCCACTCAGCCACGGCTCGATCGTGGCGCGCGAGTACGGCATCCCGGCCGTGCTGGGCACCGGCGTGGCGACCAAGCGCATTCGTAGCGGCCAGGTCGTCACCGTGGATGGCGGCGCTGGTGTGGTGACGCTATCGAACAAATAGCTGTCGAGTCCCGTAAAGTCATACCAGTTGCACTCTAACAAGAGTCTCGAAAAGTCGTATCACCCTCGTTGACCAAATTCGCCGATCCGGTACCCTTGTCATGAGGCAACAAGTCTCCGGCAAGGAGGATG
>DAOUDX010000236.1:0-19611 GCA_034430835.1 Anaerolineae bacterium
CAAGGCAGGAGACGTGTTGGACATGGCGGCGGAGGTGGGGGTGGTGGAGAAGCGGGGGTCGTACTACTACCGCGAGGGCGAGAGCCTGGCGCAGGGGCGAGAGAACGCGAAGCAGTACCTGCGCGATAACCCCGAAGTGGCCGATCAGATCGAGGCTCTTGTCCGACAGCAGTTTGCGTTGGAGGGCGCGCCGCCGCTGGCGGTTAGTGATGAGGATACCGACCAAGCCCTAGAGGAAGAGGAGGAACCAGAACTCGCTGAGATCAAGGACTAATCCTGGGATCGTTCTCGCCACAGGCGGGGCTTGATACTCTGGCCTCTTGTTTGCACCTTGCAGCCGATGCCAGCCTTTGGGAAGCTCTCTGCTTGACATCCACGCTCACCTGGCGTACCATTGGCTTATGATCGAGGACAACCCTGCCGCCAGTACGCCCCTGCTGAACGACAAGCTCAAGCTCTTTATGCTCGCCATGGTGCTGGCCAACATCGGCGGCACTATGAGTCGTTTGTTTCTCCCAAACTATCTTACCGAGCTCAACGCCACCCCGGAGCAGGTCGGGTTCTTCTTCACCCTTGCGCGGATTTTTCCTCTCGTTCTGCAAATTCTCGGTGGGTGGCTCTCGGATTCGCTGGGGCGGTTGCGCAGCATCGCCATTGGAAGCGTAGCAGGCGTCGTCGCCTACCTGGGATTGATCCTTGCGCCGAGTTGGCAGTGGGTGCTGGTGGGAGAAGGGCTGGGGACCGTGGCTCGCTCGTTTGTTGGCCCCAGTTTCTCCGCCTTCATCGCCGAGCAATCGACCGAGGAAACGCGCGCGCGGGTCTTTGGCGTGACCCAGTTCTTGTTCGGCTCCGTCAACGTTGTCGGCCCGCTTCTGGCGGGCTGGTTGGCGGGCCGGCGAGGCTTTCAGTTCATGCTGCTCTGCGCCGCTGCCCTCTATACGTTAGCAGCGTTGGTCCGGGTGCGAATGGCGCGGACTGCTGCACGCGAGAGGGAGGCCAACCCAAAGAAGCCATCGTTCAACGGCCTGCGCAGCAACCTGGGAGCTGTTCTTGGGCTGGTGCTGGCTGGAGGGATCTTTACCTGGATTGTGATCACCGATGGAATCGGCGATATCTCGTTTTCGCTGTCGTTCGACCTGATGCCGGTCTATATGGATGACATTGGCAGGATGACGATCGAACAAATCGGAATATTGTTTTCCATCTTTGGCGTTCTTGGCATGATGGCCAATCTTCTCGCCGGTTGGTTGGCCGACAGGAAGGGTGAGCGCTTGGTGATTGCGTTCGGGTTTGTGTTGATCTTTGCAGGGTATATGGTCTTCCTGAAGGTAAATAGCTTCTGGGGTTTCGCCGGGGCGTGGGCCCTCTTGGGGGTGGGTGTAGGGATGATTGAGCCTACGGTTCAGTCACTTACCAGCAAGGTGGTGCCTGAGCATCTGCGCGGTACCGCTTTTGGATTGGTTCGGGGTGGTCTGGGGGCTTTTTCACTGCCGGCGCCTGCTATTGGCGGACAACTGTGGAAGTACGTCAGTCCGCGCTTCCCATTTCAACTGACGGCCTGGGCGGCGTTGCTCTCTGCTATCCCTGTGTGGCTCAAGTTCAAGCTGCCGGACAAGAAGGGGGCGTGCGAGGAGATTCGGCATGAGGCGCGATGATCGTTCCTCGCGTCGGAGTGGGAATTCACCGACGTCTGGTTTCTTTGACAGAGTGTATCGGTTGGTGCGGCAGGTGCCACGCGGGAAGGTCACGTCCTATGGAGCCATCGCACGCATGCTGGAGCATCCTCATGCCGCGCGCACCGTCGGCTGGGCGCTGCACAGCCTCCCCCCTGCGAGCGGGGGAGGCGAGAGAGGGACCGATGTTCCGTGGTGGCGTGTCATCAACAGTCAAGGTCGCATTTCTACCAGTTGCCGGGAGCACGGAGCGAACGTTCAGCGTGAGCTACTGGAAGCCGAAGGGGTCGAGTTCGACGAGTACGGCTACGTGGACTGGGACCGCTTTGGCTGGGAGCGACTTCCGTGGCACGAGGTCGAGAAATTGTTGCATTAGCCGCGCTTTCGGAATGGCGGCTACTGGCCAGGAGGAGTCGATGGTGAGGCGTTTGATTGCCCCTCTAACTGTTTTGCTCTTGTCGTCCTTGGCCTGCAGCCTCGGCCAAGTTGTCATACCTATCTCCGCCCCTACTGCCGTCTCTCTCACGCCCGTCGTTTCCGAGGGGCGCTGCGGCGACGGTGTGTGTGATGGGCCGGAGAATGCGGTCAGTTGCCCCCAGGACTGTGGGGAGGATGGTACGCTGGCATCGTCTGGGGAGGGCTCTCACTGGGTGACCAATCCCACCAGCGGCGCCCGGTTGTACGTTCGGGTCATCCAACCCCAGGGCTGGGACAAAGGCCCGCTGCCAACGCTTGTGCTCGTCCCAGGCGGCACGGGAGATAGCAGCGATTTTCTTGGACCTCCAGACAGGGTGCAGTCGATCGCTGACGAGGGTTTCACGGTCGTAGTCTTCGATGCCGACGGTCGCGGTCACAGCGAGGGTGAGGAGGATCAGAACGGCTACATTCATCAAGATGGGTTGGCAGAGATCGTCCGCTTCGTCGCGACACTGCCGGAGGTGGACGAGGCGCGGATCGGCCTGGCATCGTGGTCCTACGGTGTTACCATGGCCACGGGCGCATTGGCGCGATACCCTGACCTGCCGGTGCGTTTCCTCATTGACTGGGAAGGCCCGGCCAACCGAGATGATACCGGCGGTTGCGGCGAGGATGCGGTCGGTCACTTGCAGGGCCATCCCTGTGACGACGAGGGCTTTTGGCGCGAGCGTGAGGCGTCGGTCTTTGCCCTTGACCTGCGAGTGCCCTACCAGCGTCTTCAGTCGGAGAAAGATCACGCTCAACCTGATACCGATCATGCGGTGTTGATGATCAATAATGCTACTGCTGAGGAATACGGTGGTCACGGCAAAGCGCCCTGGACGCGGCTGAACGATCTGGAGCCGAACACCGTTTACGCCGCTGGCGCGCTCCCGCCCATGATTCCCGAAGGGCAGGATATGCAGACGGATGTGCTGGTCGTCCGCTGCGCACGTGAGTTGTTCAGCAAGCCCTAGACAGCCTTCTTCTTGACAAGGGTGCTCGTTTCGTGTATATTTAGTGTACAAGATACACTAAGTTGCCTGCGGCGAGGGAGGCCTCAATGAACCTGCCCGATCGAATTGTAGACTGGCTCCAGGAGTACCTGGCCGCTGCCGGTGCCGAAGGCTTTGTCTTCGGACTCAGCGGCGGGGTGGACTCGGCTACAGCGGCGGCGCTGGCCGCGCGTGCCGTCGACCCCAAGCGGACGCTGGGCGTGCTGATGCCCTGTCACTCGCAACCGGAGGATGTGGCGCTGGCCCGGCTGGTGGCCGATGCCTTCTCGATCCCGACAGTGACGGTGGAGCTGATCGCGACGCACGACGCGTTGGTAACAGCGCTCCCGCCCTCCGATCACCGCCTTGCCGCTGCCAATGTCAAACCCCGCCTGCGGATGGTGACGCTCTACTACCTGGCCCAAACACGCAACTACCTCGTGCTGGGCTCGGGCAACAAGACGGAGCTTGCCGTCGGTTATTTCACCAAGTATGGCGATGGTGGGGTGGATCTGCTGCCGCTGGGCGATCTCAGCAAAACCCAGGTGTGGGAGCTGGCCCGCGAGCTGAGGGTGCCGCAGGAGGTGATCGAGCGACCACCCACCGCCGGCCTGTGGCCGGGCCAGACGGACGAGGGGGAGATGGGTATCACCTACCGCGAACTCGACCGTATTCTGGAGGGCATTGAGGCGGGGGATACGTCAGGCGTCGAGCCTGCAGTACTGGCGAAAGTGCAAGGCATGATCGCTTGCTCTGCGCACAAGCGGGCGATGCCGTCCGTCTTTCGGGTCAATGAGTAGATGAGGAGTGAGGAGATGGAAGACATTCTCAAGGCTGCTGAATCGCTGATTGAGCTGGCGGTAGCGGAGGACATCGGGCCGGGGGATGCGACCTCCCAGGCGGTGCTGCCGGACGATCTGGAGCTCCATGGGCGTATCTTTGCCAAGCAAGGAGGCATCGTTGCCGGTTTGCCTATCGCCGAAGCCGTTTTCGCCCGCGTGGAGCCTGCGCTGCGCTTTGTCTACCACGCCAGCGACGGAGACCTGGTGGAGCGGGGACAGATCGTGGCCGAGGTGTTCGGGCCTGGGCGCGGGATGCTCGCGGCGGAGCGGACCGCCTTGAACTTTTTGCAGCAGCTCTCCGGCATCGCTACCCTCACCCGCGTCTTTGTGAACGCTGTCGCCGGCAGCGGGGCGACCATCCTGGACACCCGCAAGACCCACCCGGGCTACCGCCTGCTGGAAAAGTACGCCGTGCGTATGGGGGGCGGCCAGAACCACCGCATGAGCCTCTACGATATGGTGTTGATCAAGGACAATCACATTGAGGCCGCTGGTTCGATTGCCGCCGCCGTCACGCGGGCACGAGGGGCTTATCCTGACCTGCCTGTCGAGGTCGAGGTCAAGGATTTGGAGGAGCTGCAGGAAGCGCTGCTGTTGGAAGTCGATCGGATCATGCTGGACAACATGAGCGTTGAGGAGATGCAAGAGGCAGTCGAGATATCCGGCGGCCGGGTGCCGCTGGAAGCCTCCGGCAACGTGAACCTGGAGCGCATCGTGGCCATCGCCGCCACGGGAGTGGACCATATCTCTATCGGCGCGCTCACCCACTCCGCGCCAGTGCTCGATCTGAGTATGCTGGTGGAGAGTCCGTAGCAGCGGGTTGCCCTGCCTTACCTGGGAGACCAAGATGGACGTCAAGACCGAACTCGAAACCCGTATCCGAAAGGCGAAAGAGGCCCTGGGCGACGCGCTCGTCATCCTGGGTCACCATTACCAGCGAGATGAGGTGATCCAGTTTGCCGACTTTCGCGGCGACTCACTCAAGCTGGCCCGCGATGCCGCCAACTGCCACGACGCCAGGTACATCGTCTTCTGCGGCGTGCACTTTATGGCGGAGACGGCGGCTATTCTCTCGCAGCCCGGCCAGATCGTGCTGCTGCCTGATCTGGAGGCGGGCTGCCCGCTGGCGGAGATGGCGAGCCTCCCGGACGTAGAGGAGGCGTGGGCGCAACTGGGTCAGGTGATGGACGTCGAGAACAAGCTGATGCCCATCACCTACGTGAACTCGTCTGCAGCTTTGAAAGCGTTCTGCGGCCAGCACGGTGGCTCGGTCTGCACCTCCTCCAATGCGGCGGGCGTGCTCGCATGGGCCTTCGAGCGGAGGCCCCGCGTGCTCTTTGTCCCGGACCAGCACCTGGGCCGCAACACGGCCAAGGAGATGGGCATTCCTCTGGACGAGATGGCGCTGTGGAATCCCAGCAAACCGTTTGAGGGGTATGACGTCCAGGCGCTGCGAGAAGCGCGGGTTTTTCTGTGGCGCGGCTTCTGTAACGTCCACCAGCGCTTTCTGCCGGAGCACGTCACTGCCTGGCGGGAGCGGGCTCCAGGCATCCGCGTCATCGTCCATCCAGAGTGCCAGATGGAAGTGGTCGATCTGGCCGACGAGACAGGCTCTACATCCTATATCATCCGCCGCGTCGAGGAGTCGCCGCCGGGCACGCGCTGGGCCATCGGCACCGAAGCGAACCTGGTTAACCGGCTCAAGCATGGGCACCCGGAGCAGTTCATCGAGTCACTGTCGCCGGAACCGAGTTATTGCCGGACGATGAACCTGATCACGCTGGAGAAACTGGCCCGTGTGGTGGAGGGGCTGGTCGAGGGAGAGATCGTCAATCAGGTGATTGTGCCGGACGGCGTGGCGCGCCACGCGCGTGTGGCGCTGGAACGCATGTTGGAGGCGAGTTGATGCCATTGCAGACTGACGTTCTCGTCATTGGGTGTGGCATCGCTGGGGCGACGGCTGCGTTGCGGCTTTCGCAGGACACGCAGCGGCAGATCACCGTCATCACCCGCGCGAAGGAGGCAGAGGAGAGCAACACTTTCTACGCCCAAGGAGGCATTGTCACGCGGGGGGAGGATGATAGCGCCGAGCTTCTGGTGAACGACATTCTGGAAGCTGGCGCCGGACTCAGCCTGCCTTTTGCCGCCCGCATCCTGGCCGAGGAAGGGCCGGGGTTGGTCGGGGAGGTGCTCTTGGAGGCCGCCGGTGTTGCCTTCGATCGAACGCCCGATGGCCGGCTGTGCTATGGCATGGAGGCGGCCCACTCGCGCCCGCGTATCCTGCATGTGGGCGATGCTACCGGCAGGGCCATCATTCAGGCGCTGGTCACGGCGCTGCGAGAGCGGCCCAACGTGCGCGTCGTCCCCTCGGCGACCGCCGTCGATCTGATCACATTCCCGCACCACGCCACCGATCCATTGGCCGTCTACGAGCCCATCGCCTGCCACGGTGCGTACGTCTTCGAGCCGTTTCACCGCGCGGTGCACCGTTATCTGGCCGGGGTGACGATCCTGGCGACGGGAGGCCTGGGCCGCATCTACCGCCACACGACGAACCCACCGGGGTCACGGGGCGATGGGTTGGCCATGGCCTATCGTGCCGGGGCGAACGTGATCAACGCCGAATACGTGCAGTTCCACCCTACGGTGCTGGCGGCGCCGGGTGGGGAGGGATTCCTCATCACCGAGGCGGTGCGCGGCGAGAGGGGCAAGCTGCGCACGCCCGATGGGCGCGCATTCATGAAGGAGTATGCCCCCGACTGGGAGGACCTGGCCCCGCGCGACGTCGTGGCCCGTGCCATCCATCGCGAGATGGTGGAAAACGACTATGACCACGTGCTGCTGGACATCCATTCGGTGCTGCCGCCGGAGCGCATCCGCGAACGATTCCCCACCATCTATGACAAGTGTCTGGGGCTGGGGTTGGATATCACCCGCCAGCCGATCCCGGTGGTGCCGGCGGCGCACTATTTCTGCGGCGGTGTGTGGGTCAATGAATGGGGGCGCACGAATATTCCCAACCTGTATGCCGTGGGGGAGGTGGCCTGCACCGGCGTCCACGGGGCGAACCGGCTGGCCAGCACATCGCTGCTGGAAGGGCTGGTGTGGGGTGACCGGGCGGCGCGCGACATCGCTGCGCGTGGGTCGCTGCCCGCGATCGATCCCGGAGGCGTTCCGCATTGGGAGGAAGAGGGGCTGGATGAGGAAGCCGATCCGGCCCTGATCTGGCGCGACATGCGCACGATCCAGCACACGATGTGGAACTATGTCGGGCTGGCCCGCTCGGGGCGGCGGCTGGAACGCGCCCTGCACGATCTGATCCATCTGAAGCAGGAGGTCGAGGAATTCTACCGCCGCACGAAGCTGAACGACGCGCTGATCGGGCTGCGCCAGGCGGTGCAGGCGGCGCTCATCGTTGCCGGGGCGGCGCAGCACAACCGGGTGAGCCGCGGCTGTCACTACCGCGACGATACCAAGGGAACGGCGGCGATCTGAGGATACGCCTTGGGCCAGTTGCTAGATTGTCTCTCGCGATACACAGGATAGGCGCGTGAATAGATTCGCTTCGTTTATTCAGATAGTATTGTTGGTATTTGTCATAGCTTCTATTGGATCTTTTGCCCTGCATTTCGTGCTCTGGAAGTTGCCGTTTGGGGACACCCTCGCAGCGACCTCTCTGCTATCGATGAGCGTCGCCCATTGGCTAGATTTCTATCACGTGTCGTATTTTTCGATGGCGTCGTTTGTACTTGCTTTGCTGAGTGCTACTTGGCTTGTGGCGATTGTCCCCAGGTTTCAAAAACTCGAATGGCTGCAGATTGCGATGATACCGCTGCTTGCGCTCCTCTTTGCCGGGTTGCTTTGCAGCGTGATTTGGGAAGTGAGATCTCACTGGATGTTTCATGACACACAACACGTTCCATTCCCCAGTGTATATCAGGTGCTGGCACGTATTGGATCTGGGGCAAAGCGTGGATTGGTGCTGTCGCCCTTGACCGCCCTACTCTCGTTTCCATGGAACATACTGTGGTATGGGTTTGCCTGCTGTGTGATCGTTCTTACGAAGCGGTGGAGGTTCTCAGTTTAGCAGAGGGCGACCGCCAATCATCAATCCGCCGACAAAGGAGGTCACGATGGCACACATCAGTCGGTTCTTATTCTACCGCCACCTGCGAGCGGAGCTGAACCAGCACGTGTTGCACTATCGCAACGGCAGGCTGGCGCGCAGCGGGGCCGGGCTGGCCTACTGGTTCCTGCCGCTCTCGGCGGCCGTGGCCCAGGTGCCGGTCGAAGACGTGCAGACCACGTTCATCCTGCGTGAGCGCTCTTCCGACGTGCAAGAGATCACCATCCAGGTGACACTGACCTACCGCATCGCCGACCCTGTCAAGGCTGCCCAGCGCGTCAATTTCAGCGTCTCGCTGGATAGCGGAGCCTGGGTCGAGCAGCCGCTCCAGCGGCTGAACAGCCTGTGGGCCAACTGGTCGCGCCACCCGGTGCGCGCGCGCCTGATCGAGATGGACGTGGTCGAGATCGTGCGCCTGGGGGCCGACGTGACGCGCGAGGCACTGGAGGAGGCGCTGCGCAGCAACGCGGCCATCGAGGAGATGGGGCTGGCGTTGGTGAGCGTGCAGATCGACCAGGTGGTGCCGACGCCGGAGCTGGAGAAGGCGTTGCAGACCCCCACCCGCGAAGAGATCCAGCAAAAGGCGGACGAGGCCACCTTCCAGCGGCGTGCGCTGGCGGTGGAGAAAGAGCGTGCGATCAAGGAGAACGAGCTGCAGACCGAGATCGAGCTGGCGCGGCGGCAGGAGGAGCTGATCCGCCAGGAAGGGGCGAACCGCATGCTCGACTTGCAGCAGGAGGCCGAGCGGCAGCGATTCGAGACGGAGGCGCAGGTGGAGCGCGATGCTCTCTCGGCCCAGGGCAAGGCGGACCGCATGCGCGTGATCGCCGAGGCCGAGGCGCAGGCAAAGCAGCAACTCCTGGCGGTTGAGACGGAGGCCGAGGCGCGCAAGGTGGAGATATGGAAGGATGCCCCGCCGGCGGTCACCTTTGGACTGGCGGTGCAGCGCTTGGCCGACAAAGTCGAGACGATCAACCATCTCAACCTGACGCCCGATCTGTTGGGCGACGCTCTCCAGCGACTGCTGCTGGACTCCAAGACTACTCCCCTTCCCGGTAGGGAGGGGTAGGGGGAGGGTGGAAGATTAAGGATCTCACGCTCCCGCGCGTCGTCCTCGTCACCCGCAAGACGCCGGTGGAGCTCCTGCTGGAGCAGCACGGGACGCTGGAGCAGGCGCGCTTTTACCTCGAATCGCGCGGCCAAAGCGTGGGCGAGTACGAGGAGATCCACGAGCGCGCTCAGGCAGCGCTGGCGCAGGTCTCGGCGGCCATCCCGCCCGACCAGCGGCGGCTGCGCGTCGATCGCGGCGATCTCGACCGTTTCCTCTTTGCCCCCGATGACGTGATCGTGATCGTGGGCCAGGATGGGCTGGTACCGAACGTCGCCAAGTACCTGAGCGGCCAGTTGACCATCGGCGTCAACCCCGACGCCGATCGGTACGACGGTGTGCTGTGCCCGCACGCCCCTGCTGCCATGTCAGAGCTCCTGAGATGGGCGGTGCAGGGCGGGGGGCCAGGCTACCAGATCGAGCGGCGGGCGACGGCCCTGGCCCGGCGGGAGGATGGGCAGCGGCTGCTGGCGCTCAACGAGGTGTTCGTCGGACACTGCTCGCACCAATCGGCGCGCTACCGTATCCAGGTGGGCGAGCGGGAGGAACGGCAGTCGTCCTCCGGCGTCATCTGCGCCACTGGCACCGGCAGCACCGGCTGGGTGCGCTCGATCGTCGAGCAGCGGGAGCTTGATATCGATCTGCCGGAGCCGGAGGAGCCGCGCCTTGCGTGGTTCGTGCGCGAGCCCTTTCCCTCGGTCTACACCGGTACCGAGCTTGAGCTTGGATTCGTGCACCTGGGTGGCCGGCTGGTGATCCGCTCGGAGATGGGGCAGGGCGGCGTGATCTTTGCCGACGGGATCGAATCGGATTACATCGAGTTCCTGAGCGGCAGCGAGGTGTCCATCGCCGTCGCCAGCGAAACTTTGAACCTGCTGGTGCCTGCCAGGGATGGTGCGTGATGCGTCTTTCGCTCATCGGTATGTCCGGTTCAGGGAAATCGTACTGGTCCACCAAACTGGCGGAGCGCGGTTTCAGACACTTTTGCTGCGATGCGCTGATCGCGGCTAGGCTGGCGCCTGAACTGATCAGACCGGACGAGAGCCGCATGACGATGGGAGAGTGGATGGGGTTTCCGTACGAGCCGCACTATGCCGAGCGCGAGGCCAGGTACCTGACCTGTGAGGTGGCGGTGCTGGAGGAGATCCTCGATGGACTTGGGCGGCGAGCGGATGACTCTGAGGAGGACGTCGTCGTTGATACAACCGGAAGCGTCATCTACGTAGGAGAAGCGCTATTGGGCAAGCTCCGGCAGCGGACGACGGTCGTGCACATGGCGACTCCGCCCGAGGCGCAGGAGCGCATGCTGCAAAAGTACCTGGCCAACAAGAGACCCGTGTTGTGGCGGGGGATGTTTGATACGAATCCGGGCGAGACGAACGAAGAAGCCCTGGCGCGCTGCTATCCCAAGCTTCTTTCTTCGCGGGAGCGGTTATACGAGCATCTCGCCGACGTGACGGTGGGTTACGACGAGCAACACAGGGAGGGTTTCGGGGTAGACGGTCTGCTACAGATTATCGTGGAGCGGGCATAGATGGCCGATGAGCGCCGCCTGGTCAAGTTGAGTAAATTCCTCTCTCTCATCCTGCGCCACCAGCCGGAGCGCTTTGCGCTGGCGATTGACGAGCACGGCTGGGCAGCTCTCTCCGAGGTGATGGAGATCGTCAAGGGCTTGCCCAACTTCCACTGGGCCACCCGTGCCGACGTGCTGGCGGTGGTGGGAGAGGGCTCCGGCGACGGTTCGACTCCGCTCGCCGGAGCCGACAAGCGCCGCTTCGAGGTGGAGGGGAACCGCATCCGCGCGCGCTACGGCCACTCCTTCGCCCAGCCCATCGTCTACGAACCCTGTGTCCCGCCTATGGTGCTCTACCATGGCACGTCCCGGCGGACGCTGCCGGCCGCCCGCCGCGAAGGACTGCGCCCGATGGAGCGCCAGTACGTGCATCTCTCCCCCGATCCGCACACGGCAGCCCGCGTCGGCGCGCGCCACGACGAGGATCCCATTGTCCTCACCATCCGCGCCGCCGAGGCCCACGCCGCCGGTGTCGAGTTCTACCGGGCCGACGAGGCGGTCTATCTGGCAAAAAGCGTCCCGGCGGAGTTCATCGAGTTGGCAGACGAGTAGGTCAAGACGTCATCCTGACCTACGGCGACTGTGGCGAAGGGTTATTTCGCCAGGTGGCAAGCGACGTGATGCCCTGCACCGATGTCTCGCCACGCGGGCTCCTCTTGGGAGCAGATGGTCTGGGCAATGGGGCAGCGGGGGTGGAAGCGACAGCCTGGGGGTGGGTTGATGGGGCTGGGCACGTCTCCCTCCAGGATGATCTGCTCCTGCTCAAAGTCTGGGTCGGGGATTGGGATGGCCGACATCAGCGCTTGCGTGTAGGGGTGAAGCGGGTTGCGGTACAACTCTATCCGATCGGCCAATTCCACGATTTCGCCCAGGTACATCACTGCTACCCGGTTGCTGATGTGCTCGACCACACTCATGTTGTGAGCGATGAAGAGATAGGTCAGGTTGAACTCCCGTTGTAGCTCGTGCAGCAGGTTTAGCACCTGGGATTGGATGGAGACGTCCAAGGCCGATACCGGTTCGTCGCAGACGATGAATTTGGGACGAAGCGCCAGTGCGCGAGCGATCCCAATGCGTTGCCGCTGGCCGCCTGAGAACTCGTGAGGGTAGCGACGGATGTGATCCTCAGAGAGTCCCACAGTGTGCATAATCTCCTGCACTCTCTGGTAGCGTTCATTCCTGTTCCTCATGCCGTGGACGTACAGCACTTCGCCAATGATGTCGCCGATTTGCGAGCGGGGATCGAGGGAGGAGAAGGGGTCTTGGAAAATGATCTGCATCTCGCGGCGCATGGCCTTCAGGTCGGGCCCCTTGACTGTCATCATGTCCCGCCCCTCGAAGAACACTTGGCCGCTGGTTGGCTCGATCAGCCGCAGGATGGTGCGCCCGACGGTCGTCTTACCACATCCAGACTCTCCCACCAGTCCTAGTGTCTCACCTGCGCGGATAGTCAGGCTGATGTCGTCTACTGCTTTGACCCAGCCCTGAACACGCTGCAAGACCCCCGCCCGCACGGGAAAATACTTGGTCAAGTCGCGAACCTCGATGAGGTTTTCAGTTGTTGCTTCCACAGCCTTTTTCCTCGGAGTTGTTCTTGGCACTCATGTATACAACCAACACCGTGCTTTGTGATCGGGCGCTATCGGCAGGAGGCTTGGTTCTTCCTTCGTGCAAATATCCAGATTTCTCTCCACGCGGGCGCGGCAGCGGGGCGCAAAGTGGCAGCCTTGCGGCAGGTTGATGAGATTGGGCACGGTGCCTGGTATTACATCCAGCTTTTCTTTGACTTGACCCAGCACGGGAATAGAATTGAGCAACCCCTTGGTGTAGGGGTGCATTGGATTTTTGAACAGGGTACGCACGTCAGTTTCCTCGACGATCTGGCCGGCGTACATAACGGCCACGCGGGAGACCATCTTGACCACTACGCCTAGGTCGTGGGTGATGAGCACGATCGCTGTGTCTAGTTTGGCCTGGATACCACGCATCAGGTTGAGGATCTGTGCCTGGATGGTCACGTCCAACGCTGTCGTCGGCTCGTCAGCGATGAGTAGTTCGGGGTTGCAGGCAAGCGCCATGGCGATCATCACTCGCTGGGCCATGCCCCCGGAAAGCTCGTGGGGAAAGGCCTTGATGCGTTTTTCGGGGTCGGGTATGCCGACCATGCGAAGTAACTCGATAACCCGTTCCTCGTCGGCGGATCCTTGGTGGATCTTGAGTACCTCGGCCAGTTGATAGCCTGTGTCAAGGACGGGGTTCAGGCAACTGGTGGGCTGTTGGAAGATCATCGAGATACGGCTGCCGCGAATGCTGGCCATCTCACGACGAGATAGGGTGAGCAAATCCGTGCCATCGAACCGGATTTCACCCGACTCGATCTTGCCCGGGTGGGCGATCAGGCGCATGATGGAAAGGGAAGTAACGCTCTTGCCGCACCCCGATTCGCCCACCAGCCCTACAATCTCCCCCCGTTGTACGTGAAAGTCTACTCCATCCACTGCCTTGACCACACCATCCTGGGTGTGGAAATAGGTGCGCAGGTCACGGATATCCAGCAACATGTCATCCGACTGTCTGGCTTGTTGAATCTCTGGAGAGCTTGTCGTTTCCATAATCATCGTGGGATGTGTAGAAGCGGTGTCAGCGGTTCAGGCGCGGATCGAGCGCGTCGCGCAACCCGTCGCCCAGCAAGTTGAAGGCCAGCACGACTAGCATGATGGCAGCGCCGGGAAAGAAGACTAGGTGCGGCGAGGTAAAGACCTGGTTTCGCTCCGCGCCCAACATCGTGCCCCATTCAGGGGTCGGCGGTTGTGCGCCCAGCCCTAGAAAGGAAAGGGCTGCCGCGTCCAGGATGGCCGTTGCGATACCCAATGTACCCTGCACGATCAGGGGTGTGATGGCATTGGGTAGAACGCGGTGGAACAGGATGCGAGTTTGGGAGACTCCTGCAGCTTTGTCCGCCGTCACAAAGTCTCGTTCCTTGACCGAAAGTACGCTCGCACGCATCACTCGTGCATAGGAGGGTATCGAAACGATGCCGATAGCCAGCAGGGCATTGACCAAACCCGGGCCAAGAACGGTGACGATGGCAATGGCCAGCAGCAGAGTGGGAAAGGCCAGTAGCACGTCCATCACGCGCATAATGGCGTTGTCCACCCCCCCGCCGATGTAGCCTCCCGTTGCGCCCAGTAGCGAGCCGATCACGATGGCAAATCCAACGGAGGCAAAACCAATGTAGAGCGAGTAGCGCGATCCATACACTACTCTGCTGAACAAGTCACGCACGTTGCTATCCAGTCCCATCAGGTGTTGGGGCTGGTCCTTCGGGCAGCCCAGTAGATGGATGCAGGGGGGGGTGCGTCGCTTGATGCCCAGAGCTGCTTCCTCTGGCACGTCGAGCATGGAGAGGGTTGGGTCGTGGGTGGCTATGAGGGGGGCAAAGATAGCGAGTATGAGCATCATTCCCAGGATAATCATTCCCAGGATAGCGGAGCGCTGGCGAAACAAGTAGCGCATGGCGTCGTGCCACAGGCTACTTCCTTTTCGTTGGCTCTGGCCAGCGTCTATCTCTGTTTCGACGGATTCTTGCATTGCTTGCAGCCTCGTTTGGTGATGGTCACTCTAGACGGATGCGCGGATCTAGGAAGGCGTACGATAGGTCTACGATCAGGTTGATCGCGACGAATCCTACCGCAATCGCCAGAGTAAACACCTGCACCACCACGTAGTCGCGGGAGGTGATGGAATCGAACAACGTCTTGCCTACGCCGGTTAGCCCAAAGATGGTTTCGGTGAGTACCGCACCGCCCAGTAGTGTGCCCAGTTGTAGCCCGATGACGGTCACAACTGGGAGCATGGAGTTGCGCAGGGCATGTTGGAGCACTACCGCATTCTCCCGCAATCCCTTGGCTCGCGCGGTGCGGATGTAGTCCAGCCCCAGTACCTCAAGCAGGCTTGAACGGGTCATTCGGGCGATAATTGACATTGGGATCGTTCCCAGGGCTACTGCGGGGAGAATAAGGTGCTTGATGGCGTCCCACAGTTCTGCCCACTTGCCGGTGATTAGTGCATTGAAGGTGTTGATGTTGGACAGGAATTCCAAGATGTTGTACCAGCCTTCCCCTTCGACTACGGAGAGGTTCCACACCTCGTAGAATGGCTGAAGGGACATACCGGAGGTCATCCTGCCAGACGGTGGTAGCCAGAGAGGGGTGTCTTTCAACAGCACGGCAAAGATGTAGGCCAGCATCAAGCCCAGCCAAAAGACGGGCATCGAGACCCCCGTGTTGGCCATAAGCATGGTGCCTACGTCCAGCGCCGAGTTACGCCAGTAGGCAGAGATGATGCCCATGGGGATTCCAACGATGACTGCCAAGGCCAGCGCGCTGAGACTAAGCTCCAGTGTGACCGGCAGTCGCTCGGCCAACAACTCGGTGACCGGGCGCTGGAAGCGCAGCGAGTCTCCGAACTCGAGTCGCGTTATTTCGCCCAAGTAGACGACAAACTGGGTTGGGATTGGTTTGTCTAGGCCATGACGTCTGATGAAGGCGTCGCAGATTTGATCTGTGGCATGTTCGCCCAAAACGGCTCGGCAAGGATCCCCTGGGATCAGGCGTGCCATCGCGAAAGTCACAAAGAGGATCCCCAAAAGCACAGGGATTGCCAAAAGCAACCGTCTAACAATGTGACTGGTCATAGCGTTTTCTCCCGGCCAGCGGTGATATCGAGAAGACGGATCGGCCGACGGATCAGTGGTAATGGTATTCAACATACTGGTGGGGTGCTGAACGGCACCCCACCAGTTCTTCAGAGCTAGTGCTTACTCCTCAGGTGCGTTCAGGAATGCTCCGAACAGTGCACTGAAGTAGGTAAAGTTGCCGTCACGACCTACGTGGAGCGGGTGTTCAGCATCCCACTGAACCGCGTAGGAGAGCACCACGTCATTGGCATCCAGAGTAGCGCCGTTGTGGAACTTTACGCCTTCGCGCAGGTGGCACGTCCACTCGGTCAGGTCCGCGTTGGCGTCGCAGCTCGTGGCCAAGGACGGAACAACTGCTGCGCCACCTACCTCGTAGCCCAGTAGTGGCTCGTGGATCTGCTCACATGCACGCAGAGACTCACCGTCTGTCTCGTCAGGGCAGTACAATCCGATGGGCTCGGCGTTCTGCATCCAGACGAATTGGTCACGTCCGCCTGGGTCCATAACGGCAAAGTACTCGTTACCCAACGGGCTGGCATGTGCGCCCTCGACGTCCGCCTGATAGGCTGTGCCGGAGCCACCGTGGGCGATGGGGATCATGGGCACGAGTTCTTTGATCAGTTCGTTGGCCTCGACGTAGATGGGGTAGCGATCATCGGGGTCAGCCAAGGCCCCGCCGCGATCCAGGGCGTCCCAGATGTCCTCATGGCCTGTGCCAAACTGTACAGAGGCGCCCCTGCCGAAGTGGAAGTCGAGGAAGTTGGTGGCGTCGGGATAGTCGGCACCCCATCCCAGCATGTGGAAGCCGTCGATCTCACCCGCGTCAGCAGTGTCAAGGAAAGCACCTGACTCCATGACTACGATCTCGACGGTAACGCCGATCTCGGCCAACTGTGCCTGGATGTCCTGGGCCACCACACCTGGCTCGGGCAGGTAGCTGCGTACTACGTCACGGTAGGTGATTGTGGTCTCGAAGCCAGGTAGCACGCCTTCTTCTTCCAGGATCTGCTGGGCCATAGCGGGGTCATACTCGTACCACTCCACCTCGGGGGTGTAGCCGAAGATGGAGGGTGGCATGAACTGATCGGCGACGATGGAGCCCCTGGGGTAAAAGTTGTCCACGATGCGCTGCTTATCTATGGCCATGGCAAAGGCCTGGCGCACGCGCTCGTTATCGAATGGTGGATAGTCCCTGTTCATACCCAGGTAAAAGATGTTGGTACCCGGGCGTTCGTAGAGAGCCAGGTTCGCATCTCCCTCAATGACAGCAAAGTCGTCAGAGCCAGGGTTATCCATGCCGTCAATCGTGCCAGCCTGTAGCTCGACCAGGCGCGCCGCTGCCTCCGAGTTCCAGCGGAAGAAAAGGGTTTCGGTCTTGGCAGGATCGCCCCAGTAGTCATCATAGCGGGTCAGAACCAGCTCAGACCCACGGTCCCAGCTTTCGAGCATGTAGGGACCGGTGCCGATGGGCTTGTCGACGAGGTCTCCACCGCCGCCCGTCTCCTCCAGATACGCGGTGTCGTTGATGGGGAAGGCAGAGAAGGCAATCTTGGAGGGGAAGGCCGGGTCGGGGTAGCACAGGGTGAACTTGACCGTGGTCGCGTCGACGGCCTCGATGAAGAGAAACTCACCGCCATAATCACAGCTCTCGGCGGAGTAGCTCAGTAATTCGGTTATCTCCTCGGTGGGTTTCTCTGCCGGTGGCTCTTCAGTAGGGACTGGTGGCTCTTCAGTCGGGGTTGGCGTTGGGCATGCACACGCTGCCAGCAGGCCAATTACCAAGGTCAATGCAACTACAGTACTCAGAATACGCCAGTTTTTCATTATCTTCCTCCCTTTTTGTATTGCTTTAAGCAGACACTGTTGTGTGGGGCGATAGAACGGTTGTTCCCCGGGCCATCACCTCCTTCTCTTGTCTCATGTCGGGAAAGTACATCGGCAAGTCTCGTGTGAGTCTTGTTGGATGACAGTGCTCAGCCTTTAGTATATGTTTGAAGTAATCTGATGTCAAACTCACGTCGAAGCAGAAATCATCTCGGTTTGAGGGTATGTGATGTCGACAAGTCTGTTGCCGAGAAAGTGATTGAGGCTTGAGCGCAGAGTATTCTGCTTCCGTAGTGATGGGCAGAGAAGTTGCCTCTGCTTTGTGGTTGGGAGCGGTTGCTGAGAGTTGCCACATTGTTGATGTCGGGAATGTGCGGATGACGCTCCCATACTAGAGCAGAAATCGTCCTGGCGCATTGGTCATTTGGCGTGTTTTCCAGTTGGACACTTGTCCAATTGGCTTTCTGACAGACCGAGTTCTCTTGCCAGCTTGCGCAGGTGAGGATGGGGTGACCCCAAAGCAAAACCGGGGAATTCAAGACTCCCTGGCCTCTTATCGCGCGTCGCTGTGCACCTGGTTGTAATCGTTTAGTCGCTTGTGGGTTCCCCTTCAACCAGTTCAGAGGATTCAGGTGTTTCGACGTGCGCTGATGCTGGCTTGGGCGGGGCAGGGTAGGGGGGGGGGGTATTTCATCGTGCCAAAACGGGTCACCACGACGGCGCCCAGCCCCAAGCAGCCCAGGATAAGGGTCAGGAAAACACCCAGCACACCTACGCAAGGGAGCGAGCTTAACCCCGCGGTCACCAGCGTGAGAATCAGTGTGCCCAGTCCACCAGCCCATACCGGCGCGGCCCAGCGGGCATTGAGTGTATCCAGGAGTCGGGCCCCGATCAGGGTGCCGAGGGAGATCCAGCCGAACAGCCCGGCCGCTCCCAAGACGAATGCACCCAGCATCGCGATGGGGGATAGGCAGATGGTGATCGTCAGCACGATGATGGCCACCGCAGCCACGAACGCTGTCAGCAGCCCATACCCAAAGCTGGCCCACGGCGCCTTGACGACGGCCTGTCCGGTGCTTTCCGTGTGCTGGGGCAGCATCAGGGCGACCAGTCCGGCCACTACGGCGACTACCACGGCCGAGATCACGCTCCGTGCAAGGCTAAGTGCCTGGCTCAGTATCCACTCCGGCCCTGACAACATCACGTTGATTGGAGACGGCATCACGATGGGCGTGCCGTCTTCTAGGCGGATTCTGGGGATCGGGGGGATGGGAATGCCCTCAACGATGGAACCGTCAATGGTAGCGCCTTCCCCCTGCTCCAGCGTGCAATTCGCGCTGCATATGACATTCCCTTCTATCCGGGCGTCGTCCTCCAACTGGATGTCTCCATTGGTGACGACCAGATTCCCCCTAACGTCGCCGTCCACGTCGGCGCTGCCGTTCCAGACGATGAGCGAGCCTTCGACGGTGCCGCCGGACTCTACGGTCACGCTGCCATTGATGACGACCAGATCGCCCTCTATCGTCTCGCCAGCCTCCACGGTATAGTCCTTGTTCCAGACAGTGAGGCCACCGTCTCCGGGCGGGCCATCGTCTGCCAATGCTGGCATGGCTGGAATCAACAGCGCTACGGCCAGCGCCACAGCAACCCAGATCAAGCGTCTCTTAGCCATACGTTCACCTCCTCGGTGTCTAATCGGCTACCATCAGGTTCACTTCACCAACACCCGTGGTTACCTGGATATCCAGCTCTATCTCCGCCTCGCCGTAGACGTCGTTGACGTAATCGCCGCCGGATTTGCGCAGCCCTGAGGCGGTCACGCTCGATAGCCCGCCCTCGACGTCAACCCGCACACCTACGTCTGCAGGCAGTCGCAAGGTGAGTGCGCCTACGCCGGCCGTAACCCTGATATCGGCTGATCGGGCCCAGTCCCCGGTTAAATCCAGGGTCACCTCGCCCACGCCACCCTGCACGATCACTTCTTCGGGGCTGGCATTGCCGACGCCGGTGACTTCCAGCTTCGCGGCTCCGGCATCCACCGTGAGTCGGCTCATCTTGGTCTCGCTGGGCTCGTCAAAGCGCATGACAAAGTCCCCTGCGCCCAGGTCCATGTCCAGTTGCTCGAGCTGCAGGCCTGTGAGGTCGAGCTCTCCCTCGCCGGCGCCCGCCTTGATGTTCACGTCCAGCGGTATCTCGGGCGAGAACTCTAGATCCCACTCGTTGCTGGGCGCGTCTCCGGACGGCCAGCCCCAGACATCTTCGCTATCTCCCTGCTGCACGGTCAGCCTGCCGTCCTTGTAGGTTATCTCTGG
>DAOUDX010000237.1:0-15791 GCA_034430835.1 Anaerolineae bacterium
CGTCCCCTGGCTTCGCGCTCGATGTTGAGGGCCAACGTGATAACCTCCATCATGCTCATCTTGTCCGGCTCCTCGGTTGTCTGCACCTCACTGGGTGCAGGGATCATTAGCTCTTTGCCCTCGTATTCGATGAAGGCCCCTCGATCACGCAGGGATTCTTGTAGCTCGGCCAGGATGTCATAGTGATGGCGTTCGAACTCGGCCAGTTGATTCAGCAGCCCTCGCCCCACCGAGTTCGTCTTCTTGGCAGCGTCGGAGTAGAAAGTCGCTGCCTTGCGCTCGGCCTCCATGGCGATCTTGATGGCGTCCAAAAGGTTCAGATCTTGACTCATAGCGCGCCTCCGGTGTGAGGCCGAGCAATTGATCCTCAGGCCCCAATACTACAGTGCCTTGCCTTTCCTGGCAAATCGCCAAGCCGCGGTAGGCGATTCGTGGGATTGTCCGGTCCCGCGCCGCAGGCTGAGTGTTCGACTAGAACTTGACGAACTTTTCCCTCTTGGCCCCGCATAGCGGGCAGCGGTCGGGCGCATCGCCCTCCACTGTCCAGCCGCACACTTCGCAGACGTGGACGACGCCTAGCTGTACGTCGCTGCCTGCGAACACGGCCTGTCGCGCCTGCTCGTACAGACCTGCGTGCACTTTCTCCGCTTCCATGGCAAACTTGTTGGAACGTATGGCAGCCTTCTCTTCCTGGACATCCGCCACGGCGATGAATGCTGGGTACATCTCCTCCACCTCATACGTCTCGCCGCCGATGGCGGCTGTCAGGTTCTCCTCCGTTGTGTTGATCTCCGCCAGCGTCCTAAAATGGGCGATGGCGTGCACCTGTTCGGCGAAGGAAACGGCGCGGAACAGACGTGCGACCTCGGGGAGGCTCTCCTTCTCCGCCTTGTCTGCAAAGATCAGGTACTTCATGTGCGCCTGGCTCTCGCCAGCAAAGGCGGCTTCCAGATTGCCTTGTGTCATCTTGTGCATTTGTTATCCTCCTCGTTTGTGGGCCGGATTGACAATCCAACCCTACGTGGTTTTCGGTAGTGACTCTAGATCGAAATCGTCGTCCAGCAGGTGATCGGCATAAGCCGATACATCCACACCTCTCTCGATGAGCTGTCTGACAGCGCGCGCGCGCCCTGGGTCATTAAGCAGGATCGCGCCCACGACGTGCCCGTCGCGCAGCACCAGTTTGCGATAGTGTCCCGATGCGACATCCGCGTGCCGTAGCTGCGTGTATTCGTCCCCTTCGGCTGTACCCTCTCCCAACGTGGTCAGCTCTGCGCCGACGACCTTGAGCGTCGTCGAGGGAAGCGTGCCGGTGTAGGTGGCGCTGCCCGGCTCCACCATGTTGGCCGCTGCGACCCGGGCCTGCTCAATCGCCGGAGGGATGATGCCATAAACCTGGCCTGCGAACTCGGCCACGTCTCCGGCTGCAAAGACGTCTCTGGCGCTGGTTTGCAGATGGCTATTCACGATGACGCCCCGATTCACTTCCAGTCCTGCCTCCTTTGCCAGCCCGACCTCGCTGCGGATGCCAGTCGAGAAAAGGATCAGGTCGCCCGTTATCTTGCTGCCATCTTGGAGCTGGATACAGTCGGCGCACGGTACGCCTAAGACAGCCTCCGTCGTCGCGCCGGTGACGATCTGCAGCCCTTGCGCCTCTAACAACGCCTGAAGCACTCTTGCGCCTTCCTCATCCAGTTGGCGTGGCAACAGATAGGGAAAGAACTCGACCACTATCACTTCCAGGCCAGCGGTGTGCAAAGCCCGCGCCGTTTCCAGTCCCAGGAGTCCTCCGCCAATGACGATGGCAGTGGAGACCCCTTGCGCGTAGGCCTTGATCGCTAGCGCGTCGTCCAGCGTACGCAGGGTGAAGACACCTTTCTTCTCTGTTCCCTCGGAGCGAGGGATGAAAGGGCGTGCGCCCGTGGCGAGCAGCAGGCTGTCGTGCTCGACCTGCGATTTGTCGGACAGGGTGATGTGGTGTGAAGCTGGGTCAAGCGCAGTGATCTCGCTTCCCAGGTGCAGTGCGATGCCGCGTTCCGCATACCATGCCGACGGGCGGAAGAAGAGAGCGTCCTGCTCGATCTGACCGGCGATGAACTCCCACAGCAGAGGGCGACGATAATACGGGTAGGGCTCCGCGCCGTAGACATGCACCTCGGCATCGGGGTCGGCCTGTCGGATGGCCTGGGCCGCTGTCACGCCAGCAACGCCGTTGCCGACAATGGTGTGCTTCATTGTTGCCTAGCCCATCTCCTCGAACATATCCTTGCCCGCGCCGCAGTCGGGGCAGACCCAATCGTCGGGCAGGTCCTTGAACGCGACGTTATTGTGCTCTACCGGATCGTAGACGTATCCGCATACCAGGCATTCCCACTTGCTCATTGTCGATATCTCCTCGTGATTTTGTGCTAGATGTAATCAGCCTCCAGGTTTAGGGAAACCAGCACGTCCCATCCCTCGATCTTGACCTCGTGGACGGGGAGGGGTGGGGTCGGGGGGTACTGCGTTGGCTCCTGGCTCACATCACCCGTTTCCAGGTCGAACTTGGCATAGTGGCAAGGACAGATGATCACTTTGCCCTCGAGATCGCCCTTGGCCATCGAGCATTCCCTGTGGGGGCAGCTCTCGTCGCAGGCATAGATCGTGCCATCGATGTTGACTAGCAGGACTCTCTGTCCACTGACCCAGACAGACTTGCGCTGTCCGGGCGCGATGTTTGACAACGTAGCGACTTTGACGAACTCTCCCATGCTAGGCCTCCCTTCTAGGCTAGAGTACAAAGCCCTGCTTCAATCTTCTGCGGGCATGCAGGCAGGGCAATAACCACGAAAGATGACGTTGCAGTCAAAGACGTGGAACCCGTGTGTGTTCTCGGGTGGGATTGCCATAGCTTCGTAATCACATGGCACATCTTCGACACGCCCGCATCCTACGCAGATCAGGTGGGCGTGATCGTCTGTAGTGAAGTCGTAATGGCGTTCTCCCAGCCCCAGGTCCAGTTCCTGCAACAAATCCATCTCCACCAGCTCGTGCAGCGTGTTGTAGACAGTGGCGTGCGACATGTCGGGCATGATCTGCCGCACGCGCGCAAAGATCTGCTCAGCGGTGGGATGCGCCGCGTCTTCCAGCAGCACCTGGATGATGGCCCGGCGCTGGGGGGTCAACCGGCGGCCATGGGATTTGAGTTGCTCGCAGAGACGATCTACAGAGAGCATCAGCCCTTTCAGGAGCCGTGTGGCTTGAGATGGTGCTCGCCTCCCATAGGATCGTAAGCCGTGTCGAACCTGCGGGAGGATAGCCCACGTAGCCGTGTTGTTATTTATAATGCCTATTAACTAGTAAGAAATATAACATATTTGGGAAAGCGTGTCAAGCATTTGGTTTGGTTTTCAAGGTTTCGTTCGTAGTCGGCGATTCATCGCCGGGATGGCAGTGGCCCGTCTTGACGTGTCCACGTTTTAAACTACAATGAGGCGGCGATGGAGTCCACGGTCCAGGCACTGCGCCGCATCTCGCTCTTTGCGGGTCTTTCGGACGACGCGCTGGCTCGCGTCGCCGATGCAGCGCGTGCGCGCACCTATGCGCACGGAGAAACGATCATCTTCGAGGGCGATCCCTGCGAAATGGCCTGCTTCGTCGCTGAGGGACAGGTGCGCGTGTACCGCCTTTCGCGCGGCGGCCGCGAACAGGTGCTGGCGCGCCTGGGGCCGGGCCAGGCTTTCAACATGGTACCTCCCTTCCAACCTCGCGGTGTCAACCACGCCACCGTCGAGGCGCTCACCCCGGTGACGCTCTATGCCATTCCCGCCGATGATCTCCGCCGCTTGGTGGGGGAGTGCCCTGAGTTGGCGTTGGCCCTGTTGCAGGACTTTGCCGACCGCCTGGATCACCTGACCATCCTGGTGGAGGACCTGTCGCTGCGGACGGTGCGGGGACGGCTGGCACGCTTTCTGCTGGAGCACGCCTCGACTGAACTCGGCGGAACCGTTGGCGAGGGTGAGGTTGCCCGGCGCTGGACTCAGGATGAGATCGCCGCCCACCTGGGCACGGTGCGTGACACGGTGGGACGCACGCTGCGGGCCTTTGTCGATGCGGGATTGGTGCGGATGGATCGCCAGCGTATCGTGCTGCTCGATCGGGAGGGATTGGAAGCGGAGGCGCAGTAGAGGTGGGGCTGTCCCGTCACTCGTCTGCGTCCAGAGCGCGCCGGACTGCCTGGGCCAGAGTGGTCGCGTCGAGAGGCTTGTAGACGATGCCTGCAAGCCCTGCTTTCTGCAGTTCCTCCAGGTCCTCTGCCATCGCGTGGCCGGTGATGGCTATCGCTTTCAATCCGGGGTCCACGCTTCGGAGGTTCTGAACGAGATCTGCTCCCCCCATCTCCGGCATCACCACGTCCGTGAGCACCAAGTCTACCTCTTCCGAGTGGCAAATTTCCAGTGCCGCTTGCCCGTTCGTCGCTGTCAACACCCGGTACCCCAGTGACTCCAAGATATCGCGACTTATTTCCAGTAGTTTCTCGTTATCCTCCACCAGCAGGACGATCTCTCCCTGCCCGGCGGGGACATCTAGCTTGGTCTCGTCGGGCGAGCCCCCCGCTTCCTCTGCCCGGTGGGCTGGCAGGTAGACCAGAAATTCCGATCCTCGCCCGGTTTCTGTTTCCACGTTCACGTGTCCTTCGTGCTGCTTCACGATACCATACACCTGGGCGAGCCCTAGACCCGTGCCCTGGCCTATGGGCTTGGTGGTGAAGAAAGGCTCAAAGATGTGGGGCAGCACGTCTGGGGGGATGCCGATGCCGGTATCCGAGACGGATAAGCAGATCCATTCGCCTGGAGCCATTTCTGCCACGGGAGCCTTTTCCCCAGGTTTCGCATCTATCCGGGATAGGCCAATGTTCAGCTTCCCTCCGCCTGGCATGGCGTCCCGGGCGTTGACGACCAAATTCACAAGCACTTGCTGGATGCGGGTGGGGTCGGCATGGACCACGTATTCCCCCGGGCCGATCTCCAGCCCGACGGAGATGTTCTCCGGGATGGTGCGCTGCAGGATGCGGAAGGCTTCGTTGATGAAAGGTCTGAGATCCACGGATTGCTTCTGGATGGGCGACCTGCGGCTAAAGTCCAGGATCTGCTGCACCAGTTCCGCGGCGCGGCGGGCTTCGCTGAGAATCGTCTCGAGCGAGCGCGTCACGTGGGGTGAGAGGCCGCCCTTGCCCAGGCCCATTTGGGCATAAAGGATGATGGTGGTGAGGAAGTTGTTAAAGTCGTGGGCGATGCCGCCTGCCAGTTGGCCGATGGCTGCCAACCGTTCCTGTTGTTTGATCTGTCCCTCGAGTTTCCTGCGTTCCGTGATGTCGGTGGCCACGCCGATGGCGCCGATGACCTCGCCACTCTCGTCGCGCAGCGGGGTGTATTGGGTGTCGAACGCCAGGTCGCGCACTTCTATGGTCGTGGCAATCGATTCCCCAGTGAGTGTACGACGGACGGACTGGAGGATCTGTGGCACGTCGCTATAGACTTCAAAGACCGACTGCCCAACGACCTCGCCGGGCTTCAACCCCAGCGCGCCCAGGCTCTTGCCCTCCGAGAGTGTGAATACACCCTCTTTGTCCAGGGCGAACAGAACGACGGGGGTGTTGGAAACGACGGTGCGCAACTGTTCCTCGAGTGCGGCCTGCGCCCGCTCGAAGAGGCGGGTCTTTTCGATGGCCGCAGCCAACTGGTCGGCCATCAGTTGCAGGATCTCGATGTCTTCCTCGTCGAAGGCGGCTTCCCGGTTGCTCTGCACGTCCAGCGCGCCGATGATGCGCTCCCCCACCTGCAGCGGCAGGGCCATTTCGGAGTGTGTGTCCGGCAGCAGCGGGTTGTCAAAGTGCACGGCGTCCTTTCCCACATCGAGGGCGATGCGTGGTTCCCCGCTTCCGGTGACGTAGCCCACAATGCCTTCTTCCCCTATTTTCAGCCGGTGGTTTTTCGCCAGCATCTGGCGGCCGGCCTCGCCGGTGGCGGCCTTCAGTGTGACATACTCACCTTGTTCGTCAACCAGAAAGATGCCGGCGTGGTTAAACCCAAACCGCTCCCGGATCAGGTTGACGCTGTGACTCAGTAGGTCGTCCAGATTGCCCGCAGATGTGACGTCGCGGGCCACCTCCGCTGCCACCTGGAGCTGGATGGTGCGGCGGGCCAACTCGGCGGTCCGCGTGAACACCTGGGCTTCCAACTCCTCAGCGTGCCGTTGGACTTGCTCGCGGAGACGGGCTTGCTGGAGAGCGATGGCCAGTTGGCTAGCCAGCTCGTGGGCGACCTCCACGTGAACCGGGGAGAAGGCGCTGGGTGTCTCAGCCGCCAGGCTGAGGGAGCCGATGAGCTCGCCGTGAGCGATGAGGGGGACATTGATGTAGGAACGCATACCCTCCGCTTGCAGGGTTTGTTCCAGTGTCGACGGCTCGGTGAGCGCCGAGATGTCGTTAACTGCGTACACCCTCGCTTGTTCCAACGTGGTGAGACGGCCGGATTGCTCCAGGGGGACGGTGCTGCCGACCTTCATCTTGGTCTCGCCGTTTGCGTGGAGGGCGAGCACCGTTGCCAGATCGTGTTTCTGATCGAACATCGTGACGCTGGCCCGCTGGCAGGGTATCAATTTGCGGACGTGACGCAGGACGGCCTGGGCGATGTCCTCTGGCGACCACGCGGCCAGGATGGCGCCGTCAATGGCGCGCAGGGTTCTCAGCTGTTCGATGTACTGGCGCAGTTCTTCCTCTGCCTGCACGCGCTCGGTGATATCGCGCGCTGTAGACAGAGCACCTATTACGTTCCCCTCTGTGTCCTTGAGCGTCTGGCACCACCAGGCCAGGAGGCGTTTCTCGCCATCTTTGCGTCGCTGCCAGCTCTCGAGGTAGATCACATTCTCACAGCCGTTGAAGAGTGGCTGGACGACACTGTAGGTCTCTTGCTCACCTTCGAAGTAGTAGGTCGCCTCTTTGCCCAGCACGTCCTCTCCGAAAAACTCGAAGCCGGCCCGGTTGGCCCACGTGTAGACCTTGTTGTCGTCCACTTCCATGATGATGTCCGGAACGGCGGCCAGGATGGCCTCATAGCGCGCGGTCAGCGCCTGGAAGGATTTTGCCGATCCGGCGTGCTGATCTCGCAGGGCTTCTGACTGGGTGGCCTTGCGGGCGAAGCGTTCTTTGGTCTTGCGCTTTTCTTTTCCCATCTCGCGCATCTCCTGCAGCGCAGGTCTGCTTCTTGTTGCTAAAGAGTATACTGGATAAAATCTGTTGGGGCAAGAAGTTCTTGGGGGCGGGCTCACCGGTGTCAATGCGACTTTTGTCGTAGATAGGTGGGCATGTTTATGCTAGACTGACAGCGGATAGGGAGGTGGTGTGATGCAAGATTGGACGCTACCCGAGATCGACCTAACGCTGTGCAATCGTTGTGGCAGTTGTGTGGAGCGGTGCCCCACCGGCGCGGCCGAGATGAGGGCGGACGGGCCGTTCATCGCGCGCCCGACCGATTGCACCTACTGCGCGGTGTGTGAGGCGATCTGCCCTCAAGGGGCGATCACGTGTGTGTATGAGATTGTATGGGAGGGTGAAGACGATGAGTGAGAAGCAGCCATGGGCAGCGAGGAAGGTGGTCATCGTCGGGGCGGGTGCTGTAGGATCGACTTTCGCCTACGCGCTGGCGCAGAGTGGCCTGGCAGATGAGATCGCTTTGCTGGACGTCAACCGCGATCTGGTGAAAGGGCAAGTGCTCGACCTGGCGCACGGGGTACCGTTTTTCCCCTCGGCGCAGATTCACGTTGAAGGGTGGGGTGGGGGAGCGGGTGAAGCCGTACAAAGAGGTGCGCTACGTCACACCCGGGAAAAGAAGCGTCGGATAAATCTCATTGCGGGGAAAAGCGGTAGCCCTTGCCACGTTCGGTCAGGATGAAGCGGGGCTCCTGCGGATCGTCCTCGATCTTTTGGCGCAGGCGCCAGATGTACCACTTGACGCCTTGCGATCCAGCTTGTGCCGAGGAACCCCAGATGGTATTATAGAGCAATTCTGTGGGGAGAATGTGCCCGGCCCGCTCCGCCATGAACAGGAGCAGGTTATATTCGATGGGGCTTAACGGCACCTCCTCGCCATAGGCGAAGACGGTTTGTTCCGCCCTGTTGATGATCAGGTCCTCGCCTCCGAAGCGCAGAACGCTGGGCCTCTCGTGCGGCATACGTGCTCGGCGGAGCAGGGCGGCCACCCGTGCGCGCAGTTCGTTGATCCGTATCGGCTTGGTCAGGTAGTCATCTGCGCCGCCCATCAACCCATCCACGACGTTTTTCTCCGAGTCCAGGGCGGTGAGGAAAACGATCGGCACGGACGACGTTTGCCGCAGACGCCGGCAGACCTCCCGTCCGTCCATACCCGGCATCATGATATCCAGGACCACCAGATCGGGGGCGGCCTGATGAAACAGCCTGAGGCCATCTTCTCCGTTCGACGCCGTGACGACGGTGTAGCCTGCCTTTGCGAGCACTTTGTCTATCAGCTTGAGCAAATGATCTTCGTCGTCTATGACCAGGATTCTCTCAGCCATGTCACGTGTCAGGGGATGGTCTCCTCTGTGTTCACATCACGAGGCTCTTTGTCCGTGCCAGGTGATATTGAGGGCGAATCTTGCTCTGCGGCCTTAATTGTAGCGTCTCTTGGCAAAAAGTGCAACTCATTCGAACAGCCGGGCGATCTCGTCGTGCTCGAACCGGGGCAGCGGTCGTTTGCCTCGGTGGCCTTGCAACGTGAGGCCATGCTCTCGTTCCACCACGTGGCCGATCTGTGCTGCCCGGATCCCTGCCCTTTTCAGTGCCGCCAGTATCGCGTCGGCATCCCCTGGCGCGATGGCCAGCAGCAACGCGCCGGAGGCGATCAGCCCCAGCGGGTCCAGCCCCAACCGGGCGCACAGGGCCTCAGTTTCAGGCAGAACGGGGATGGCGATTTCGTCCACCTCCAGCCCGACCTGCGCCGCCTCAGCAAGCTCCCACAACCCGGTCGCCAGACCACCCTCGGTGGGATCGTGCATAGCGTGCACCTCCCCTGCCGCCGTTGCCAGGTTTGCCTCGCGCACGACGCTGATGCCGGGGTCGTGCAGAAACCCCCGGCATCGTCCCAGAAACGATCCGTTCAACCCGCTCAATCCGTTGACGCCCTCCCGCGCGATGATAGCCGTTCCCTCCACGGCAATCCCCTTGGTGATCAGCAGGGCATCACCCGGCTGCGCTCCGTCGGGCCGCACCAACCGATCGGGGGACACTTCTCCCAGCATACACCCGACGACGATCGGGCGATCCAGCCCGTGGGTGATCTCGGTGTGGCCGCCGACCAGCGTTACGTCCAGTTCTCCGCAGGCGGCGGCTATCTGATCAAAGATGGCGTCCGCCAGCATTGGCGTCGTCTGCCCTTCCGGCAGCAGCAGCGTGGCCAGGAACCAGCGCGGCGCTGCGCCGGTGCAGGCGACGTCGTTGGCGTTGACGTGCACGGCGTACCAGCCGATCTCGTCGGTGGCGAAGGTGATGGGATCGGTCTTGGCGACGATGTAGCGATCGTCGAAGCTGATGACGGCGGCGTCGCGTCCCACTCCCGGCCCCAGCACGACGCGCGCGTCGGAGCGGGCGTGGCGTGCTAGCAGATGGGCCAGGTGTTCAGGGGGTAACTTGCCCAGGGGATACGGTACTTGCATCGCGCTGTGGCGCTTTCACGCGCTGCCGTCGCGCAGCCCTTTTCCCTGCAACAGGCCGTCCACCCACGCTGCTTCCTCCGGCGAGAGCGCCACCGCTGGCGGTTGCCGATAGTCCACCAGGTCGGCGTAGCCGCCGTTCTCGTAACATTGGGTGAACACTGCTTGCAGATTCAGTTTCACGTCGGGGTCCGGCTCTCGCAGGGGCACGCGCACGCGGGGCAGACGACGCTGCAGGGGGATGGGGTACACTTCGAAGCGATACCGGTCTGGCGCGCGTTTTGCGCTGACCAGGTAGCGATACGGTGGCAAAGAGGCGATGCCTTCCTCGGAGGGCGCGATTGTGAGCAGTCCTTCTGCCAGGAGGTCGATCTCGATCAGATGGGCCGAGCTATCCAGGATCTCTTGCTGCTTCCGGCAGTACAGGCGATGCCCTTCTCCCGGCGCCTTGTTGGCCGGGCTGAGCACCTCCATGACCGCGACGACCTCGTCGCCGGCTGCGTGGACGATCTCGACGAAGGGCTCCCGGTGTTCGACCGGCGCGAGGGTCAGGACGACCGGCTCGAGTTCCTCGTCGATCGCCGCTGCCTCGGCGGTCTGCGTGGCGACTTCTGCCAGGGCTGGTTCTCTGATGGGATGCTGTGTCAGGACGACGTCCGGGTACATCGCGTGGGGCGGTTGCAGGATGTACACCCGCTCGCCCATGCGGGCGTGGTAGCGCGGGCGCACCTGGGCTTGGATTGCGTCGGCGATGTAGGTGATCAGTCGTTGGTGCACGTCCGGCCAGCGCACCGGATCTTCCAGATAGGGGTCCATTCCGGGAAATGGGCTGGGCATTTCTCACCTCCTGCCCCATTTAGCGCTATCTTATCCCATCAGGGGGCCATTGTCAAGCGCGTGGGGTAGCGGTATAATCAGATCGGGCGATGCGCGATGGAGAACCGTCAAGTAGCCGAGATTTTCAAGGTAATGGCCGACATTCTGGCCATCCAGGGCGAGAACGTGCACCGCATCCTGGCCTACCGGCGCGTAGCGGAGAGCGTTTCCGCGTTGGGCCGCCCGCTCGAGGAGATCTGGCGGGCGGGAGAGCTGGAGACGCTCCCCGGCGTCGGCAAGACGCTGGCGGCCAAGATCGATGGGCTGATGCGTACGGGGCGATTGGCGGCGTACGAAAAGCTCCGCGCGCAGGTGCCTGCCGGCGTGGTCGAGATGCTGCGGGTTCCGGGCGTCGGCCCCAAGCGAGCGGCGATGTTTTGGAGGGAGCTGGGGATTGAGAGCGTCGAGGCGCTGGAGGAGGCGGCGCGGGAGGGTCGCCTGCGTGGGCTGCCCGGCATCGGGGCCAGGAGCGAGGAGCGGATCCTGGCCGGGATCGAGGGGCTGAAGCGCGCGAATGCTTGACCAGGGATTTCGGAAACACAAAGCGAGATACGTGCTGCAATGTGCGCTGGCGACGTTGGCGGTTCTGATCGTATTGCTGATCTTGGACACGATATCGAACACAGTCATCATCGCCGCGCTGGGGGCGAGTTCGTTCATCGTATTTACCATGCCCGGCGAACGGGTTTCTAGGGCAAGGTTCTTGATCGGAGGGTATCTGGTGGGAACCGCCTCAGGTGTGCTTTGCCACTATCTGTCTGTGTCACCGCTCTTTGCACAGTTCTCTGCCCTCCAGGGGCGCTTGGACGTGGTGTTTGGTGCGCTGGCTGTAGGATTGGCGACGTTCGCGATGGTTATCACGAATACAGAGCATCCCCCGGCAGCAGGCCTGGCTTTGGGGTTCGTGCTGAACGAATGGAGTTACTTCACGGTCGTCGTCGTGGTCGTGGGTATCGTCTTGCTGGCGGTTATCAGGCGTCTGTTGCAGCCGATCTTGATCGACTTGGTTTAGTACCTTTCCGACTGAATTCTTGCGCACTGGGCAAGAAGATCTCACGCAAAGGCGCAAAGCCGCCAAGGCCTCTTTGCGTCTTGGCGGCTTGGCGTGAACTTGTTCCGGCTTGGCCGGGTTAGAGTCCTGATGATGCGAGGCGGTGTTTTGATGAGTCGTCGAATAACGGTGCGTGCAGGGCTGGCAGCAGTGAGTGCCCTCTTGGCGCTGGTTGTGGCAGGGGTAGTTTCCCCATCCCTCTCTGCCGAGCAGGGGGTGGAGGCCGCCATCTGCTTCTGGAGCGTCCAGGGGCCGGTCTGCGTCGAGAGGGTCGTTGAGGGAGGGGATGACGGCCCGGACGCGGAGGCGCTGATGGCGGCGCTCCTGGCAGGTCCCACGCCCGCAGAGTCGGCGCAGGGCGTGTGGACCGCCATCCCCACGGATACGACGCTGGAAGGGGTAGAGGTCGGCGCGGGTGATACCGTCACGGTGCGGCTGCGCGTGCCGTCTGAGGCGTTGGACGGTCTGGATCACGATGTTTTCGAGGTCATCGTCCTCCAGATCGGCGGGACGCTGGAGCCGCTGGGCTGGCGCGACCTGCGCATCCAGACGCGCCACCCGGTCGATGGTACGTTTGTGCCGCTGGCGTCCTTCCTGCCCGATGTCCCCGCTCCGCGCAAGGAGGCGTCGCCGGACGGCGAGGAGATTCTCCCCCCCTCTATCCCTCCCAGTGGGGGGGATGATAGGGGGGGGCAGCCTCCGGCCTCCGGCCAGGGTCAGCCCCAGGGTGCACTCACCGGCAAGACTGTGTACGTCAGTGCGGGGCACGGCTGGCAGTGGAACGATACCTTCAAGACGTGGCACACGCAGCGCCCGCCTTTTCCCACTGGGGGCTATGCTGGCCCCATCATCGAGGACCACAACAATGCCGAGGTGGTGAACCAATACCTGCTGCAATATCTGTGGAACGCCGGCGCGATGGTCATCCCCGTCCGCGAGCGGGACATGAACAGCGCCGAGATCATCGTGGACGGGAGCAATCCCGCGCCAGGCACGGGCTACTCCGAGACCGGCGTATGGGCGACCGGCTCGTCTGGGGGCTATCAGGGCGGGAGCTACCGCTATGCGACTTCGGTGACCGGGGATGGAACGGCGACCGCCGCGTGGACGGCCACGCTTCCAACCGATGGCCAGTACGCCGTCTACGTCTGGTACCGGCCCGGCTCCAACCGTGTGCCCGATGCCCGTTACACCATTCATCACGCTGGCGGGAAGACGACGGTGGCCGTCGATCAGCGCACGCATGGCAGCACCTGGCACTATGTGGGTACCTACGGCTTCCGGGCCGGGGAAGGAGCGCGCGTCACCCTCAGCAACGAGTCCGCCGCGGCCGGGCTGGCCGTCATCGCCGATGCGGTGCGCTTTGGCGGCGGCACGTTCAACAGCTTGAGCGGCATCCAGACCGCCGCGACCTTTCCGCCGAACGAGCCGTGGTGGGAGGTGGCGGCCTTTTACTACACCCAGAAGATGGGAATGGACCAGGCGCCTGGCGACGTGACTGCGCGTCCTATCTACGCCCGCTGGGAGCACGCGGGCACCGGCGACGATGCCGTCTACATCTCCTGGCACACCAACGGCGCCAGCAGCGGCTATCAAACGACCACGTCGGGCACGATGAGCATCGTGTACAACGGCGAGGACAATCCAGTGACGCCGGGCAGCGGGGCACTGCGCGACGTGGTCCATGCCGAGCTGGTGAACGACATTCGGGCCGTGTGGGATCCGACTTGGCCGGAGTCCAAGCGCAGCATGAACCTGGGCGAGCTGCGCGAGCTGTGGGACCCCGATCCGTCCGTCCGCATGCCCGGCGCGTTGTTCGAGATTGCCTACCACGATCATCCAGGCGACACGGACAAGCTAAAGGAACCGACCTTTGAGATGCTTGCCGCCCGCGCGATGCTTCAGGGTATCGTCAAGTACTTCGAGCAGCGGGACGGCGTCGATTTGAAGCTGCTGCCGGAGCCGCCGACGCGCCTGGCGGTGCGGAACGTGGGGGATGGGGCAGTACGGGTGTCCTGGCAGCCCGCGCCGGTGGACGGCGTCGGGGGTGACGCGGCCACCGGCTACCGGGTCTACACCAGCACCGACGCCATCGGCTGGTCGAACGGCGTGGCCGTGACGGGGACGACGGTGTACACTCTCAGCGGCTTTTCGCCGGGGCAACTCGTCTTTGTGCGCGTGGCTGCCACCAACGCCGGCGGCGAGTCCTTCCCCACCGAGGTGCTGGGCGCGCGGGTGCGGAGCGATCCCGGCTTGCTCGTGGTCAACGGCTTCGACCGGCTCAACCGCACGATGCTGATCCCCGAAACCGACCCGACCGAGGGGTACAACATGCGCATGTTCCTGGCGCAGATGAACAGCTACGATTACGTCGCGCAGCACGGGCAGGCGATCGCCTACGGCTTCGACAGCGCCAGCAACGAGGCGGTCAAGGCCGGTTCGGTCAGCCTGAGCGAGTACGGGATCGTCGATTGGATCCTGGGCGAGGAATCGACCAACGACGAGACGCTGGACGGGACGGAGCAGACGCTGCTGGCGAGTTACCTGGACGGGGGCGGCGCGCTCTTCATCAGCGGGGCCGAGATCGGCTGGGACCTGGACTTGTACGGGAGCACTAGCGACCGTGCCTTCTACAGCAATTATCTGCACGCCGACTATGTAGGGGACGATGCGGGGACCTACCAGGTCCAGGCGGCCCCCGGTTCCATCTTTGCGGGGTTGGACCCCTTCCGCTTCGATGCGCCGGGGATGTACGATCCGGACTATCCCGATCAATTGACGCCGTATGGTATCGACTCCACAGCCGCACTGACCTACCAGGGTGGGGCGGGGGGCATTGCGGCGGTGCAGTACGACGGCGGCTGCGAGCGCGTGGTCTATCTCGGCTTCCCCTTTGAGACGATTCATTCCGGGCAGCGGGCGGACGTGATGGCGCGGACGTTGAGCTTTCTGGACGAGTGCTTCGCGCCGTCCATCGATACGTGGATCGCCACGCCGATCGATGGGAGCGCCCACAATCCCCCGCCCACCCTTGGAGGGACGGCGGCGACGGACCCGGGGTTCAGCCTCGACCGGGTCGAGGTGCAGGTGCAGCGGGTGGGCACTGGGCAGTATTGGACCGGGAGCGGGTGGGGGACAGAGACCTGGCTGACGGCGAACGGCACGGACGCGTGGTTCTTCCCATTGTCGTTCTTGAGTGGTGATGGCGACTACCGGTTGCGTGCCCGCGCGTGGACGACGAACCCGTACTCCGAGACAACGCCCGCCGAGGTGACCTTTACCTACGACACGACTCCTCCCACTTCCACCCTGCTGATCACGCCGACGGGAGGCGTTACCGTCACGACACCGGCCTTTGTGCTGGAGTGGCAGTCGGTACCCCCCGATGGAGGATCGCCCCTGGCCTACGTGGTGAAGCTGGACGGGCAGGCGATCGTGACCACCACCCAGCCGACGTACACGTTCGCTGGGTACATCCCCAACGGGCCGCACACGTGGGAGGTGCGGGTCGTCGATGCAGCAGGGAACGGCTCCGCCTGGGTTTCGGACACGTTCGTCGCGGACTTTTACCACTACTGGCTGCCGGTGGTGCGAAAGAATTCCCAGTAGGTGGATCGGGGCGGTGGCCCACTGATAGGATCTCTTGGCTACGGCGAAGCGGGCTCTTGAGAGTATCTTATCAGTATTTTGAGGGCTTGCCCCCACCCAAGCGACCTTCGTCCGCCGCCCTCCTCCACGGGAGGAGGGCGCGCTTCCGCCCTCGTGGGGGGGATTGAGGGAGGGCGAGGTCGCGATCATTCCCCAGTTCATTGACAGTTGCTCTTGAAACGGGGTAGCCGCCCGGCCCTGCTGGGTGGCTTGGAGGTGCCTGGCGCTCGCGAGTGCCGGGCACCTGGGCGATATAGCCTTTTCATTCGCGGGGAGGTATGGTATAGTGATGCGCAGCAGCAAGGCTGTGTGGGGGAGGTGGTGCTATGGCGACGTCTGGTGTTGCTGTGGATCGCTGCCCGCAGTGCGGCGCGAATCTGCCGTCGAGTGACAGTGAGCGGATCACGTGCGCCTACTGTGGCTCTTCACTGATCCGCCAGAGGCCCGGCGGTGGACAGGAGGCCCCGGCCGAGGAGCCTACGGGGGCTTGGGGCGTGCATCTCAAGGC
>DAOUDX010000238.1:0-10499 GCA_034430835.1 Anaerolineae bacterium
CTGTACGGTGTGCCCCTGGGCCATATCGCTAGGGACTCGGTGGAAGAGATCTGGCGCACACATCCTACTCTGAAGGCATTGCGGGAAAGACGCAATATCCCCATGCATGAGGTACCTGGCTGTGAGGACTGTGAATGGGCTCCCTACTGCTCTGGCGGTTGTCCAGGCTTGGCGCACCAGATGACCGGGAGCCTGAACCGCGCCAATCCTGATGATTGCTACCGCAGATTCCTAATAGAAGCAGGAATGAACTATGCCCTGTGAAACGGAACAGATGTCCGCCCGGGTAGTGGGCCAGGCTGTCCCAAGGTTTGACCTGCCTGAAGGAATCCCGCCGCTGAGTTCGTTGTACCTTTACGTCTCAGGAACCTGCAACTTAGCCTGTCGCCATTGCTGGATCGCTCCCACGTATCAAGCCTGCAATGACGATGGCCAGTATGTCAAGCCGGAGTACGTGCGCAAGGCAATTCGGGAGGCCAAGCCTCTGGGTCTGCAGTTCGTCAAGCTGACCGGCGGCGAACCGACCCTGCACCCGCAGTTTCGGGAACTCGTCACCCTGATCAGCGAAGAGGAGCGAAGCATCATCATCGAGACGAATGGAACGCTGATCGATGATAACCTGGCAGGGTTTCTGAAACAGGCACCTTACAAGCCGTTCATCTCGGTCAGTCTGGATGGGGTTGATGCCGAGACGCACGAGGCCCTACGGGGAGTGCCTGGTTGTTACCAACGCACTCTAGACGGAATCAGGGCTCTGGTCAACGTGGGATTCCATCCCCAGCTAATCTGCACGCTGCATCGCGGCAACGTCTCTCAGATGACGGAGATGGTGGCATTAGGCGAGAGGCTGGGATGTGGGTCGGTCAAGTTCAACCACGTCCAGCACATGGGGCGCGGGGAGCAGTTCTGCGAAGAGCACGGATTGACCGTTGAGGAGATCATCCTGCTCTACCAGCGGCTGGAGGACGAGGTAGTACCCCACAGCAAAGTCACCGTGTACTTTGACATTCCATTTGCCTTCTATCCCATCCGAAAGCTACTCACCGATTCCCTTACCAAATGTAGCGTTAAGAATATCCTCAGCATGCTGGCAGGCGGGGAACTGTCACTCTGCGGCATCGGGTTCACGGTCCCGGAGTTGATCTACGGCCACATGGAGACCGATAGCCTGCGCGAGGTATGGTGTGACAGCCCCGGTCTGACCCGCCTGCGCGAGCAGATCCCCGCCCGATTGGAGGGAATCTGTGAACAGTGCCTTCACCGGGACCTGTGCCAAGGTGCCTGCGTTGCCAGCAACTTCCACGTGGCAGGCAGGCTGAATGCACCGTACGAGTTTTGCGACCGCGCAGCGGCGGCAGGGCTCTTCCCTGTGTCACGGAAGAAACAGCCGGCCAGAACAGCGCAGACTACTTAGGGGCGACGAGTTCCTCGAAGGAATCAAGACGCCTTGTGTTGCTAACTCGACATAGGACGAGATAAGAAGAAACAGCAGGTAATATGTGATTTAGGACATCGGCGGAGGTTGCGGCGAGTGCCGGTAGCAATCGGCAATGGGTCATTGAGTTATTGTCCACAGTACGGCAGGATCTCGATTGGTTTTATGCGTCTGTCTGTCTCAACCACCCCATTTTCAGAGAAAAGGAGATCGCGATGAAGAAAGAACGTCTCATGTACGAGGCACCCCGGGCCAGAGACCTATCCGCTGTCAGCGCGAGCGGTCAGGACCCGCTGGGAGCCTGCTGGTCCGGGACCACGCCCTTCTCAGATTGCAGTGCGGGCGACATCTTCACAGGCCAGGACTGCTCTGAGGGAACTTTCCCGACCTATGGCACTGCCTGCACGGCCGGCCCCACACCCGCGGGAGGGTGCTTCGGTGGAACCAATCCCGGCGGGGCTAGGTGCACCCCACTTGGGTCTCAGGCCCAGATGTCGTGCTTCGACGGCAACAGCGCGTAGCAATAGTCCGTAGCACGGGACATATCTCCATAATAGGACGCGTCCTGCGACCAGCGCCCGGGGTGACATCTCCGCGTCTGGAACAGAGATAGCATTGCCCGCTGTGGCTTCGGCCTGGGCTTGTCCACCCAAGTCACATCTTGGCGCTTGGTGAAGACGGCATTGATTAGAATGCTGGGTCAGATCGCAGGCAGACCGCTGACTGCGTTCTGACCAGCGCCTCTAGTGCTTTTCTGCGTGAGCCGCAGCCCGCTGGTTCCCCGGAGCAAGGAACTGCTATCAACCAGGGATCGCCGGGAACCCGAATTCCTGAACCGGTGATCCGTACCTTCGACCAGCCCAAGCGAGTCGGGCGCTCACAGCTTCGCCGCACCATGGGAAGGGCCGTCCGCAAACCAGAGGAATGACCATCTCGACCCACATTGTCTTTACCCACCGGATAGCCGGGCTGGCCTTCCGAACGGAAGCGAACGCCCGGTTCACACGCCTGGAAGAGGACATCTACGAACGATTTCGCGTTGGCGACAGTGTGCAGCCAGACATAAGTCAACGCCTACACAGAGTCAGTTCTGACTCACTGACACTGCCTCCTCCGGTAGAGGGAGAGCGAAAGCGACTTGAGGGCTGTGTGCGTCACCCGGATCAACTGGACGGCCCGATCTTGCGCTCCCCTCTGGTGCGCGCCCGGCTGCAAGCGTGCCTGGATCGGCCTGAAAAGACAGATATCGCCATCGCACAGGATCAGGTGGATATCCGCGATTTCCTCTGCAACACACTCGAGGTTTTCTACACAAGCGAGCGTGGGGGGTACGATGAGGAACTCCAGGGATACTTCCCTGAGTATTGGGTAGCGGCTAACTTTCGGCAGATGTTTTCATCTTTCCTTCCCAGCTTCTCCGCGATCTTGATACATAGCTCCGGCGTGATCCGTGATGACAAGGCTGCTCTGTTCCTGGCTCCAGATTCAGGAGGAAAGACGACCGTTCTGAATCTCTCCGATGGAGGGATACTTTTGAACGATGATCAAGTCATCTTGCGATGGGAGAAGAGCGAGATCGTCGCTCATGGGACTCCCCTGGGAAGGATGACTAGCGGTCCCTGCGGGGCCAGAGTAGGTGCGCTCTTTGTGCTGGATAGGGGACGCCGTTTCAGGCTCACGCCACTCCATCCAGCGGACCTGGTACAGTGTCTATGGACTGAGAATCAGAACTATACATTCTTCTTGCCTCAACACCTCAAGAAACGGGCTTTTGACATTCTCCACAAAGCCTGTCACCAAGTACCGACGTATCGAATGTACTTTCCGAAGGACCACGTGGACTGGGATGCCATAGATGCTGCCATGGCAGGATAGGCTCAGGATGCCAAGTGTCAACAGCACCATCGCCTACGGCAGTTACTGGCCACCTGATCTGGGAAGCCCTGGCGCGGCCGCTCACACAGGAAAAGAGCGCCGCTCGTCTGACAGAGAACTACAAAGATGTGCCCGTCGAGCAGGTGGCTGCCGATGTGAAAGCATTCCTGCAGGCGCTGTCGCCCGGTGGGTCCATCAGCGAGTTGCCAGACAAGGTTGACTGACGTGGTGATTGTGCCAATGGGGGGTAGCCTTTCCCATCCACCCACCGACGAGCAGCGCGCCCGCTTCTACCACGGCAACAGCATGCTGTCCATCTTCCGCCCCGGCGACTATCTGATCGCCGAGCCGGCGAGCATCGCGGCCATTCGCCCCGGCGACGTCGTGGTTTTCCAAGGGCTGGACCGGGCAGGCGAGCCGGACGACGTGGTTCACCGCGTGATAGCTGTAACGCCGGATGGCCTAGTGACGCGGGGGGATAACAACCCCCAGGTGGACGACGCGCTGGTCACCCAGGATAACTTGCTGGGCCGGGTGACGCACGTAGAGCGAGAGGGGCGTGCCCGCCCCGTGCCAGGCGGACGGCGGGGTCTACTGCGCGCCCGCACACTGCGCGTCTGGGCGAAGGTGCGGCGCCGTGGGTGGCAGATCGTGCGCTTGATAGGGCGCTGGCCGTACCGGCTGTTGCGCGAGAGCGGTCTGGTGCGGCTGGTGTGGCGGCCAACGATCACGCGGATTCGCATAGAGGCCGAGCATGGCCCGCTGGTCAAGTACCTTTGCGGCATGCGGACGGTGGCATGGTGGTGGTCGGAGACAGGTCGCTTCCGCTGCCACAGGCCCTATGACCTTGTCATCCATCGACCCGGCAAGAAGGAACCCCTGCGACGATGAAGCCCTCCGACAAAGCCGAGAAGTTCAAACGATTCACCATCTCCATCGCCGTCGCCCTATCGCTCGCGGCGGCGCTCCTTGTGTTCGCCTCGGCGAGCCTGGGCGCGCAAACACCCCCTCCCCGCGAAGCCATCGCCGCCGGCCACTTCCAGGGAGATCCCCAGGCCCAGACTCTGGATTTGGGCGGCCAGCGGATCATCTACAGCGGCACGACCCCACTGCACGTCGAGACTGGCGTCTATTGGGACACACCGCCGGCCGGCGCTGACGCCATCCTGGCCGTCGATAGCGACAGCGCGCACCTCTTAATCGCGCCCAGTTCCGCTGACGAGGTGCGCCTGATCGTGCAAGTGGAGGGCGCGCCGATTGCCGCACTTGAGAAAGGCTGGGTGACGCGGAGCGCCGTCCAACGCCATGCCGCCGATCTGCGTGCAGCGCAGGACAGCGTCCTACACGACCTGGCGGTGCGCGGCGTCGCCGTGCACGTGCGGCAGCGCTACGTCTACGCCTACAACGGCCTGGCGGTCGTCGCCCGCGCCGGAGACCGGGAGGCGATCGCTGGGACGCCGGGCGTGCGCGCCGTGTATCCCGATTACACGGTGCAGGCCCTGCTGCCGCAGAGTGTGCCCCTGATCGGCGCGCCGGTAGTGTGGGCCATGCACGATTCCGGCAGCCAGCCGGTCCTGGGCACCGGTGTGCGCGTGGCCGTCATCGACTCTGGGATCGACTACGACCACCCAGACCTGGGAGGGCCGGGCTTTCCCAACGCGCGCGTCATCACCGGGTACAACTTAATCTCGGATACCATCGATCCGTGGGACGATCTGGGGCACGGCACGCACGTCGCCGGGATCGTGGGGGCCAGCGGCTATATAACCGGCGTGGCTCCAGGCACGAGCCTGATGGCCTACAAGATATTCGATGCCCAGGGCGAAGGCACCACGTCGGACATCATCGCCGCCATCGAGTTGGCGCTCGACCCGGACAGCAACCCCTCCACCGACGACGGCGCGCACGTGATCAACCTGAGCCTGGGCGGGCCGGGCTACCCGAACGACCCCCTGAGCCAGGCGTGCGATAACGCCGTGGCCGCCGGCGCGGTGGTCGTCGTAGGAGCGGGCAACAGCGGGCCGCGCTATCAGTCCATCACCTCGCCCGGTCTGGCCCACCAGGCGCTCAGCGTGGGAGCCACCGACAAGGCGGATGGACTGTGGACCTACAGCTCCCGCGGCCCGGTGGCCACCAGTTGGGACATCAAGCCTGATCTCGTGGCTCCCGGCGTGTCTATCAGCTCCACGATCCCCGGCGGGTACACGCAGGGCAGCGGCACATCGGCAGCGACGGCGCACGCTACTGGCGCGGCAGCCCTGCTGAGCCAGTTGCACCCCGCGTGGCCGCCGGATTGGATCGAGGCAGCGCTGATGAACACGGCGCTCGACCTAGGCCGGTCGCCGTACGAGCAAGGAGCCGGGCGATTGCAGGTTGATCGGGCCGCCGTCACGCCGGCCATCCTCCTCCCGCCCAGCCTGAGCCTGGGGCGCGTGGACGGCGCGCAGCCGGTGTGGACCCGCCAGGAGACACTGACCCTCCACAACGTGAGCACCGCCACGGTGACGTACACCCTTTCCATCACCGGATCGCTCCCGGCGGGCATCACCGCCACGTTGAGCCTCACGCAGGCTGTCGTGTTGCCGGGAAGCTCCGCCGGCGTGACGTTTACGCTCGCGGTCGATACGGCCCTGGTGCCCGACCGGACGACGGACCCGTTCGCCTACTGGGGTGCGATTCGGGCAGTTCCCGCCGATACCTCGGCCCCCACCCTGCGCGTACCCTTCGCCTTCGTCAAGGCCCCGCTCCTGCGCCTGCACGTGGACGAGGTACCCATCTCCGTGATGTTCATTCACGACAACCCGCTCACCTCGCGCTACGCCTCACCCGTGACGACGACGTCCGATCACCTGTTACCCACGGCCGCCTATAGCATCGTCGTGCAGTACCGGCAACCGTATGCCTACGTCGTGCGCACGGCCACGCTATCCAACTCCGAGTTCGTCGAGCTCACCGTCTCGCGCAGCGAGGCCGTGCACCAGGCGCGCATCGCCTTCACTGACGAGACTGGCCAAACGGCCACGCCCAATCACGCGTTCCATCGCTTCATGTGGGGGGGCAACGGCTGGTTGGTGAGCGAGCTGGCTGCTTCCGCGCCGATCACCGAAGTCATACGCTTTTCCGACGTGCCGCCCCAGTTCACGTGGGAGCGCACTGTGGCCTGTGCGGATCCTACCGGCGATGCCTATCGCCAGTGGCACGGGCGCGCCGAGGGCATCACCGGCGACCTGGAATTCCTCACCCAGCCGACGGATTTTGCGCGGGTGGATCACCCGCTGCGTGCATTGCCCGGCGCGAGCGTGTACACCTTCTGCGAGATGATCGGCTACGAAAGCCCCTCGTATACCTACGTGGTCGGGCCTACCGCGCCGACGGTGACGCTGCCTTACGTGCGGCGGGCCTACTACCGCACACCACCTCCCGGCCACACGCTGTACACGCTGCGCACCGTCGCGCCATCACCCCAGCCGGACGCACTGGAAGGAGTGACGACGACACCCTGGCTGCAATTGGATACGGAGCGTTACCTGGCCTGGCGACAACCGTTCAGTCCATTCGATTTCTACTGGCGCGTGCCATCCGGCGGAAGCGAGCCACTAGGGCTGGGGCCCGTGCACTGGTTCGCCCGGTTCAACAACGACGCGCCGGACGCCATCCGGCTCACCGCCGCCGAGGGACAGAGCATGTTCTACCGCGCTTACCAGGGAGGGGATGTCTCCTGGGAGTTGCGGCAGCCGTACGAACTGTGGCACGCCGGCGTTCTAACGCAGACCGGCGACGTTGGCCCCTCCAACGGTAGCAGCCAGGTGACGATCAACCTGTCCGCGCCGGGGATCTATTCCATCAGCCTGCCGTTCACCTACACCCTGGGCGCGCCGGACCCGGTAACCGCCCAGGGGCGTGTAGTTGCCATTTTCGACACGACGCTGTATGATACGGATGCCAGCCCTCCGTTCGTCAAGGTGCTGCGGGTGCTGGAGAATGGACAGCCAACCGACGAGGCCTCCGGCCCCGTCGAGCTGCGTATGGTCATCACAGACGCCGTGGATGCCACACCGACCGTGACCGTGATGTACGATGTGGGAGCGGGCTGGGTGGCGGTGGCGGTGACGCAGACAGGCAATGATGGATACGCAGCGTACCTGCCCGGCTTCGAGGATGGCACGGCTGTTCACCTGCGCCTTGCCGCCGCCGATGCTGCGGGCAACGAGATGGTGCATTATTTGGAACCGGCCTACGTGATGCGCGGGCGCGTGTACCTGCCGGCGGTGCTCAGGGAGCCATGATCGCGAATGCCGCCATATCCGAGGCCCCGCCAACTCCACTCGTGAAGACTATGACACATGAACACCTGGTTTGGATACCTGAAGCGCGGCTTTGCGCGCCAACTGCCCAAGGACCGCATCGCCGGCCAAGCCGGTTACGCTGGCGCCAGGGCTAATCTACAGAACCTGCGCCCGTTCCTCGCGCGGCACTGGCGCAAGGGAGTGATCGGAGGGCTGTTGGTCCTCTGCACCTCCCTTCTGGGCTTCCCCCAGCCTCTTCTCAATCGCGCACTGATCGACGACGCGATCATGGGGAGCCGACTGGACCTGCTGGCTGTGATCGTGCTGGCGATGATCGCGATCAAGGCGATCGGTATGCTGGTTGGCCCGCTGCAACAATTCTATTTCGCCCGCTACGAGCGAGAGGTCATCCTCGACATTCAGCACGACCTGCTCGACCGCACGCTGCGCTTCCCCAAGTCCTTCTTCGACGACGAGGAGACCGGCTATCTGATGTCACGCCTGTCGTCGGACGTGATAGGGCTGCGCTGGTTCTTCTCCAGAACGATCATCAGCATCGCCAGCAACCTGCTGCAGTTCGCGGGCGGGGTGGCATTCCTGTTCTACCTGGAGTGGCGTTTGGCGATTGCGGCCCTGGTGGTCATTCCCGGCCTAGTGTTCACCGTGCGCTACTTTTCGCGCAAGATCCGCGTTCTGAGCCACCAGAGCATGGAGCGGCAGGCCAACGTCTCGCGCCGCATGCAGGAATCGCTCTCGTCGGCCTCGCTGATCAAGGCGTTCGCCTCCGAAGAGCGGGAGGTAGGGCGCGTGATGGGCGAACTGCAGGACGCCTTCGACATCTCGCTGGAGCAGACGGCGGTGGGCTCGGTGGCCGGTCTGGCTTTGGGAGGGTTCAGCGACGTCGCCAAGCTGATCGTCCTGGTCGTGGGCGCCTATCTGGTGATCACCAGCGACTGGACCCTGGGGTCGCTGCTGGCCTTTCAGTCCTACGTGGGGTACGTCTATGGTCCGACCCAGTTCCTGGCGAACGTCAACCTGCAGTTGCAGGGCGCGCTGGCTGCGCTGGAGCGCGTGTCGGCGCTCTACGACATCGTACCCGAGGAGACCGGCACCGGCCTCGCGGTCGAGCGGTTGAGCGGCGACGTCGAGTTCCGCGACGTCTCCTTCTCCTACGACGAAAAACAGCCGGTACTCCAGGATGTCTCGTGCCGCATCCGGCCGGGCGAACACGTGGCCATCGTGGGGCCCAGCGGCGTGGGCAAAACGACGCTGGTGAGTTTGCTCCTGCGCTTCTACAAACCGACTGCCGGCGAGATATGGTTCGACGGGCAACCAGCATCGGACTATGAGGTCCGCGCACTGCGACGCCGGATCGGGTACGTGTCGCAGAGCACGCTGTTGCTCTCGGGGACAATCATGGAGAACCTGCGCTACGGCAACCCCGACGCCAGCGAGGAAGAGGTCGTTCACGCTGCCAAGGTCGCCGGAATCCACGACTTTATCGCCGGCCTGCCGGAGGGGTACGAGTCGCCGGTGGGCGAAAAGGGCGTCAATCTGTCGGAGGGACAAAAGCAACGGCTGGCCATCGCCCGGGCGCTGATCAAGGATCCAGACATCCTGGTGCTGGACGAGCCCACGTCCTCCCTGGACAGCATCGTCGAAAAGTCCATCTTCGACGCCCTCCCTGCGCTCGTTCGAGACAAGACGCTGTTCGTCGTCGCCCACCGCCTCTCCACGATCCAGAATTCGGACTGCATCCTTCTGCTGAACGAAAATCGCCTGATCGGTATGGGAACACACCGGGAACTCTTGAACAGCAGCGATTTCTACCGCGCGCTGGTGGCTAACCAGCAGATCGTCGTCGGAGAGAGCACCCCTGCCAGTCAGGCGTAGGAGGGCAAGGAGAACGCCCATGACGTAGACCCGGCAAGACGGTGGGCCGTTCCCGCTTCTGGAGCAAGAGAGCAAAAGAGGACGTTTTGCGCCGTCAGCCAACGCGTAGCACACTGCACCTGAAGATAGAGGCAACGAGGCCCCAGGCCGGATGTGACCTTGATGTCACGTAGACGTGATGTGTGATGTTGGATCAAGACGACAATAGCATGTGGTATAATAAGTGCAGGGATGGCAAGCGCACTTTCCATCGAACCCCTGATCCTTTCGTACATCTGCAAGGAGTAGCGCAGGTGAAGCCTACCGACTCAGATCATAATGACCTAGGGAAGGAAACTGCAAGTGCCGAGGCGCCAGAAGACTGCTAGAAGAGGCGGTGGCCGCCTGGCCTTGTGTCCAACGATCGGCCTGTTTATCGAGAACACGGCAGGCAGAGGCGCATGGTACCAGACTGCCGTGTGGGCCGGGGTCGCCGATGCGGCTCAGGAACTGGACGCCAACCTGCTCTCCTTCGCAGGTGGGGCGTTGGAGGCTTCACCCTTCAACGAATTCGAGGCGCAGCGCAACCTGCTCTATGATCTGGTGACACAGAGCAGCGTCGACGGTCTGATCATCAGCGGCTCGCTGGGAAGCTACGCGTCCCAGAAAGGGTTCACGGTTTTTTGTGACCGCTACCGTTCCTTCCTGCCGGTGGTCAGCATCGCGGCGCCGCTGCCGGACATCCCCAGTGTGTTGGCGGACAACCAAGAGGGTCCACGTGAAGCAGTTCGCCATTTGATCGCGGAGCACGGTTGCCGCCGCATCGCCTTCATCCGCGGGCCTGAAAACAACCCAGAGGCAAGGGAGCGCTACGAGGCGTACTGCGAGGCCCTGGCTGAATTCGGCCTGTCTGTAAACCGTATTAAACTCATACCCCTTGCACCTTACCAATTACATACCCCTAACCAGGCTCCAGGCTGAGGCCAGTGATTTCCTCGACCGTCAGTCCTTTTGGCTCCAGCCGTTTGATC
>DAOUDX010000239.1:0-6795 GCA_034430835.1 Anaerolineae bacterium
GGAAACTGACCACTGCCCACAAGCAGATCAAGAACTCTGGGCGCCATGCCCGACTGCGGGCTAGGCAGTAGAAGCCAGGGAGGGCAAGCAGAAGAACAGGAGACAAAAAGAACAGCCCTCTGAACGAGCTAAAGGTGATACCCCACAGCGCGTCCGGCTGAGGATATACCAAGCTGAAAAAGCCAGCAGTGTTCACGTCCTGCCACAGCGGGGCGTGTTGATATCCGAAGGCGATCGGCTTGCGAAAGATGGCATAGTTGTAGGCCATCCATAGCAGCCCTGGCAACAGCCCACCCAGGATTGTCAAGCCGACCCACCCCTTCTGGTGCAATCGGTGGAAAAGGTACAAAAGGATCGCTCCTGCGACCAGCGCCGCTGGGTATTCAGTGATGACCGCACAGCCAAGCATCAGCCCAACTCCAAGTGCAAATGGTGGGCCAACCTTCTCTTTGCCAATGAGAAAAGCGAGGTGAAATGCAAAGAAGAGCAGCACCGCCACAATTTGGTGACCATAGAACGAGCTGGCGTAGGGGAAGGCACTTGTAGCCAACCCATAAACGAGTACAGCCCACACCCTGGGCACACTGAATGGGATGAAGTATCCCATAAAGTGGTACAAAGCGACTCCAAGGAGAGCGGAGGGAACTGAGACGACGAAAAAAGTGGTAGCGGACAATGCCAGGGCTGCGTGCAGCTTCTCAGATAAGAGCCCGGAACCGCCCGTGGTCAATGTGTTGTCCACAGCTTCATTGCCTCCCAAGAGACCGAGAGCCCACTGCACCAAGTTTCCCTTCACGGTTTTCTGAAAGACCCAGTACACCGGGACACCCAGAAACGCGGTTCCCGGTGCCTTGGTGCTATAAATGTGCCCGTCGTACTCTGCATAGTCGCCTGTCGCAGTATACCCATCGTAATAGTCGTCAATATGAAGCACGCCCTGATCTACGATTGCCATCACCAAGTCCAGGCGCGAGTTCTGGTTCCAGTCAGCCCAGCGGGGAAAAAAGTAGGCGTAACATGATATCAAGATCAGAAAAATCAGTATCGCGACCCGTTTTTCATCACGGCTTGATATCTTTTCCACAGATCTCATTCCTTTGCCCACGCGGCTAATATGGCCCCATTTGAGCTAGACAGCGTGCCCCTCATGGCCGGCTGTTTCTCCTCTCGAACATCGTTCACATTTTACACGATCTGATTTCGTAGGTGATCCACTGGCAGATCAGACGCGGACTGCTTAACCGCCCGCCCAGCCTCCAGCAGGACCGAATCACTGTCCCACTGCTGGGAACGCTTCCAGTATAGTGGGAATACGTCAAAGCGTGTTCAAAGACAGGTGAAAATCCCACTAGAAAAGACACCGGTTCTCGCTCACCGACATGGACGCTGGATGATCAGAAGACCCGGCGACAAAAGGCTCAACTTGTCGCCCGAGCAGTGCCGCCACGATACGCTGGCTTGCGTGCCCATCGCCGTAGGGATTGGCTGCCTTGGCCATCCTCTCGTACGCCGTATCATCGTCCAGCAAAACTGCCGTCTCCTCGACGATATGCCGACACGAGGTTCCCACTACTCTTACCGTACCTGCTGCCACACCCTCTGGTCGCTCGGTCACCTCACGTAGGACGAGCACAGGTTTTCCCAATCCTGGTGCTTCCTCCTGTATACCTCCGGAATCGGTCAAGACCAGGTAGGCTCGATCCATAAGCCCGACAAACTCCTCGTAACCCAGCGGCTCTGTCAGCGTGATATTGGGAATACCGCCCAAAGCTGCATAGACGGGTTCCCGCACGTTGGGATTGAGATGCACAGGGTAGATGATGTGCACATCGGGAGCATATTCATAGCCGATCTGAGACAGCGCCCGGCAGATCTCTTGTAAGGGCTGACCGAAGTTCTCTCGCCGATGCGCGGTGACCAGAATGACCCGCCGACCGTTTAAGCTTGGCTCCCACTTACTGAGCACGCGCTTGCGTGCCCGCCCCACAATCATCAGCAGGGCATCTATGACCGTGTTGCCAGTGACGACAATGCTCTCGCCTGACATCCCTTCATTCAGCAGATTGCGTCGATTGCTCTCCGTAGGTGCAAAGTGCAGGTCACTGACGACGTCGGCGATACAACGGTTAATTTCCTCAGGAAAGGGTTGAAATTTATCCCCGGTGCGCAGGCCGGCCTCAACATGCCCTAACTGCACCCGGCGGTAGTAGGACACGAGGGCTCCCGCCATCACCGTGGTCGTATCACCTTGAACGAGCAACCAGTCCGGCTGTATGTGCGCTATCATCTCGTCCAGAGCTGTCAGGATTCGCGCCGTCAGCCCCGAAAGGGTTTGTCCAGGCCGCATCAGATCCAAGTCATGGTCGGGCTGGATGTCGAACAACGTCAACACCTGATCCAGCATTTCCCGGTGCTGGGCAGTGGCACAGACCACCGAGTGGATTTCATCTGGATGCTTCTCCAGCTCCTTGATGACCGGGGCCATCTTGATGGCCTCCGGCCGGGTGCCAACGACAGATAGCACTTTGATCATTCTCGAACGTCCTCTTCTTCTGATAGCTGCAGGATTTCCGCCAGTTCTCGATATGTCGCCACCTTGACTTGCCCCTGCCGTGCCGCCATATGGTCAAGGAAGCGAGGGAAGCGACGGAATCCACGCACATCCATGGGGTCAAAGTAGAGATTGATATGAGTGCCGTGTTCTACTCCCATCTCCATCAGGCGATCAAACGAGTCAAAGAAGCTATCCTCGTCCTCACCTCGAATTCTGAACAGCCAACTCGTCGAGCGAAAGGCGTGAAAGGTGTCAAAGACGCTGGAAGGATGCCGGGGGCACTGCGCCAGGGGAAACTCCCAAACTCCGTCGACGGCGCAAAAGGGAAGAACCCCAACCCGCCTGGCCAACGCTGATGAAGAATACCGATACCCCATCGCAGCAAGGATCGGGTAGATAGCCAGGGACAGATCCAGGTGAGGTGCTCGAAATCCCACCGGCTCGTACCCTAGAGTCTGGACGATGGCCTCGTGCCCCCGCTCGATCTCCTCTTTTTGTTCCGCCGGGGTCAGCGAGAGGAAAGGCCGAGAATTGAAGACTTCGCTCCAGGGATGAGAGTAGGTATGATTGACGATCTCGTGCCCTTGGTCAACGATTCGTTGGTGGGCGTCCGGTTCTCGCTCCACCCACTGTCCGATGCAGGCAAAACTTGCCCGGAAGGAGTATGGAGCCAGGACGTCCAACAACCAGGGCAAGGCTTCAACGTCTTTGGGTAGGTCTACGTCAAACGAGAGCGTCATCACTGCTTGGTTTTCCCCCCAGTCCATATCCCGGTTCTTGGAGGCATGAAGTTGAGCCATGAACTGCCTCGGGAAAACAATCGTCATCAACGCCAGCAGTGAGCGGTTAGGACGAGGCCCTAAAGTGCGGACGATCAAAGCATCGAGAATATCCATATATCACCTCAGTCTTTCGCCTGCTGCTCCTCGTGGCGTGCGAACCCATCCACCCTCCCCTCCTCGCAGGCGTACCCAAACGCGCACAGATGTTCGCCACAGCACATACAAGGGCGAAAGAGCCAAATAACGATAGAGGGAACGCGGCGCCCCAGCCAGTAGTAGACCTAGAATAGGGTAGAGGGCGAAGCCGCCCCCCAGTCCCAGCACCCATCTCCAGGGCATGGCGAAACCACCCACCAAAAGGTCCAGGCTTCCTCCGACCAGCGCCACAAGGCCCCACAACGTCAGCAGCGTCGAATAGGAAGGCATCGCCTGCTCGACGGCACCATCCAGTTGAGCTAGGCTGCGGTTCCTCAGTCCAGCCTGCAGCAGAACAGAGGTCAGCCGTCGGGATACCTCAGCCCGACCCTGCATCCAACGAGAACGTTGTCGCTGGGCGGCAGCGAGCGAAGTGGGGAGCTCACCGTAGGAAAGAGCATTGGGGGCGAAAGCCACTCGAATGCGGTTCAACAGCAGGAGTGCTTGGTATTCCGCGTCTTCCGTCAGGCTAGCCGCCGTCCACGGGTGACTCTCCAGCACTTCTCTGGCGAAACACATTCCGTCCCCCATCAGTTTGGCCGAGAAGCCAAGACTGGAGCGCCCCGCGTTCCGCAAGTTGTCAAGCACAAAACCAACGTACATCGCTGCTGTGAACCAGTTATCATCTGGGTTGGCGATGACGTGACAACCTTGGAGCACCCGTTGTCCCTGGCACAATCCCGTGTTCATCATCTGAAGGAACGCAGTATCGACACGGCTGTCAGCATCGAAAACCACGATGGCGTCGTAGGCTTTCTGTTGGCGCAACAATCGCTCAAACAACCAGGCCAGGGCGTATCCCTTGCTACGGTGCGTCTCACTGAAACGTTCCCAACACGTCACCCCGAGGCGGCGAACAATCTCCACTGTGCGGTCGGTGGAATTGTCACTGACGACATGGATATCATACATGTCCCGCGGGTAATCCAGCTCCAACAAGTGCCTTATCGATGTCTCGACAACCTCCTCCTCGTTGTGGGCAGGAATCGCTATGGCGAAAGTGTGGGCTGGCTTGTCTGTGACTGGGATACGACGATGGGCGGCGCCGGCGAGTACCAAGAAGTAAATGTATCCCAAGCAAAGGGAGACAAAGACCAGCAAAACGGAAACGATTACCTCCAATACTACCATCCGATCACCCCATTTGCATCAACTCGGCGTCAAACATGTCGTCCCGCCACAAGCCAATCAGCGCCGTGCGCCCGTTATAGATCACCTCCAGCCGGGCCAGCGGTCGTCGCCACCCTACGAGGTAGAGCGGCCCCCAGACAAGCATCCGCCCCAGGCTGGTGAGGAGCAGGATCAAACGCAACCCCAGCGTGCGCAGCCAACCGTAGTGCTTGCGGAAGAATAGCAGGATGGTGCGGTTGATGCGGAAGCGCCGCCGCGGACGCGTCTGGTTAGTCGCCTGCCCTTCATGGTGATAGACGCTCACCTCAGGGAGGTAGTAGACCTTCCAACCGGCCTCTTTGATACGGTAACACCAGTCCGTTTCCTCAGCATAGATCAGGAATTCCTCGTCCAACAGGCCCACTTGCTCCATCGCTTCCCTACGCACCAGCATACATGCTCCGTTGGTCCAGTCTACTTCTCGTGGTTGTCCATGCTCGGGCTGAGGGAAGAAGGGATAATAACCACCATGCAGCAATCTGTTCAAGGAAAGCGTCAAAATCAAGGAAGAGCAGAGGCTCGGAAACCGCGCATAGGAATACTGGAGCGTACCGTCGGGATTGAGCATCGTCACACCGGCGGCGCCTGCGTTCGGATGAGCATCCATGAAGGCCACCAGGGCATCAAAAACGCCGGAAGGGATGAGCGTGTCCTCATTCAATATGAGTAGGTGGCGACCAGTGCCTCGCCGTAGCACCTGGTTGTGATTGGCGCAGAAACGGAGACGGTTTCTATTGCGGATCAGGTGGACCTGAGGGAACTCCCGCTCCACCATCGCGGCGCTGCCGTCGGTACAGGCGTTATCCACCACATACACCTCCATCGAGATCTGTCGCGTGCCCTCAAAAAGACTGCGCAGGCACTCTCGCAGCAGGTCGCGGTTGTTCGTGTTGATGATAGATACAGTCAGATCCACACTCACTGATCTAACTACTCCTCCGGGTGCACGGCCCGGCGGGCCTCCATATACGCCGCCAGCCCTTCCTCCCAACTCCGCATTTGGTCCAACTCGATGCGCTGCAAGGCTTCGTTTCCCAATTCTGAGCGGACTGGGCGCGTGGCCCGCGCTCCAGACTCGGCAGTGCTCTGCGGTGAGAGAGATGGGGACAGTCCAGCCAGTTCAAAGATCTTGGCTGTGAACTCATACCAGGAGCAGCAGCCGTGGCTGGTGGCATGGTAGAGGCCATAGTGTTCGGCCTGGATCAGTGCCTTGATCTGGTGAGCAAGGTCGAGCGTGTAGGTGGGGGAGAGAACCTGGTCATCCACCACACGGATGTCTCGCCCTTCCCTAGCCAGCCGCAACATCAGCTCTACGAAGTTGCCTCCCTTGCCGCTGCTGCCAGCTACGCCAAACAGGCCAGAGGTGCGCACGATGACATGGGTATCCAGCAGATACCTAACAAAGTGCTCACCCGCCAGTTTGGAGATGCCGTAGACGTTGATCGGGTTGGGTGAATCCGTCTCCAGGTAGGCAGTCTCCTTACGCCCATCAAAGACATAGTCTGTGCTCATATGGAGCAAGGTACAATCGCATTCTCGGCAAGCCAAGGCCAAGTTACGCACGCCGAATGTATTGACGGAGAACGCTTGCTTGGCGTTCTCCTCGCATGCGTCTACCTTATGATAAGCGGCCGTGTTGATCACCACCGTGGGCTGATGGTGTCTCAACGTGGTAAGCACTCCTACTGGCTCGCAGATATCCACATCTTGGTGGGTAAGAGGGATCACCTCCTCGTCCTGCAGCACCTCCATCAAGTCACTTCCCAATTGCCCATTCGATCCAATAATCAGCACCCTCATGTCGCAACCTCCTGGCTTGCGACTGTCATCGGCGCTTCAAACACCGACCCAGTAATACGGGTGATCTCCCGAGCTTCCTCCAACAGCCTCATCCAGCGGATGTTGTAGTAGCGAGGATTGTCAAAGTCAGTATAACTGTACTGCTCGATCCTACGTACCATATCCTGCACTGACTCTTCCACCGTCACCACTGGCCTGAAAGCCAGGACCCGTTCGATCTTTCGCGCAGAGACTCGGTAACTGCGGACACCTCGATATCCATAATCGGGACGGATATCCACGTCGATCCCTGAA
>DAOUDX010000240.1:0-1953 GCA_034430835.1 Anaerolineae bacterium
TCAGATGTTCTAAGTCTTGTCAAGTGATTGAACCTTAAAATCCTCAATAGCGTTAAGATTCACCCAGACGGCTACGGGACGCACAGGTCTCTCCCTCACTGCAATGGGGTTTTGAGAATTGACGCCCTGCCCAGTCTTAGGTATAATAGACGTGGTGCAGGGGGAAGTTGTCTCAAGATTGAGGGAGCTGTCGCTCGCCTCTTATTAGCTTGAGCGCTTCCCTCTCTTGTATCTGCGCTCTACCCGCCGCTCTTTGCGTTCCTTCCGCACGCGCTGGTTGTTGCGCCTTCGCACCTCTCCCGGCACCGTGTATCGTTGAGTGATGATAGTCCGTGCCTGTTCCGGGGTGACAGCAGTGCCATCGACATCTCGCAGCTCGTACGGTCGAGCTTCCTTTAGGATCAAGTAGACCCGATCGAGAAAGTGGGTGGCACACGCGCACACAGCCTGCTTGTGATGCTTGCCCTTGTTCACGATCTGGTCGTGATAGATGGCCGCGATCTGGGGGTCGTAGCGACGAGCCACGTCTGCGCCAATGTAGCTGAACTTTTTGATCAGGTCAGGTCCGGCCTGAGAGATGTGTAAGCCCTTGGACTCGAACTCACCACTCTGGCGGCTGTCAGGAATCATACCGTGCCAACCACGAAAGTGGCGAGAGGTGGGGAAGCGGTCAGCGTTGCCGATGTAACTGGCGTGGACGGCTCCGCTAAGCTCTCCAACGCCATACAGGGACTCCAGGTTGCGGGAGGGATGAAGCTGGCGATAGAGAGGGCGGATGGTGTCACGCCATAGAGCGGCCTTCCTTTTCTCCAAGTAGTCCAAGTGTTCCTGCTCGCGGCACACTTCTTCCTGGAGGCGTGCATAGTCCAAGGCATCGGGCGCATACAGTTTTGTCACCTCGGAAGCAAGATCAACCAAGTTCTCGACCCACAAGAGGTCATTTTCGTGCCCGGAAAGGGGCAAAAAGGTCTTCTGGACCGTTTCCACGCCGGCAGAGACGACGCGAAAAGGGTCATACCAGGTTTCGCGGAAGAGGCGAGCGACAGGACTGAAGATGTTGCTGAAAACCGCCTCCAGGCCGGGCCAGGAAAAGCGGTCTGTGTCGCGGAGACGATTCTTGATGGCGGCGATGTCGGTCTGAACACGGTCAAGCTCCTTGCACGCCCGCTGGCAGGCGAACTGGATCGAGGAAGGGATCTCGAGAGGATAGAGTGATTCCTCGTCGACAAATGGCATTTTGGCCAAGACGCGAGCAGAGACGCGGTCGGAGGAGGAGTGTCGCTTGAAGTAACGGCGCAGATCATATGTGCGCTGGCCACTGACAAGGTAGGGTCTGACTCCGAGACTGTGAAGCGCGATGGAGACAGGAAACCAGACCATGCCGGTGGGTTCCATGACGGCCCGCATAGGAGCACCCAGGGGAGCATCCTTGCGAATTCGAGCTACGAGTTGCTGGATGTCACTCCAGCGAGTGTGGAAAGAAAGCAGTGGGGTGACGAACCTCCCGTCTGCTCCTGCCACGATCGCTTTGTGGGCTGCCGTGATAGCCAAGTCGATACCAATCGTGTACATCTCGAGACTCCTTTCAGTCTAGTGCTGAAACAGCACGGCGAATACCTGGAGAGGCAGTGAGTGACGTATGTGCCCAGGGCCAATGGCGTACGCAGCTTTTCCCAAGCTTGCCCTTGATTAGGGGCTTCGTCGTGAGGGCTTCGACCGAGCTCAGCCGAGGGCCTCAGCCGAACGGCAACGCCCGCAGGCGATCCCCAATGTTCTTAATCGGGTCTCCTGGGCGGGAGGATGGCAGTCTGAGCCAAGAGGCAGCAAGAGCTCCTCAGCTTTTCTTCCGAGCCACTCCTGCCCTCCCAGGGACAGTATACGACCATTCGCCGCCGTCCGGCAACGCTGTTTGAGGTTTTAAACCGCCATACTCAATATACAAGCTTTTCCGTT
>DAOUDX010000241.1:0-2992 GCA_034430835.1 Anaerolineae bacterium
CGATCAGAAGCACACCGATGATCAAAGTCTCGAAGGCAACAAAGACGATGGCCGCGTCCCGCAGCAGCCCGACCACAACCGATCCCGGGCTTGGCGGACCGCCTGTGTACGCCGCCTGGTATGCATCGATGGAAAGAAACACGAGCAACGCGATCAGACTCGCCACCAGCAAGCCAGCCACTACCAAACCCACGATGAACAGCCTTCGCGCCCTCAGTTCCGCAGGGGAAAGCTCAACAGCTTCTTTCGGGGTCGTCGTCTGTTCTTCCATCGCGCAATCATTATAGCATGGATTGTTGGGGCATACAAATGGTTCCCCCTCCCAGCACGATTTCGCCGTCGTACAACACCAGGAACTGGCCTGGCGTTACGTCGCGCTGAGACGAAGCAAAGTGAACGTGAGCACGTCGGTCCGGCATTGGGGTCACCGTGACATCCACCGGCCGGGCGCGATACCGGATCTGTGCCGTGGCGCGAAAGGAGACTGTGGGTATCTCTCTATCAATGTAATGCATTCCCTCGACTACACACTCCTCTCGGCCCAGCTCTTCCGCAGTCCCGACGACGAGCGCGTTCTCCCCGGGCACGAGAGCGAGCACGTACAAAGGCTCCACCGCCGCGATCCCCAGTCCCTTGCGTTGCCCGATGGTATAGGCAGGCAATCCCTGATGCTGACCCAACACGCGACCAGTCGTGTCGCGGATAGGGCCGGGCTGCAAGAGGTCAGGAGCACTACGAGCCAGAAATCGTCGATAGTCGCCGTCCGCCACAAAGCACAGGTCCTGGCTCTCTGGCTGCTCCGCCACAGGCAACCGGCGGCCACGAGCAATGGCGCGCACCTCATCCTTGGTCAACTCGCCCAGCGGGAAAAGGACGTGCGCCAACTGCTCCTGGGCCAGCGCGTGCAGGAAGTAGGATTGATCTTTCAGCGAATCCCGCCCGCGCAAGAGTTGATAGCGGCCCTCTATCTGCCGCACGCGCGCATAATGACCCGTGGCAAGGAGATCGGCCCCTAACGCCAGTGCTCTGCTCAGAAGAAAGCCGAAGCGGACGGCGCGGTTGCAGGGAACGCACGGATTCGGCGTGCGGCCAGCGCCGTACTCGGTGACGAGGTAGTCCACCACCTGACTCTTGAAATCGGCTTCGGCGTTGATGAGGTAGAAGGGGACGTCGAGCCGGTCCGCCACACGACGCGCCCGATCCACAGTTTCGGGCGTGCAACAGCGATTGGACTGTGCGCCGTCCGGCTCAGGCTCGGCCCACAGCCGCAGCATCGCGCCGACGACCTCGTACCCCTGCTCGACCAAGAGCGCAGCAGCGACAGCGCTATCGACGCCACCGCTCAGAGCGACCAGGACGCGCGACGAGGCTATGGGGGGTCCGCTCATCCACCCGCCCTCAGCCGCCCGACGATGCCCGGCAAAACCTCCAACACGCGATCCACGTCGGACGCATCGTTGCCACGCCCCAGGGTGAGGCGCAGACTGCCAATGCTCCAGTCAGGGGGCAGGCCCATCGCTGCGAGCACGAACGATGGCTCCGGCTCTCCCTCGGCGCAGGCCGCCCCGGAACTGGCCGCGACACCTTCCAGGTCGAGATCTAACACGACCGACTGTCCCTCGACGTTGCGGAAGGCAAAGCTGGCGTGATGGGGCAGACGGTGCTTGGGGTGACCGGTCAGGCGGCTATCTGGAATGGATGCCAGGACCCCTGCTATGAGCCTATCGCGCAGGCGGGACAGACGGGTCGTCTCCGTCACCCGCTCCTCCTCCGCTATGCGCAGGGCCGTCGCCAGCCCCACCGCCCCGGCGACGTTAACCGTCCCCGGACGGCGCTCACGCTCGTGGCTCCCACCGGTGAGAGCAGGCACCAGTGCAGTGCCGCGCCGCACGTAGAGCAAGCCAACGCCCTTGGGGCCATAGAACTTGTGGGCCGATAGAGCCAACAGATCCACGTTGAGATCATCTAGCTCTAGTGGAAGCCGACCAGCAACCTGAACCGCGTCGGTGTGGAAAAGAACGCCCTGCTCACGGCAGACGCGCCCGATCTGGACCATGCGCTGCACCGTGCCGACCTCGTTGTTGGCCATCATCACACTGACCAAGATGGTATCGGGCCTGATGGCAGCGGCCACATCGCCCGGATCGACGAGACCGTATTCATCCACCGGCACCCGAGTGACCTCGAAACCAAACAGGTCGCGCAATTGATCAGCCGTGCGTCCCACAGCCTGATGCTCGATAGGAGTGGTGACAATGTGATCGCCGCGCCCTCGCTGCCGAGCGGCCCACGCCACGCCGCGCAGTGCCAGATTGTCCGCCTCGGTTCCAGAGCCTGTGAAGACGATCTCGGAAGAATGGCACCCCAGCACACCAGCAGCATCCTGGCGCGCCTGCTCCAACGCATTGGCGGCTGCCTGGCCGAAGGCGTGAGACGACTCGCTGTTGCCAAAAACCTCGCCCAAATAGGGAAGCATCGCTTCTATCACACGCGGGTCCACAGGCGTGGTTGCAGAGTGATCGAGATAGATATGCCGTTTGCTGTTGTCCATACGCTGCCCTTTGCTCCAGTGATTGGGAACGTATTGTAGCACTCGGCGAGAAGGCCGTCAAACGTGATGTCGAGCGAGTTCCAAGGCTGAGGGGATTTTCATAGCACTCGCCGATTCTCTTGCGCAAGGCAATCCGGTATCGACGTGCGATTTGCAGCCAAGGGCTAGAGGCTACCTCAGCAGGTAGAGCATGGGCTAAAAACATCGCACATACGCACACGGACGCACGTAACGGGGCCTAATTTGCGCGATATGTGCGCGTTTTGGGGTGGGGTAGGAGAGGATAGTGAATTATCAGAGATGGAGGGAACTGAGGTTGACCCCATTTACTAGACCACGAAATGGCCAAAAGAAATGAAAGTCTTGCATCGCCAGGAAGCTCGCGCCCGCCCCAAGGAAAGGGAGAAAGGGCAAGAAAACGGCCCTTCCCCCCTCCCCCTA
>DAOUDX010000242.1:0-23206 GCA_034430835.1 Anaerolineae bacterium
CATCGACTCGACTCACGGAAAACCTCCTTATTTTTTGGTACGATTTTCTCATGAGTCAACGAATGCGCCAAGGTACGATTTATTCGTGAGTCAACGATATTCTTTCGGTACACTTTTTAGTGAGTCAATTCGGTGAATTGCCAAATCGAGGGTATTCACTATAATTGGAAGGCGGCAGGAAAAGCGCATGCGTATCCAACTGGAACTCTTCGGACTTGCCCGGATCGCAGCGGGAACAAAGGAACTTGCTTTGGAGTTAGAGGAAGGCACGGCCTTTCGAGACATCGTCCGGCTATTGAGTGCCAGATACCCTGCCATGATCGGCAACGTGATACAGCCTGACGGCGAGACGTTGCAGCCCCCCAATATCTTTAATCTGAATACCAGGCGAATGATTCAGGCCGACCAGATGGACGAATGTCCCAACGACGGCGACCGAATCGTGCTTATGTCTATGTCAGCAGGAGGTTGAAATCATGCATGGCTACAGTGGAAAGATTCTCCACATCGATCTGACCGCGCGCAAAACCTGGGTCGAGACCAAGCCGGAGGAGTGGTATAAGATGTACATCGGCGGTGTGGCCATGGCCAGCCGCCTGGCCTGGGAGAACATCGAATCGGGTTGCGATCCCCTTTCCCCCGGCAACGTGATCTGCATCGCCGGGGGTCTCTTCGCCGGGACGCCGGTGCCAGTGGGCGGTAAGTACGGCATGGCGTCCAAATCGCCGCTAACGGGTTTCATCGGCGACAGCCTCTCAGGAAGCTGGCTCGCCGTCACCCTCAAGCGCTCCGAGTGGGACGGCATCGTCATCCACGGTACCAGCGAGGATTGGGTGCGCGTCTTTGTCGACGACGACAGGGTCACGTTCCACGATGCCTCCAACCTCGTGGGCCTGAACACCTACGAGACCGAGGACGCGATCCGCGACGAGTACGGGGACGACCAGATTCGCACGGCCTGCATCGGGCCGGCCGGCGAGAACCTATCGCGCATCGCCAACGTCAGCAACGACGGGCGGAAGGCGGGCCGTACCGGCCAGGGCGCAGTGTGGGGATCGAAAAAGCTCAAGGCACTCTCCATACGGGGCACCAAGGGTGTCAGCGTGGCCGATCCTGACGCGCTGCTACAGCTATCCTACGATATCCTCCAGGCGGCGCAGGGGCCGCACACGCAAAAGTACCGCATTCTGGGCACGTCGTCCAATGTGCTCAACATGAACAGGCTGGGCCTCTTGCCGACGCGCAACTACCAGCAGGGCACCTTCGAGGACGCTGAACTGGTCAGCGGCGAGTACCTGCACGAGAACTATAAGGCCAAGACGACTGCCTGCGCCCAGTGCCCCATCGCCTGCGAGCAGATCGGGCACGTCAAGGAGGGCCCATTCGCGCCAGCGATGGGGCACATCGAGTACGAGTCGCTCTTCGCGCTCTCGTCTAACTGCGGCGTGAGCGACATGGAGGCGTCCATCAAGGCCATCGTCAACTGCAACGATCTGGGGCTGGACACGATGAGCACCGGCGTGACCATCAGTTGGGCGATGGAGAGCTACGAGAAGGGGGTCTTTACCAAAGAAGACTTTAAATGTGAGAAGTATCCCGAGGGGTTCGAGGCCAGGTTCGGCAACGGCGAGGCGATGGTAGCACTGACCGAGATGATCGCGCATCGTGATGGCTACATGGGCGACCTGCTGGCCGAGGGCACAAAGCGGGCCAGTGCCAGGGTCGATGAGGAGCGCGGCACGGAGACTTATAAATGGGCCATGAACATCAAGGGGCTGGAGTTGCCCGGCTACGACGCGCGGGCGCTCAAGACCTTCTCCGTAGGGCTGGCGGCGGGCACCCGTGGTGGTTGCCACAATCGGTCGGCGGCCTACGACCCTGACATCAAGGGAGATGTAGATCGCTTCACTATCGACGACACCCGCGGCGAGTTGGCCAAGAGCACGGAGGAGTATGCTGCTGTCTACGACACGCTGCCGCTGTGCAAGTTCATCCGCCGCTGCTTCACCGGCAAGGCCGATCGGGCTGGCGCGTGGCCGGCCATCGCCCAGTTGATCAACGCCGTGACGGGCTGGGACTTTGACTACGATGCCGTGGACCTGATCGGTGAGCGGGCGCACACCATCAAGAAGGCCTTCAACATCCGCGAGGGGTGGACGCGCGCCGACGACTACCTGCCCTGGCGCTGGCATCACGAGCCGATGAAGGAGGGCGCGTCTGCCGGTCACGTGGTGACAGAGGAAGAACTAGAGTACCTGAAAGACCTCTACTACGAGGCGAAGGGCTGGACGAAGGAGGGGTTTATCCCCAAGGAGAAACTCATCGAGCTCGGGATGGACGATGTGGCCGAGGAGATCGGAGTCTAATACGTAAAACGTAATGCGTGACAATTCACGTTTTACGCTTTACGTTTTACGGACAAGGAGATGACAATGCCTACGTCAACTTCCAAGTATCAATACGTGGCCTGCGACCCCACCAAGTGCGTGGGTTGCCAGATCTGCGAATACGTCTGCTCGCAGACTAAGACCGGCGAGTTTAACACTTATCGCAGCCGCATCCGCACCGTGCGCGAGCACAAGATCCTGATGACGGCGGTGGCCTGCCGCACGTGCGAGGACGCGCCCTGCGTCATCGCCTGCCCGCGGGATGCGCTGACTCAGGACAAGGTCACCGGCATCATTCACATCGATGCCAATCGCTGCGACGGCTGCGCCTGGTGTATCGAGGCCTGCGACTTTGGGGCGATCTCGATTAACCCGGCGACCAAGCTGGCCGAGATCTGTAACCTGTGCGAGGACCTGGAGGATGGGCCGCAGTGCGTCAAGTGGTGCCCCAAAGAGGCGCTTGCCCTCACCACCCCCGATCAGCGCGCGCAGAAGGCGCGGCATAAGTTGGTCATCGAGGAAGTGGTCAAGCCGTAGATCTCAAGGTACAGGTTACTACCGGTTCTCGCGGCTGGCAATCGGCGCTAGTTCGCGTCTATGAGTGCCCTATTGTTAAAGGAGCAAGTATGGCAGGAGACAATGGAGCAGGAGGCAACGGAAACAAGCCGGAGGATCTGCGCATCGGCGTATATATCTGTCACTGCGGGTCGAACATCGCTGGCGTGATCCCGCCCGGTGTCGTGGCGGAATACGCCTCGATGCTACCCGGCGTGGTCAGAGCGACTGATACGATGTATGCCTGTGCCGATAGCGGCCAGAACCTCATCAAGGAGGACATCCAAAAGTACAACCTGAACCGGGTGGTGGTCTCGGCCTGCTCGCCCAAGATGCACGAGCCAACCTTCCGCGCGGCGGTGGCCGAGGCCGGGCTGAACCCCTTCTTGATGGAGATGGCCAACATCCGCGAGCAGTGCACGTGGGTGCACGGTCACGACCCCGATGGCGCACTTGAGAAGGCCAAAGACCTGACCGCGGCGGCCGTCGCCAAAGCCAGTTTCCTCGCCCCGCTGGACATGATCCACGTGCCCGTGACTCATCGCGCCATGGTCATCGGCGCTGGCGTTTCGGGCATCAGCGCCGCGCTTGACCTGGGCGACCAGGGCATCGAGACGATCCTGGTCGAGAAGCGGCCGACCATCGGGGGGGTCATGGCGCAGCTCAACAAGACCTTCCCTACTATGGACTGTAGTATATGAATTCTCGCCCCCAAAATGGTTGACGCGGCGCGTCACCCCAAGGTGGATGTGAGAACGTATACAGAGGTCGAGCGGGTCGATGGTTTCGTCGGCAACTTTAAGGTTCAATTGCGCGAAAAGTCCAGGTACGTGCGCGCCGATCGCTGTAACGGCTGCGGCGAGTGCGCGCTGGTTTGCCCCATTGAGGTCCCCAACTACTTCGATGTGAATCTGGCCCCGCGCAAGGCCATCGACGTGGTCATGAGCCAGTCGGTGCCCCTCCTCTATAACATCGACATGGATGCCTGCATCCAGTGCTACAAGTGCGTGGATGCCTGTGGCAAGCTGGAGGCCATCGACTTTGGCATTGAGGATAAGCTGGTGTGGGAGGATATCGGGTCGATCATCGTCGCCACCGGCTACGACCACTTTGATCCCAGCGTGATCCCAGAGTATGGTTATGGTCGCTTTCCCAACGTCGTCACGGCGATGGAGATCGAGCGCTTGGCTAACTCGGCCGGCCCGACCTCTGGCAACCTGATCCGACCCAGCGATGGTGTCAGTCCCAGGCGGCTGGCCATCATCAACTGCGTCGGCTCGCGCGACAAGCGCTTTAACCCTGGGTGCTCCAACTTTTGCTGCATGTACGGCATCAAGAACGCCGTGCTGTTGAAACAGGCCTATCCCGAGATGGACATTACCATTTACTACATGGACATCCGCACGCCGTCAAAGGGCTATGAGGAGTTTTACGACCGGGCGCGCGAGATGGGCGTCCACTTTGTCCAGGGCCGTCCCAGCTTGATCACCGAAGACCCCGAGACGAAGAATCTCTATGTGCACTCGGAGGACGTGGCGCTGGGGAGCGTGATCGAGCGCGAGTACGACATGGTAATGCTCAGCCAGGCGGCTGTGCCGCAGCCGGACGTCGATGCGGTCAGCTCGGTGCTCAACATCAGCCAGAGCCCTGGCGGATGGTTCATGGAGTATCACCCCAAGCTGCGCCCGATGGATTGCCCCACCGACGGTATTTTTCTGGCCGGCGCGTGCCAGGGCGTCAAAGATATCCCCGCCAGCGTGGCGCAGGGATCGGCGGCAGCGGCCCGGGCCGGGCGCGTGCTCCACTCTGACGAGTGGGAGATCGAGCCGGTTGTGGCCATGGTGTGGGAGGATCGCTGTGTCAGCGCCGACGGCAAAAAGTGCGGCGTCTGTTCCAGGGCCTGCCCCTATGGCGCTATCGAGTACGAGCAGGGCAAGGCGGCCCACGTCGTCACCGCCAAGTGCCACGGCTGTGGCGGCTGCGTGGCCGAGTGCCCACACAACGCCATCACCCAGATGCACTTTACCGACGCGCAACTCCTGGCCCAAATCCGCGCCCTGCTGGCCAAGGACCCCGAGGACAAGATACTGGCCTTTCGCTGCAACTGGTGCTCTTATCCAGGCGCTGACCTGGCCGGGACCAGCCACTTTGATTACTCCACTAACGAGCGTGGTATGCGCGTGATGTGTGTCGCTCGCATGGACGCCGACTTTGTCTACGAGGCCTTCCGGCTGGGCGCAGGAGCGGTGCTCTTCTCCGGCTGCCATCCGCAGGACTGCCACTATATCACCGGGCAGCCCGTCGGCGCTAAACGCGCCGGGCGGCTGCTCAAGCAGTTCGAGAAGATGGGCATGACGCCGGGCCGCTTCCGCATCGAGTGGATCAGCGCGGCCGAGGGCGACAAATACGCCCGCGTCGTCAACGAGATGCAGGCCCTGTTGGACTCGATACCCAAGGAAGGCCTGCTGGAGGAGATTGAGCGGCTGCGGCCCGAGATGGAGAAGCGCGCCCGCCGGATGAAGGAACCGCCGCAGGTTGAGGAAGCGCTGGGGTTTGCGGATCGTCTTGTCGAAGCAATGAAGGCCGAAACGCCGGAGCCAGCTTAGGAGATAGCAGAATGAGCCATACCCCCCACACTGAAGGACCCGAAACCTTTGCCGACCGAGTCCGCGCTATCCCCGGCGGCGAGCACCTGGAGATGTGCTATTCGTGCGGGACGTGCGTCAGCAAGTGTATGATCCAGCAAAAGGTCGAGCCGGAATACAACCCGCGCCGCCTGCTGCGCATGGTGATGATGGACATGCAGGACGAGGCGTTCGCCAGCCCGACGACGTGGCTCTGTTCCGAGTGTGACCTGTGTTACCCGGCCTGCCCGCAGGAGATTCACATATCGGGCGTCATCGGCGCGGTCAAGCAATTGGCCGTCGAGGCCGGGTACGAGTCGCCGCTGGAAGCGGTCACGGTTGACGAGGATAAATGCTCTGGTTGCGGCATCTGCGTCATGGTCTGCCCCTACGAAGCGCCGCACTTGATCGAGAAAGAAGTGGACGGCGAGATGGACACCTTCTCCGAGGTGGACGCCGACAAGTGCATGGGCTGCGGCACTTGCGTGGCGGCCTGCCCGCTGGGGGCGGTTGCCCGGCCAGGGGTTGGCAACGCGGACATCGTCAAGCAGATCGAGGTCAAGCGGCAGCCAAAGGGCGTACCTCGCTTGGTCACCTTTGTCTGCGATTGGTGCCTGCGGGCCGACGACGATGTCAGTTTGCTGGAGAGCTACCCCGACAACGTGCGCGTCATTCACATCCCCTGCACCGGGCGCATTGATCCCGAGATGGCGCTGATGGCGCTGCGCTCGGGTATCGACGGCGTGCTGGTGTGCGGCTGCGCGCCGGGCGAGTGCCACTACAAGCGCGGCAACTATGTCAGCAGTTGCAAGATCAGCCTGCTGAACACGATGCTGGGGCAGATGAATGTAGGCGACGGTCGCGTGCGCTTTGTGCAGATCGGTACGCAGGATCGCGGGCGCATCCGCAACGAGGTGGATGGGATGCTTCGGCATCTATCGATGCCGCAACACCTGGTCGCCTACAAGGAGGCGGTGTAATGGCAAAAGCAAAGTCGAAGGCACAGGCCAAGCCCAAGCTGGCACTATACTGGGCCGCCAGTTGCGGTGGCTGTGAGATCAGCTTTGTGGAACTGGGCCTGCGGCTCATCCAGGCCAGCGAGTTGGTGGACATCGTCTTTTGGCCCTGCATCATGGATTTCAAGTATGGCGACGTCGAGGCGATGAAGGATGGCGAGATCACGGCCACCTTTTTCAACGGCGCGATCCGCAACAGCGAGGGCGAGCACATTGCCAAGCTCTTGCGTGCCAAGTCGCAGGTGCTCATTGCTTTTGGGTCGTGCTCTCACACGGGCGGCATCCCCGGCCTGGCCAATTTCTACGACAAGGCGTCCATCTTTGAGCGCGTCTACGATACGGCGCCTTCGGTCGATGAGGATTCGCGCGGCACGTATCCCAAGGTCGAGACCACGGTGCCGGAGGGCGTGATCGAGATACCAGAGTTCTACGATCATGTCAAGACGCTGGCCCAGACCGTAGATGTCGATTACTTTATGCCCGGCTGCCCGCCGGTGGTCGAGCAGATCTGGGCCGTGTTGCAGGTGCTCCTGGCGGGTCAGCTCCCGGACCAGGGGGCCGTAATTGGCGCCGATGCCAAGACCAACTGCGACGTCTGCCCGCGCGAAAAGGGCGGCAGCGGCCAGCGGGTCTCGGAGTGGAAGCGCCCGCACGAGGTCGAGCTTGATCCAAACAAGTGCTTCCTGACGCAGGGTGTTATCTGCTGCGGCCCGGCGACGCGCGCGGGGTGTGGCCTGCCGTGCATCAGTGGCAACATGCCGTGCCGCGGTTGCTACGGCCCGCCCGACGGCGTGATCGACCAGGGGGCCAAGCTGATGAGCGCCATCGGCGCGCTGGTCGACACCGACGAGCCGGAAAAGTTGCAAGAGATCCTGGACACCATCGTCGATCCGGCAGGGTTAGGGTATCGATTCGGGTTGGCGAATTCGGTTCTGAGTGAGCTAAAGTACAAGTAACATGCAAGAGCGAGCAGGGCTTGAGCAACTGATGGAAATGCTGCGTCGGCAACTCCCGTTGCTGGCCGAACGATATCAGGTCGAGTCGTTGGGGGTGTTTGGTTCGTACGTAAGGCATGACCAGAGTCCAGAGAGTGACCTGGATGTGTTGGTGACGTTCTACGAGCCTCCCGGCCTCCTAAAGTTCATCGAGTTGGAAAACTATCTATCCGACGTCCTGGGAGTCAAAATTGACCTGGTCATGAAGGACGCGCTAAAGCCTCGCATTGGCGAGCGCATTTTGCAAGAGGTCGTGGCGGTATGACCTCCGCGCGCACGTACGCTGATTATCTTGAGGACATCCTGGATGCTACGGAAAAAGCGATGGCATTTGTACAGGGCCTGACGCGTGAGCAGTTCATTCAGAATGACAAGACGGCGTTTGCCGTGATTCGCGCGCTGGAGATTGTCGGAGAGGCTACGAAGTAAATCCCGCAATCCGTTCGAGATCGCTATCCGGAGGTACCCTGGCGGGAAATGGCCGGGATACGTGATAAGCTGGTTCACAGTTACTTTGGCGTCAATCTGACGGTGGTTTGGAAAACAGTCACCGAGGACTTGCCGAACCTAAAACCAGCTATACTGGATGTTTTGGCAAGTCCGCGAGCAAAGCGATAGAGGTTAGGTATGAACAAAATCAGCATCGACCCGATCACGCGCCTTGAGGGACATGGCCGTATCGATTTGTTCCTGAACGAGGACGGCGGGCTGGCGAATGCCTATCTGATCATCCCTGAACTGCGGGGATTTGAAAAGTTCTGCGAGGGGCGGCCGGTAGAGGAGATGCCGCGCATCACGCAGCGCATTTGCGGCGTGTGTCCCCTGGCGCACCACGTGGCGGCGGCCAAGGCGGGCGACGCCGTGTATCACGTCGATCCGCCGCCTGCGGCCAAAAGGCTGCGCGAGTTGCTGTACGCTTCCTTCTTCGTTGCCGATCACGCGACCCACTTTTACGCCCTCGGCGCGCCCGATTTCGTCGTCGGTCCCGACGCGCCCAAGGCGGAGCGCAACATCCTGGGCGTGGTCAAAAAGGTGGGGTTAGAGATCGGCGGCAAGGTGATACAGCTCTTGCAGGAGAACCACGAGATCGCGGCCATCGTCGCCGGGCGGTACATCCACTCGGTGAGCTGCATCGTCGGCGGGATGAGCAAGCCCATCACCGAGGAGGAGCGCAAGCGCATCGTCGAGATCGCCAAGAACTCGATCGAGATCGGCAAGTTCTCGCTCAAGCTGTTCGACGACGTGGTGCTGGGGAACAAGGCCTACGTCGATCTGATCCTGAGCGACGCCTTTACGCACCAGACCTACTACATGGGCCTGGTCGATAAGGACAATCGCGCCAATTTCTACGATGGCAAGGTGCGCGTCGTGGGGCCGGATGGTAAGGAGTTGGTCAAGTACAGCCCTGAGGAGTATCTGGACGTGGTGGCCGAGCACATTGAGCCGTGGACGTACTTGAAATTCCCCTACATCAAGCAGGTGGGATGGAAGGGGTTTGTCGATGGTCCCGATAGCGGGGTCTACCGCGCCACGCCGCTCAGCCGGCTCAACGCCGCCGACGGGATGGCGACACCGGCGGCCCAGGCCGAGTACGAGCGCTTCTATGATACGTTGGGTGGCAAACCCGTTCACGCCACGCTGGCGACCCACTGGGCACGGCTGGTCGAGCTGCTCTACGCCGCCGAGCGTGTGCTGGAGCTGGCCCAGGACCCAGAGATCACCAGCACTAACATTCGCACCATCCCGACCGAAACGCCGACCGAGGGTGTGGCTATCGTCGAGGCGCCGCGCGGCACGCTGACGCATCACTACGTCACCGACGAGAGGGGCATCCTGCAAAAGGTCAATCTCATCGTCGGCACGACCAACAACTATGCCGCCATCGATATGTCGATCAAAAAGGCGGCCGAAGGGCTGATCCAGCCCGGCAAGAAGGTTGACGACGGCGTGCTCAACATGATCGAGATGGCCTTCCGCGCCTACGATCCCTGCTTCGGTTGCGCCACCCACGCGCTGCCGGGGCAGATGCCGATGGTCGTGCGGGTGTACGATCACGAGCGCGAGCTAGTGCAAGAACTGCGTCGGGATTGATTGGGAGACGATTATGAGCAAACGCGGAACGACACAGAAGACACAAACCGAGCAGGCCATCACGCTTGAGCGCGCGATGGTGACGCGCCATTACGTGATGACGTGGGACCTCGATCGCTGCGTGGGCTGCCAGATCGGGCCGCTCGTCTGCCCCAAGGAGGCCGTGATCCACGTCGAGGGTGAGGTCGCCGACGGGCGGCTGGTGAAGAAGTCATCGGTCGACATCGACGCAGAAAAGTGCGTGCTGTGCGGCATGTGCGAGGTGATGTGCCCCAAGAACGCTATCACATTGATCATCAACGACAAGCGCGAGAACCCGGTGCAGACGTATGAGGCATTCCCGCATCTGGTCCAATCCACCAAGTTCGATAAAGCGGCGTTCGACTGGAGCCGGAAGGATTTCGTGATCGACAACTGCCCGACGGGTGTCATCAGCTATGACAAGAAGGAGAAAACGTTGGTGGTCGATCAGGAGCACTGCATCCGCTGCCGCCAGTGCGAGGTGGCCAGCGACGGGGCGTTCGAGGTGGTGCAGCCATGGGAGGGTCAGGTGGAGCTGCGCCGCGAAAAGTGCGTCGAAGGCTGCCTGGCCTGCGCTGATATTTGTCCCACGCGAGCATTGCACGTCGATGAGGCGGATGCAGAGCATCCGGAGGGTGAGCTGGTGCTGGCTGACTACTACTGCATCAAGTGCGGGGCGTGTATGCAGGTCTGCCCGATCAAGGCCGAGTATGAGGATTGCGAGGTCACGATTGAGTCACAGGGCGTGACCAAGACGGTCATCCACCAGCGGCTGACCAATGCCAACGCATTGCCCATTCTAGTCGAGCGGTGGCGCATCAAACACACGCCGGTGCAGAGCGCGGCGTGGATCGAGGCGGTGGGCAAGATAGCCGACGACAAGGCGGGCCAGAGGGAACTGGACAGGAAACGCGCTCTCAAACGCCGCGACTTGTTGAAGGTGCTGGTGGGAGCTAGGGAGCTATTGGAATTGGAGGAGGAGTGAGTGTTTTTCAGGGCAAGCCACGTTTCGGAATGGAACGTGGCCCCTAGGGCGGGTCGGCGGCGATGCCATTCTTGGCATCGCCGCCGAATCTTGACCGGGCCTTGTCCGTTCGCTCGCGCCGAAGTATAATCCGGCGCGTACAGATGTGCATCCATGTTCGAACTGAGCTACCTGCTTGAGCAACTGCCGATGGTTCAAGGGCGCGTCGGCGGAGATATGGAAATCGGCGGTATTGCCGTCGATTCGCGGAAGGTGGAACCGGGCGATCTCTTCATCGCCGTCCCCGGCGTCTCCGTGGACGGACACCGCTTCATCGGTGAGGCAGTGAACAACGGCGCGGTGGCCGTCGTCGGCGAGCGGCCGCCGCAGGCGCTGGTCGATGTGCCGTGGGGTGCTTTTACCTACGTGCGTGTGCTGAGCGCGCGGGAGGCCTGGGGCTGGCTGTGTGCTGCCTGGCGCGGCTTTCCCTCGCGCAAGATGACGCTCGTCGGCGTCACTGGCACCGACGGCAAGACTACCACGGTGAACCTGATCTACAGCATCCTGCAAGCCGCCGGGATCAACGCCGGAATGATCAGCACGGTGAGTGCCCACATCGGCGGGGAGGATATCGACACCGGTTTCCATGTCACAACCCCGGACCCTCCCGACGTTCAACGCTATCTGGCGCAGATGGTCGAATCCGGTGCTACCCACGCTGTGCTGGAGGTCACCTCGCATGGGCTGGCCCAGCACCGCGTGGCCGGCTGTGATTTTGACGTAGCCGCCGTGACCAATATCACCCACGAGCATCTCGACGCTCACGGCTCACTGGAGGCTTACCAGCAGGCTAAGGCGAGTCTGTTTGAAGGATTGTCCCGCTCCTTCCGCAAGCCTGGTGTGCCAAAGGTGGCCGTTCTCAACCGGGGCGACGACTCCTTTCGTTACCTGAGCCCTATCCCTGCCGACCGACGGATTGTCTATGGGGAGGGAGGCGAGGTGAGGGCTCGCGATGTGCGCTTTGCCTCCGACGTAACGTGCTTCACACTGGCTCTGCCCGGCGGCGAGATGGTGGTGGAGACCGCGCTAGTGGGCAGCTGCAACGTCAGCAACGTTTTGGCGGCGGCTTCGGTTGGCGTGGCGCTGGATATCCCTCCAGATGCTATCGTCAAGGGGATCACGGCTATGAAGGGGATTCCGGGTCGGATGGAGCGCATCGACGCGGGGCAGGGCTTTCTCGCCATCGTAGACTTTGCTCACACGCCCAACGCGCTCCAGCAGGCGCTGACAACGGCGCGCGCTATGACCGGCGAGAGCGGGCGCGTGATCGCCGTCTTCGGCTGCGCCGGCCTGCGCGATCGGGAGAAGCGAGCAATGATGGGCCGGGTGGCCGGACGGCTGGCCGACGTGGTGATCGTCACCGCCGAGGATCCCCGCACCGAGAGTCTGGAGGAGATCATGGCCGAGATCGCCGCTGCGGCTGCTGGGGAGGGGAAGCGCGAGGGCGTAGACCTATGGCGCGTGCCTGACCGGGGCGAGGCCATCTTGCGTGCTTGTCAGATAGCCCGTGCGGGCGATGCGTATTGTGGTCAGTCGGTCGTCATCGCCTGCGGCAAGGGCCATGAGCAGTCGATGTGCTTTAACACCACCGAGTACCCGTGGGATGACCGGGAGGCGATGCAACGGGCCCTGCGGGGGGAGACACTCGGCACGCTGCCGACGGCACAACGGTGAATGTGACAGCTCTCGTCGCGATGGCGAGGGCTGTGTCTTTTCAGGGTGTGCTGAACGACAGATGTTGCGGGTTACCGGCTCCCTTCCATCTCTACAATTCTGGCAAACAGGGCCAGGAAATCCTCGTTGCTCTTGGTCTGCTTGAGGACCTGGAGCAGTTCCTGCATCGCGTGAGTGGGCGACTGGGCATCGAGGAAGCGCTGCCGCATCGCATAAACGTTTTGCAGCGTTTCTGGGTCGAGTAGTAAGTCTTCCCGCCGCGTGCCGGAACGCTCGATGTCGAAGGCGGGGAAGACGCGGCGCTCTTGCAGCTTGCGGCTCAGGTGGAGCTCCAGGTTGCCGGTGCCCTTGAATTCCTCGTAGATCATGTCGTCCATGCGGCTACCGGTATCGATCAGGCAGGTGGCGACGATAGTGAGACTGCCGCCCTCTTCGATGTTGCGGGCTGCGCCGAAAAAGTGCTTGGGCGGGTAGAGGGCCGCCGGATCGAGGCCACCGGAGAGGGTGCGGCCGCTGGGCTGAACCACCAGGTTGTAGGCACGCGAGACGCGGGTGATGCTGTCAAGGAGGATAACGACGTCTCGCTTGCCTTCCACCAGCCGCTTGGCTCGCGCCAGGGCGAGCTCTGCCACCTGCGCGTGGCTCTGCACTGGCTCGTCAAAGGTCGAGCTGATCACCTCGGCTTCGACCGAGCGGTCCATGTCGGTCACTTCCTCGGGTCGCTCGCCGATGAGGACAACCATCAGATGTGCCTCCGGGTGATTGGCCGTGATGCCATTGGCGATGTGCTTGAGCACGGTGGTCTTGCCGGCCTTGGGTGGCGATACGATGAGCCCACGTTGGCCCTTTCCAACCGGTGCGACCAAGCTCAGCAGGCGTGTCGTCAGATTGTCGGGCGTCGTCTCCAGTGTGAAGCGCTCGTCGGGAAAGATCGGCGTCAGCGACTCAAAGTTCGGCCTCTTCTTGGCCGCCTCTGGGTCCATCCCGTTCACCGCCTCGACGCGCAGAAGGCTGAAGTACTTTTCGCTTTCTTTCGGATGGCGCACTTGTCCGATCACCATGTCGCCGGTGCGCAGCCCGAAGCGACGGATCTGGGATTGCGAGACGTATACGTCCTCGGATCCCGGCCTGTAGTGTTCGGAGTGCAGGTATCCCTTGTTCTCGTCCATAATTTCCAGCACGCCGCCGCCGAACATCAATCCCTCTCGTTCCGCTTTGGCGCGCAGCAGCCGCAGAATGAGATCCTCCTTCTTCAAACGACTGTAGCCGGAGACCTCCCACTCTTTGGCCAGCTCACGCAGGTCCGCCAGGGTTTTGGCATCCAGATAAGCCATTTCCATTTCGCTCACGATACTTTCTCCTAACGTAAATATGACAATACTGTTATTTCACGAACCAAAGCACATAGTAGTAACCGATCACGGCGGTCCACAGAATGCTGTCCAACCGGTCCAGGGCGCCACCGTGCCCGGGTATGATGTTGCCGCTATCCTTCGCGCCGACCTGCCGCTTGATCATGGAGATAGCCAGGTCGCCCAGAGGGGCGAGGGTGGCGATCAACAGCCCCAAGATCAGACCGTGCAAGCTGTTGGGTATTCTCCATCTCGCGTGAGTACTCCACAGCGTGACCACTAACGCTGCCAACAGTCCTCCGCTGATCACCCCGCCCAGGTACCCTTCCCACGTCTTGCCGGGGCTCAGGGTGGGGATCAGTTTGTGCCGTCCCCACGCGCGGCCGACAAAGTATGCGGCGGAGTCGGCCGTCATGATCGTAAACAGCACGGTCAGTGTCCACCAGGAACCATCGGTCAAGCCCCTCAATCTGATCAAGCTGGCCCCGCACAGCCCCAGATACAAGCCCCCTGTTATTGTCAGTGCCCAGTCGGTCACCGGCGAGCCTTGGCGGTGAAACAGTTGCCAGGCGAGTGAGGCCAACAGGAGCAGAGCTAACCCCGGTTGCAAAAGTCCTGGTGCCGGATACTGGGCATCCAGCAGCAAAAGCCATGCCATTGCCAACCCGAAAGCGAGTGTGGGATGGAAGTTACCCCGGACCATCAGGTGGCAGAACTCGATCTCGGCCAGCGACAGCAACAGCACCACCAGGGCCAGGAACGGAATCCCGCCCACGTGGGTCAATCCGACGACAATCGGGAGCAGAACAACAGCAGTTAATACACGAATACGCAGCACGGGTCAGGAAGGAGAATTCAGATGACTAGCACACGATCTCAATACAGGCTTTTGTGTATCCTACTTGAGCACCAAGCCAAAGCGGCGTTCCCGCTGGGTGTAGGCTCGTAGGGCCTTGTAGAGTTCATCCTTGTCAAAGTCTGGCCAATTAGCGGGACTCGCATAGTACTCGGCGTATGCTCCCTGCCAGATGAGAAAGTTGCTGATCCGCATCTCCCCGCTCGTACGTATGATCAGGTCAGGGTCAGGCAATCCCGCGGTGTAGAGGTGACGGCTGATCAGTTCCTCGGTGACCTCATCAGCGGGCACGCCGTCGGCGATGATGTGGCGTGCAGCATCTACGATCTCGGCCCTCCCGCCGTAGTCGAAAGCGACGTTCAGGAGCAATCGCTGATTGTTCTTGGTCAGTTCGATTGCCTGCTGGATCTTTTGCTGCAGCTTGGCGGGCAGGCGCTTGAGGCGTCCGACGTGACGCAGTTGGACACCTTCTTGGTGTAGTTCCTGTAACTCGCGATCGATCACTCCTTCGAGAATGGTCAGCAAGGCTTTGACCTCTCCCTCTGGCCGGCTCCAGTTCTCTGTCGAGAAAGCGTAAATGGTCAGGATCGAGACGCCGAACTCTACCGCCGCTCGCAGCACGCGGCGCAGGTTCTCGGTCCCCGCGCGGTGTCCTGCCGCTCGAGGTAATCCCCGCGCCCGAGCCCAGCGTCCGTTGCCATCCATGATGATGCCGACATGCTGGGGCACTTGTGCCAGGGGGGGGTATTGCTGGTCATTCTTTGGTTGAGAGGGCGTCATCGCGAGTCAATGTTGAGGCGACCGCAGGAGATCCGCATCAGCCTACCAGGAACTCCTCTTGCTTGCGGCTGCTGATCTCGTCCATTTGCTTGGTGTACTCGTCCGTGAGTTCCTGCAGCTTGTCTTTCCCACGGAAAAACTCGTCTTCGGAGACGATCTTTTCCTTCTCAAAATCGCGCATATCGTCCAGTGCCTCGCGGCGGATGTTCCGCAGTGACACTTTCCCTTCCTCGACGCGCTGGCGTACCATCTTTGCTAGCTCTTGCCGCCGTTCCTCGGTCAGCCGCGGAATGGGGAGGCGAACGATCCTGCCGTCGTTGGACGGCGTAAGGCCCAACTCGGACTTGAGGATCGCCCGCTCGATCTCACCGATAGACCCTGGATCGTAGGGACGAACGGTGAGCAATTGAGGCTCTGGGGCCGCTATGACGGCCAATTGCCTGAGCGGGGTCGGCGTGCCGTAGTAATCCACCATCACCTGCTCGATCAAACCCGGCGAGGCTCGCCCAGTGCGAATGGCCCGCAGCTTGGCCTCCAACGCCTCAATGGCTTTCTGCATGTGATCTTCTGTCTCGAGGAGCAGTTCGTCAATCATGGCAAATCCCGGTACATGGCGTTACCTAGAGATCAAAGTTCCGATGTCCTCGCCCGTCACGGCTCGCTCCAGGCTGTGTGGCTGCCAAAGGTTGAGGACGAGGATGGGCAGGTCGTTTTCCATACAGAGTGAGATGGCCGTGGCGTCCATCACGCCGACGCGCAACTCGAGTGCCTCCATGTAGGTCAGACGATCGAAGCGCTTGGCATCGGGGTTTTCGTGGGGATCCTCGGTGTAAACGCCGTCCACCTTTGTCGCTTTGATCAGCAGGTCGGCACTAATCTCCATCGCCCGGAGTGCTGCGGCCGTGTCGGTCGTGAAGTAGGGGTTCCCGGTGCCGCCGCCGATAATGACGGCGCGTCCCTTCTCCAGGTGGCGGATGGCTCTCAGACGGATGTAGGGTTCGGCAAAGGCCCGCATTTCGATGGCGGTCTGTACGCGAGTCATGATCCCTGTGCGCTCCAGTGCGTCGGCCAGGGCGAGGGCGTTCATCACTGTCGCCAGCATGCCCATGTGATCTGCCGTGGCGCGATCCATCCCGTGATCGAGGCCATCCCGCCCGCGCCAGATGTTGCCTGCCCCCAGGACGATAGCCACCTCGAGATCGAGGTTGCGCAAAGCTGCCACCTTGGCGGCGACTTCTTCTGCCATATGAGGGCTGATGCCAAAGCCGCGGGGGCCGGCCAGGGCCTCACCGCCTAGCTTGAGCAGGATGCGCCTGTACTTGGCAGCCATGCGTTTATAGGCCCTCTCCTAATTCGTAGCGCACGAAGCGGCGCAGGACAATGTTTTCGCCTAGCTTGGCGATAACTTCGTTGATCAGGTCCTGTATAGTTTTGTCCTCATCCTTGACGAAGGGTTGTTCCATGATGCAGACCTGTTTGTAGAACTTGTCCAGCTTCCCCTCGACGATGCGATCCAGGATACTCTCAGGCTTGCCCTCTTCCAGGGCTTGCGCGCGATACGTGGTCTTTTCGCTTTCGAGCACCTTTTCGGGCACGCCCTCGCGCACGAGGTACTGCGGTGCGGCAAAGGCGATGTGCAGGGCTAGGTCGTGGGCCAGGGATTTGAAGTCACTCGTTCTGGCGACGAAGTCAGTCTCGCAGTTCAGTTCCAGCATCACGGCCACTCGGTTGCCAGGGTGAACGTACGCCTCTATCATGCCATCGGATGCCTCGCGATCAGCCTTCTTGGCAACGGTGGCCAGTCCCTTTTCCCTCAAGTAGGCGATTGCCTTATCAAAGTCGCCCTCACAGGTCTCCAGTGCCTTGCGGCAGTCCAGCACGCCGGCACTCGTTGCTTGCCTTAGCTCTTTGACCATTTCAGCGGTGATTTCCAACTCTCGTTCTCCCTCGTATCAGTTTGTCGTGCGTGAGCGCGGCGGGAACCTAGTCCGTGAGGTCTGCCTCTAGGTCTTCGACGTCTTCCTCGACATCTTCAGCTTCGGCCAACTCCTCGTCCTCGATGAACGGTTCATCGATTGGCTCGATCTCTTCCTCTTCCTCCTCCCCTTCCTCGAAAGATAACTCCTTCAGGCGGGCCAGGGTAGCGGCGCTGAGGTATTTTTCATCTTCGAGGGTGATTGCCTCGACCTCGACCTCTGCTGGTTCGTGGGCCTTGCGCTGGGCCTTGCCCTCCAGCACGCCGTCGGCGAGCTTGGTGGTGATCAGCTTGATGGCGCGGATAGCATCGTCGTTGGCTGGAATGACGTGATAGACAGGGTCGGGATCGCAGTTCGTGTCTACGATGGCGATGATGGGGATATCCAGTTTGTTGGCCTCTTTGATCGCAGTGGCCTCCCGTCGCACGTCCACGACAAAGATCAAGTCGGGGAGGTTGCGCATCTCGCGGATGCCTCCCAGGCGGACGTTCAGCTTGTCGATCTGGCGCTGCAGGCCCAGGGCCTCCTTTTTCTTCAAGCGCTCAAAGTCACCCCGGTCACGGCGAGCCTCCAGGTTGAGCAGATACTCGATGCGCTTCCGGATCGTGCGCCAGTTGGTCAAAGTGCCACCCAGCCAGCGCTGGTTTACGTAGGGCACACCACAGCGTTCCGCTTCTTGCGCGATGGCCTCCTGTGCTTGCCTCTTTGTGCCCACAAAGAGCACCGTACCACCCTCAGCGACGGTGTCCCTGACTAGCGCGTAGGCACCTTCAATCGCCGCGATGGTCTGCTGCAGATCTATGATATGCACCCCATTACGCTCGGTGAAGATGTAGGGCTTCATCTTCGGATTCCAGCGCCGGGTGCGGTGACCGAAGTGCACACCTGTTTCCAGGAGTGCTTTCATGGAAACGACAGCCATATGAGGAACCTCCTTGTGTTGTTTTATCCTCCGCCCTCATCATTCCGCCGAGAGACCGGCGTGGCTGCCCGCACGGCACCCTCTCATTGGTCAGAAGGCGTGTGTATTGTGTCAGATTGTACCACAAAGTGGGATTTGGGCAAACGGCCGCGCTATTACATATTCACGCTATGGCACCCTTGCCCATACAAACCGCTATTTCTTTGGCTTTTCTGGTGCCTCGAAGCGGTAACCTATCCGGCGGACGGTGCGTAGACAGACTGGCGAGCTCGGATCTTTCTCAATGGCTTTACGCAACCAGTGGATGTGAACCTCAAGGGTGCGCGTATCGCCTACATAGTCAGTCTTCCAGACTCGTTTCATCAAGAAACTTCGGGTCAGGATCTCATCAGTGTGGCGCATGAAGACTTCCAGTAGAGCGGCCTGTCTGGGCGTGAGGCTACTCTCGCGCCCGTCACAGACGACGTAGCGTTGTTTGAGGTTCAGTGTTATGCTTCCGACTTGGAGTGTCTCGTCGTCGGGAACGGGCAATATCCTGCCTATGCGGTTGGACAGTTTCTTGATGGAGAAGGGGTAGCGCAGATGGCCACGCGCGCCATCGCTGCGGTCTATTGTTGCTCCTTGCGGCAGCAGCATCAAGACCGGAAGAACCTCACTCCCGCTGTTCCTCAGCGTTTCACAGAAACGCTGGCTGCTGAAACGCAGCGAGGGGGTGTCCAACACAACCACCGCAGGAAGTTCCTTCCGCACTTTGTTTAGTGCACCCCTGCGCGTGTTGGCCGTCAACACGTTATACCCCTGATCGTTGAGGACAGGAGCGAGACGTTCTACTGTAGGTTTTCTTCCTTCGACGAGTAAAATCGTGGGGGTTGGCGTCAACTACTGGGCTCCCTTTTCCGCCGCCCTTATTGCCTGCACTTTAACGTGAAACGCACTTCATTATACTCCATCCCTGCGCCCAGGGCAAATCGCGGTTGTAGGGGGTGCGTTTGCACTTTGGGGCAAACCAGGAATTTCACGCTTCAGATGCACAGTCTCGGCGCAAAAGGGCATTCTGAGCCTGTCGAAGAAGCCTTTTCGCGCATCCTTCGACAAACCCAGGATGCTCATTGCCCCCAACAACAAACACACCCTTGTAGGGTCTACACCATCAACCCCCGCGCGTCCTCCTTTGCCATCGGCGCGACCGTGACGACGTCGATAGAGAAACCGTTCCGGCACACCTCGACGCACACGGCCGCCTCGCCCTTGCCGTCGGAGTAACCGGCAGTGATGCGCGCAGCCTGTGCGATTTCTTCGTGGGTGGGATCCCCCGGCATCAGTGTCACCGGCCCGGGGTGGTCCGGCGTCGTGAGCCGGACGCCCATCACACCGCAGTTCTCCAGGTAGTCGTTCTCTCGTTCGTGCCGCCCCACGACGACCCTGCGCCCAGAGTTCAGCCGCAAGTGGCGACCCACTGCCAGGAGCTGCACCTGGGCGGTGGTCAGCGCATTTTCGCCCTCGTGGTCCAGAAAGTCGCGCAGCCGATGGCAATAGGCTTGGTGGATCAGGTAGCAGCAGCCGCCGGAGGGCTGCGCGTACTCGGTGATGCCGAGCGCTTCCGCCAGTGCGATTTGCTCCTTGCGGCCCCGCCCACTGATGCTGTACAACCTCTCCCGATCGACCCACTTGCGCTGCTCCGGGATGGTCGGCTCAAGGAGCTTGGCCGAGAGAGGGCGCAGCAGGTAGCCCTCCAGTCCGCTTTCCCGCTCGACAGTGCGCAGGGTGGGGCGCATCTGGCTCTTGGGCCGTTGGCCCGCAACCTCGCCGGTGAAGACAAAGTGGTAGTCGTGTGCCTCCATCCACACCTTAGCTTGCTGCAGCAGAAAGATGCGGCAGTCAACGCAGGCATTCATCCCCGAGCCGTATCCAAAGCGAGGGTTGAGGACGATCGGGATATAGCCTTTCGTGACGTCCACGACCTCCAGCGGCACTCCCAGTATTCCCGCCGCTCGTTCGGCGTCGGTGAGGCCAGATGGCCTGCGCCCAGCAGCCCTGTTTCGCTCGACGTAGGAGAAGCCGGTGCGGAAGTGTAGGGCGGTGACCTGAATGCCTTGATTCACCATGATCCTGGTGGCCAGCATGCTGTCGAGTCCGCCTGACAACATCCCCACAGCTCTGATCTGCTTCACTTCGCTCATCGGTGCGAGAATACCATGGGAAGGGAAGATCGTCAACTTGCTTGGTACAAACGTCAGGGGGAATGAGGGACAGATGACACTAACACCTGCACTGTGGCTTCGCTATACTGGTGGCAATTCCCAGACGTGGATCGAGAGAAGATGGCACCCGCACGATTGCTCATCATTGACGAGCACGATACTGTACGGGAGGCGCTCGAAGCTCGGTTGGACGCCGACACCGGGCTGGAAGTCGTCGGCTGCACCGGCTGCTGGCGGGCCGGTTTGCAGGAGGCGGAAAGGCTCAAGCCCGACATCGTGCTGTTGGAGACCAAGCGCGCCGATGGGGAAGGCCTTGAGGCGTTGCGTTGTCTGAAGGCACAATGCCCCTCGGCCAGCGTCGTCGTTCTCACTTCTTACCCCGATGCCGATGAGGAGGGTGAGGCGATCGCGATGGGTGCTGCCCGCTACGTGCTCAAAGACATCGACACACCCCAGTTGGTGCGCGAGATCCAGGCTGTCGTGCGCTCCTAATCCTCTGGTGACTCGTAAAACCCCAGTTTGCACGGCGCGTCCGGCTCCCACAGCGGGCTGATGGACGTGCCGTGATAGATGCCCCGGATGGCGTACGCTAGCACCGGCGCGACGCTGACTGTTTTCAGCTTGGGATGCTGCTTGACCGGCGGTACTAGGATCGTGTCACTGACGACGATCTCGGCGGCCCATTCCTCGTCCAGCCACTCCAGCGCTTTGGGTAGCAGCACAGGATGGGTGATGGCCATGTGCACTTCCTCTTTGGCCCCGTGCTTGAAGAGCAGGGGGATCTCCTTGAGTATGCTGCCGCTGGCGACGATGTCGTCGATCAGGATGGGGATTTTCCCTTCCACATCGCCGACCACGTGGGTCGTCCTGACCTCGCGGAAGCTTTCGCGCCGCTTGTGCATCACGACCAACGGGATTCCCAATGCCTCGGCGTACCTGCTTGCCAGCTTGGCCCGTCCTACGTCGGGTGAGACGATGACGGCGTCTTTCAGGAAGGGCTTGTCGCGGAAGTAGTAGGACAGGATAGGGAAAGCCTGCAGCCGGTCCACAGGTACCGTGAAAAAGCCCTGGGTGGCCTCAGCGTGGATGTCGATGTAGATGACGCGATCCACCCCGACGGTCTCTAGCATCGTGGCTACCACCCGGGCGCTGATCGCTTCCCGGCCGCGCGACATGCGTTCCTGCCGGGCGTAGGGGAAGTAGGGGATGATGGCCGTGATGCTGTTGGCCGATGCGCGCCGGAAAGCGTCCACCATCAGCAGGAGTTCGACCAAGTGATCGTTGACTGGGATGGAACAGGGTTGGATGACGAAAACGTCCTTGCGTCGCACCGCTTCATCGACCTGTACGTGCACCTCGCTGTCAGGGAGAGAGGTGATAGAGATGGCCGAGAGCGGGAACCCCAAGCGATGGGCGACGGCTTGGGCCAGCGGGCGGTTGGCGCGCCCGGAAAAGACGCACATCTGGTCCTCGGACGTGTCGTGGGGAGCGATATATTCTAGTCCCAGGATCTTGGCTTCGACAGCGTTGACCGCCGCCGAGACAGGACCGTCAAACGTGTGGGTATGGATTTCGTCCAGCACGCGGTACTGATCGCTGTGCTTTGCCACAGCCCCTTCGATTTGTTCCAGAGGCATACATTGATCGCACGTGTATGCGATGATGTCGTGCACGATCCAATGCTGTTCGTCGAGGTTGTGGTGACAAGCGACTGGGGCTTTTCCACGGTCGCTGTCGGTCTCGTAGAAGAAGCCCCAGTTTCTCCATTCATCGCCTTTGGACCAGCGGGATTGTAGGATACGGTATCGTAGTTCCATTGTCTCCCCCCTGGTGGAGATTATAATCCAATCTGGTCCTAAAGCAAGGCAAAAAGGCAAACGGTGGCGAATCTGCGTTTTTGGGCCGCTGATTTCCTTGTACAGATCTCAGCGCCGTGGCTATTTCCCCGCGCTGAAGGTGTAGTGGATCACATCCTGTGGACAGGTATCGACGCAACTCCCGCACAGGACGCACTCGCTGTTCTCCATCGCCCTGTTCTGCACCATCTGATTGACGTCGAGGCTCATCGGGCAGACCTTGGTGCAGCGCTTGCAGTCGATGCATTTCTCCGTGTCAGCCTTCAAGCGCAGCGCGGGCCACTTGAACACATTCCGGATCTTGCGCCCCAGGATCACGAAGGGCGCCATCCAGCAAATGTAGTGGCAGGCTGCCCGCTTGCCGGCGATCCATGCGAGAGCTATGAAGATGCCGATGACGGTATAATAGATGATGTAGCCCTGTGGCCGATCCACGGACACGCCGCTTTCTGTCAGGTGGAAAAAGTTCACACTCTTGTATCCGCCTGCCGATATGGCCAGGTAGGCGATAAAGCCGATCCAGACAAACCAGATGACCCACTTGATCCAGTTCCACCTGCCGCCGCGGGCGGGCTTGTCGTTCACGGCGATGCACGCCTCCCCCAGTCCCGCGCCGGGGCAGACCCACCCGCACCACAGCCTGCCGACGAGCAGCGAGGTGACGAACAGCGAGGTGAAAACGATAAAGCTGCCGTTGATCACGCCGTTCGCCGCGCCGTCGATGATCACGTAGGGCGATAGGTAGTGTCGAGTCTCATAAACTCATACCGGGCAAAGTCTCATAAAGTCGTATCAGTCAGGCTGTTGCACAGCGTCATCTCGCGCCAAGCAGCTCGGGAGAAAGGTAATGCAAGTTGATATGCTGGCAGCGCGATC
>DAOUDX010000243.1:0-2691 GCA_034430835.1 Anaerolineae bacterium
GATCGCGCTGCCAGCATATCAACTTGCATTACCTTTCTCCCGAGCTGCTTGGCGCGAGATGACGCTGTGCAACAGCCTGACTGATACGACTTTATGAGACTTTGCCCGGTATGAGTTTATGAGACTCGACACGATCAAGTAAATGAGTAGATGGGATTTGTACGCCTCATCTACTCATTTACCACACTCTGAGAGGAACGCGATGAACAAGAAAACCATTCGCGACATCGACGTGAAAAACAAGCGTGTGCTGGTGCGCGTGGACTTTAACGTGCCGCTGAAAGATGGCGCAGTAGCCGACGACACCCGCATTCAGGCCGCGCTGCCGACGATCAACTACCTACTGGAGCAAGACGCCGCGCTGATCCTGTGCTCGCACCTGGGTCGCCCCAAGGGCAAGGTCGTGCCGGAGCTAAAGATGGATCCGGTGGCCGCGCGCCTGTCGGAGGTATTGGGCCGTCCGGTGCAAAAGATGGATGCCTGCGTTGGGCCGGAGGTCGAAGCAGCCACACAGGCGATGCAGCCCGGCGACGTCATCCTGCTGGAGAACACGCGCTTCAACCCCGAGGAAAAGGCCAACGACCCCGAATTCTCCGAGCAACTAGCCTCGCTGGCCGACGTCGCCGTCAACGACGCCTTTGGTACAGCGCATCGCGCCCATGCCTCCAACGTGGGGGTGGCGAGTTACCTGACGTCTGTAGCTGGATTCCTGATGGAAAAGGAGCTCGAGTTCCTCGGCAGGGCGACTAGCGATCCCGAGCGCCCCTACGTCGCCATCTTGGGCGGCGCCAAAATCTCGGACAAGATCGGCGTCATCGAGAGCCTGCTGGCCAGGTGCGACCGGCTGCTCATCGGCGGCGGCATGGCGAATACCTTCTTCAAAGGGCTAGGCTTCGAGGTGGGCGACAGCCTCGTCGAGGAAGACGCAGTAGCCACAGCCAAGTCGCTCCTGGGGAGAGCGGGTAGCCAGTTGGTGCTGCCCGTGGACGTGGTCGTCGCCGATGCCTTCGACAACGACGCCAACAGCAAGATCGTGGCCCCCAACGAGGTCACTCCCGGCTGGCGCATCCTCGATATCGGCCCCAAGACCGTGCAGACGTTCGAATCGGCGCTGAGTGGAGCCAAGACTGTCGTCTGGAACGGGCCGATGGGCGTGTTCGAGATGCCCGCCTTCGCCCAGGGCACCTTTGCCGTGGCGAAAGCACTGGCCAAGCTGGACGCTACCACCATCATCGGCGGCGGAGACTCGGCAGCGGCAGTCAAACAGGCCGGTCTGGCAGACAAGATGAGTCACGTCTCCACTGGCGGCGGAGCCAGTCTAGAGTTTCTGGAGGGCAAGACCCTGCCCGGCGTGGCGGCTCTGGCGGACAAGTAACACTGACAACCGGGGCCCTGGCCATCCCAGTGCCCTTTCTTGGTTTTACTCAGGGTTTACACACAGTTTTTGCTGCGCTAACCCTGAATCGATACCATATGCCACCAGCCTGAGGGCATAGCCTCTGACGGGAAGGAAGACAGCCATGACCTTCGCCAACGGTGAAAACGTAGGCGCATACCGCATCGTCGAAAAGCTGGGCCAGGGAGGCATGGCGACGGTTTACAAGGCTTACCACGCCGCGCTTGATCGCTACGTCGCCATCAAAGTCATGCACCCGGCCTTCATGGAGGACCCCAACTTCTTGGCACGGTTTCAGCGGGAAGCCCGCATCGTTGCCAAGCTCGACCACCCCAACATCATCCCCATCTACGACTTTGCCGAGCACAACGGACACCCCTACCTGGTGATGCGCTTCGTCGAGGGCGAGACGCTGAAGGCCCGCATAGAGGACAGTCCCCTGGACAAAGACGAAATCCTGCGCATCGCCCAAGCCATCGGCGAGGCTCTGACCTACGCCCACAAGCAGGGCATCCTGCACCGCGACATCAAACCCTCCAACGTCCTCCTCACCCCCGAAGGTGGCGTCTACCTGACCGACTTTGGGCTGGCGCGCATGGCCGAGGCGGGCGAGTCCACCCTCTCCCGCGACATGATGGTGGGGACGCCCCAGTACATCTCCCCCGAACAGGCCAAGGGCATCAGGGATCTCGACGCCCGCACCGACGTCTACTCGCTGGGCGTCGTGCTCTACGAGCTGTTGGTCGGGCGGGCCCCATTCACTGCCGACACCCCCTACGCAATCATCCACGATCACATCTTCACGCCGCTACCGCTTCCCCGGCAATTGAACCCTGATCTGCCCGAACCGACAGAGAGAGTGCTGCTCAAAGCGCTGGCCAAGGAGCCTGCCGACCGGTTCCAGTCGGTCGAGGAACTGAGCGCGGCCCTGGAACCAGCCGTGGGAATCGCTGCCGAGCCCAAGATGCGAGAGACTGTCGTGGTGCCACCGCCCACCAAGATCATGCCGGCGGAGGCTGTCGAGCCATCAAAAGAGAAAGAGCCGAAGAAAAAGCGCCGCTGGCCCTGGTTCGTGGCAGCCGCTGCCGGAGTCGTTTGCATAGCAGCCCTGTGTCTGCTCGTAGCGGTGCCGCGGTTGAAGCAGCGCCAGCAGCAACAGCAGACTGAGGTTGACCCCATTTACTAGACCACGAAATGGCCAAAAGAAATGAAAGTCTTGCATCGCCAGGAAGCTCGCGCCCGCCCCAAGGAAAGGGAGAAAGGGCAAGAAAACGGCCCTTCCCCCCTCCCCCTAT